>NZ_CP039906.1 GCF_005221385.1 Agrobacterium tumefaciens | reverse complement strand
GCGGGCATCACTGTGGACAGCAGACAAAGATTCATCGTTCCGGCAAAGGATACCCCTTGCCGGTTCGTGAACGCTCGACTATGTTGGGAGTTGAAGTCAGGGCTCCCAAAAAGCCTACGTCTTAACTGACCAAAAACCCCTAGCCGTTACCAGCGGCGAGGGGTTTTTTCGTTATGCCCTTGTTTCTTTTTCGATTAATAACCTCAAAGCTTCTTCGACCAGCTGCGCACGTGATGCCGCACCACGTTTGGCCTTGATCTTATCAAGACAGTCCACCAAGTCGGCGGGCAGGTCTGTGTTGACAAAAACACGCCCAGCCTCCCGCAAACGCTGGCGATGGGCGGCAACTTTTTCTCGAACAGGTGTAGGTGCGCGATTCATAGTTACTAGAAACGCCGATTCGTGCTGATTCTGCAAGGTGCAAATTTGCGGGTTGCAGGTTTCTACAATTTCCAAGTGAGCCAGCCGCCTCGCTCGGCAAGGTCCTTATGCCTCAAGGACAACCCCTTCCACCGGGTAAATGCTCTCGAACCTGCAATAAGCGCGGCACCAGTCGGCCGCCACCGGCGACAACCAAATAATCAGCTGGAGGATGTTGGCGTAGTGCTTGCGCAAATCCCAATAGAGCACGGTTTCATGATGGGCCAGCCTATTGCGCAACGTCCGGATCGCGCTCAATGACTTTGTGAAATCCTTGCGGCGAAGGCCCTTGCCATCCTCGCGCCTGGCGATGTCCTTCAGGGTCTGCTGCCACAAGTTCTCGTATTCCTTGCCGAGCATGGCGGTCCAAAAGCCGAAGGTCAGCGCTGCCACGATGCGGGCAGGTGTGTCATCCTTACCCTTCTCGGCAAGGTCTTCGCGGGCTCTGGCGAGCATGTCGACCTGGGTGGGGTTCAGCTGGTGTTCGGGCATATCGAACCAATTTTCCCCATGGGCCTTGGACATGACCTGATGGATGCGGTTCCGCAGGGCCACTTCCAGCATATGCAGAGGCAGATGCAGGCTCTCGCTCAGCAGGGCATTGAGGGTGTAGAGGGCAACGGCCTTGTTGCGGTCTGCCCCGGCCCAACCCAAGTAGGTGCCGAACCTGTCGGCCGACAGGGTATCCTCTAGGCCCTCATAGGGTATGGTCTCGTCTGTACTCATGGTGGTCATCGTAGGTCCCGGGGGGTTGATTTGTCCCCCACCCCTGTATATATCTTGCTTCGTAAACCCCGGTACCGTCTCTGCCCTAGGCATGCGGCCGGGGTAATTCATTTCTGAGGGAGTGCCTGGTCACTCCTTGGAGCGCTTACCCTTCGGGGTCTCCACCCTCTTCCTCTCCGCCAACCTCTTCTTCTTCTCCATGTCGAAGTCGGGCTCCAGATCCTTGATGCGCTGGATCAGGCCATCGAGGTGATAGGTGTTGGCACCCCAATCCCCTGCCGAGGTCTTGTGTTGCACCCGCTGGATGAGACCTGCCTTCTCCAGGGCCTTCATGTTGGGCTTGATGGAGGAGGGCTTGATGCCGATGCGGTCGGCGAGCTGCTGCTTGGTGGGGAAGGGAGGACGATCCGGCGACCAGAAGAGATCGAGCAGGTGCATCAGCAGACAGAACTGCGTGCTGTTGATGCCGAGCCGATGCTGGGAGCGGATGAGGATCGTGGGGATGGCGGCGTAACCATGGCTTTTCACCTTCTTGCCCCAGATCTTCTCGAAGCTACTGGGTGCGGGGTCGGAAGGCTTGGCCGGAAAGGCGACGACGGTGTTGTCCTGGGCGATCATTGGAAATCTCGCAAACATTGAATGTAGTGAGAATGTGAGGGAAGAAAGCCGCCGCTTCAATAGGTGTCCTGAGCGACGGTAGGCTAGAATTCTACCGCACCTGCCTACCCGTGTTTCGTCTACCTGGCTTATAGCGCTGAATGCATTGCGCTGTTTAGTGGTGACGTTTTGGCCCCCACCTGGGCCGGATTGATCACCCACCGTAGGGTAATAGTTTTGCCTACCCCAAACGCATTTTTCTTCAGAAAATCCTGCGTTCACAGCGGTTCTAGCAAGTTTCAAGACCTTCTGCCAGCGTCAACGGCAGAGATTCGGGCCATGGCGGGCGGGATGGAGAGCGCGAGAGGCGGGGCGCGGGCGCCTCTCGACTGGTTGCGGGCGGGTCGATCCCGGCCGGAACCAGCCATCCGCTTCGTCATCAGCATATAAGCAGATTGCAAGCTGCTAGCTTTTTATACGGGAAAAACCCGGCACGAAGGCCGGGTTTCCAATGTCGTGAGGGCTCCGGTTCCACTATTCGGCTGCCGATACCATCGGGGAGGTTTCCGGCTGATGCTCATCCTGAACGGTCGAGCGGAACACACCCGGGAGCCATAGCTTTCCGGCCAGCGCCTTTTCCGCCATCTCCACGGCCTCGGCCTTCGGGGCCTTGCTTGCCGCCTTGACGGAAGACTTCGTGCAACCGGCATCCTCCATCACCTCGGCAATCTGAGCTTTCGACAGACGGGAGAGGAAGGGCGCTTCCGGCTTCCAATGCTGCTTCATGTCAAGCTTCAAGGCTGCGGCAAGCCGATCCGCATGGGCGAGGCGTTCGCGGTCGTGATCGTGCTTGGCCTCGACAGCATTGATATTTGCGGCGGTGACGACGGCCAGAAGCTCCATGAGTTCGGTCTGATCCTGTTCCAGCAGCCATTCCCAAAGATCGGCCGGATCGCCGGGGAGCTTGTAGCCCCAAGCCTCATGAATGCGGGTCCACTCGTTGAGGACTGCACTTGCCTCCGGTTCTTTGATCGACGGGCTGAGGTCCTTCAACTGGCCGCTGACCTCGACCGCCGATCCGATCCGCCAATAGGTGCGCCCGGTGAGGAAGGTATTCAGGACCAGCGGGTAGAGCATGACGGCAAGGGCAAGCTCGGGACGCAGGACCAGTTCATTGCGCATTGCGGCGGTGCGGATCGCCGTCAGTTCCTCGACCAGCGCGGCGGAATAGGAAGTCTGCTGCTCGGCGTTTTCGTCATCCTCCTGATTGCGAGACAGGGCGAGAGGGTTTCCACCGCTTGTACCGGCTTCATCCTGCTCAACATCGGAACTTACAGCCTCTGGCTGGGGTCGGTTCCGGCTCGGGGCGGAATGACACCCTAAGCGCTTGCCTCCGTGGGCCAGAGATATTCGCCGGTGAGCAGGATGTGCGCCCAGCCCAGAGGAGAGATATGGGCTAAGAGCTCGGGCGGGACATCAAGGCCCTCGTTTCGTCGTTCGACCACGGCGTGGCTGAGATGGACGGTGTTCCAGTAAATGATGATCGCCGTGAGCAGGTTCAGCCCGGCGATCCGGTAATGCTGCCCCTCCGTGGTTCGATCCCGGATTTCACCCTGCCTGCCAATGCGCAAGGCATTCTTGAGTGCATGATGAGCCTCGCCCTTGTTGAGGCCGATCTGGGCGCGCCGCTGCATATCGGTGTCGAGAATCCACTCTATAATAAAGAGAGTGCGCTCGACGCGTCCGATCTCGCGCAGAGCCGCCGCCAAATCGTTCTGTCGGGGATAGGACGCCAGTTTCCGGAGCAACTGGCTCGGCCTGATCTTGCCGGCAGCCATCGTGGCGGCGCACCGGAATAGATCAGGCCAATTTGCGACGATCAACTCTTCCCGGATTTTGCCGCCGACCAGGCCGCGTAAATCCTTCGGCGTTGCTGCGGGGGCGAACACGTAGAGCCGTTTCGATGGTAAATCACGAATACGCAGGATGAGGCGATAGCCAAGCATGGCGCTGATGCCGAAGAGGTGATCGGTAAAGCCGGCCGTATCGGCATATTGCTCTCTAACCTGCCGACCTGCCTCATTCATCAGCAAGCCGTCGAGGATGTACGGTGCTTCGCTGACCGTTGCGGGAATCGTCTGTGACGCAAACGGCGCGAACTGGTCATTGACGTGGGTGTAGGCTTTCAGCCCGGGTTCATTGCCGTATTTGGCGTTGACCATGTTCATGGCCTCGCCCTGCCGGGCCGACGGGAAGAACTGACCATCGCTTGATGCAGTCGTGCCCGTGCCCCAGAACCGGGACATCGGAAGCTTCCCCTGCGCGGTCACCACCATTGCCAGCGCCTGGTCCATAGCCTCGCTCTCGACATGCCAGCGGGCGAGGCGCGAGAGCTGCCAGTAATCATGTGTGTTTGAAGCTTCCGCCATTTTTCGGAGGCCAAGATTTAGTCCTTCGGCGAGAAGGACGTTCAGCAAGCCGACCCGGTCGGCGCATGGCGCTCCGGTTCTCAGATGGGAGAAGGTGTCGGAGAAGCCAATCGCCTTATCAACCTTCAGCAAGATGTCCGTGATCCGCGCCGCCGGCATTCGACGATAAAGATCGAGAACAAGCTCCTCTGCGTTTTCGGGAACGTCCGCGGTGAGCCGATCGATGCGCAGCGTTCCATCTTCGATGCTGCCATGGGGAATAGTCCCATCCCGAGCGGCACGCGCCAGCCGCTTCAAACCGTCCGCAAGACGGGCTTTGCGATCTGTCAGCCAGGCTTGAGGATCAATGGGAACTGCCAGCTTGGCGTTTGCCTGCGCCGAGGTTAACGGTACAAGGACCTGCTTGAGATCACCGTATCGGCGGGAATGATCGAGCCATATGTCACCCGATCGGAAAGCATCGCGAAGATGGAAGAGGACCGCAACCTCCCATAAGCGGTTGTCATTCCCATCTTGCGCGCGGAGATGACGATGCCATTTCGAATTCGGTCGCAAGAAGGACACACTGGTTGGTGTCGGCGCACGCGTTTCACCGATGGCTTTCGCAGCTACAATCAATGGTTCGGCTACCGGCGCGGCCTTGAGCCTCAGGCATCGTAACATCCTTGAAGCATATCGACGGAAGCGATGATAACCTTGTCCTACATGAGCGAGTGGCTCGTCTGCCAACGTGCTGGTAAGCTGCGTCCCTGCCGCGACCAATTGTTCAAGTTGATGCCATTCAGCTGATCGCGCCAATACATTTTCCAGCGGAACGCCATCGTCGCGGGCTTCCAGCAATGAGGCTCCCAACGCCGTGAAAGCGCGAAGCGTATCAGTGACGGCCGCTTTGGAACTGGCAATCCGCTCGTCATGAAGTCGTTTGGCTTCCCGCCAGGTTTTCCCGACGATGCGGTCGTGGGTCTCGACGATGGCGTCGGCAATTGCCGCTTCCCATTCGACGGCGCAAACGGCGAGGATCGCCCACCTTCGATCAGAGCTGATATCGCGCAGCCCGTCAGTGAAATAGCGCTCGCCTTGCCGACACAGGCGCGCGATGCGGTGTGGCGGGATACCCACGAGGATCTGAGGATCGATCTTCAGACCGCGCAGGAGCTCCAGCCGATCAAGCAAGCGGTTCGCTGACGCGGAATTGCTGCCGACCTCGAACTGGCGAAGCCAGATGAAGCGGCTGATATTTCCGTTCACCATTTCAGTCAGAAGCCCGTCCAGGCGCTCACGCGCATCAAGGTCGAGCCGGTCGGCAATTCGTGTCTCGATGCGTCGCTCGGCGGCAACGAGAGCATCCGCGCACAGGCGCTCTATCGTGGACACCGCTGGCAGGATCGTCACCATTTTCCTGCATTGCGAGACGAAGCGCTGCGCCAGATCTTCGTTGGACCTGGCATCTTCGGCCTGATCGAAAAGCCAGTCTCGCAAATCGCGGGCGCCACGGCCTGCGAACGCCTTGTAACCGTAAATCTCGCGCAAGGCTTCCATATGCTGCTGACGAGTTTGGCGGCGAGTGGCGTAAGTGAGAAGCGCATCGGCCGGAACACCGAGTTGCGCTCCGATGAAGGACAGAACTTCTTGCGGGATCAGCTCGCCGGGTGTCAGCGCACGACCGGGATAACGAAGGGCGCAGAGCTGTAAAGCGAACCCGAGCCGATTTTCCGGTCTACGCCGTTCACGGATATGTTCCAGATCGTCGTCGGCCAGTGTGTAATGCCTGAGCAGCAACAATTCGTCGGTTGGCAAGTCGAAGAGTGCCGAGCGCTGTCGCTCGGTGAGAATATGTCGTCGTGGCATACCAGAATTGTCCCCATTGAAGTTTAGTCTGTTTTGGACAACAATTGGCCCCTACAAATCAAGGTCTTCCGGCACCAAAATCCACGAGGGTTCAATTGGGACAGCGCGCCGCCATCTATTGCCGTGTCTCGACAGCTGATCAGTCCTGTGAACGACAGGAGCGAGATCTCACTTCCTTTGCCGAGCGTGCCGGCTACACGATCGCCGGTGTCTACAAAGAGACGAGCTCCGGAGCGAAGCTGGATCGAGCCGAACGGAAGAAGGTCATGGCGCTCGCCCAGGCCAGAGGCATCGATCTGGTTCTGGTCACCGAACTTTCCCGATGGGGACGATCTACGATCGATCTTCTCAACACATTGCGTGAACTGGAAAGTCGGAAGGTCTCGGTGATCGCCATGAGCGGCATGACCTTCGATTTGGCCAGCCCGCACGGCCGGATGCTCGCGACGTTTCTGTCCGGGATTGCGGAGTTCGAGCGCGATCTCATCAGCGAGCGCGTGAAATCCGGACTTGCCGCAGCCAAGGCACGCGGGAGACGGCTTGGACGACAGCCCGGTCAGCGCCCAAAGTCGGACAGGCTCGCCCCGAAAGTACTGGCGCTCATCGCGGAAGGCCGCAGCTATCGCTGGATCGCCCGCGATCTGGCAATCAGCAAGAATACGGTTGCAGATATTGCCAAGCGCTACAGGGAAAGCAAATGCGCCAGAGCGTGAAGTGCGCGTGCGGCAGAAACAATCGGCTCAATGACAGAATCGTATGGCATGAAAAATCCATTGTCGGGAACCAAAGTTCTTGCACAAGTTTCGTCGCTCTCGTCGGTTGTGGCGACCGTCAGGCCACGCTGATCAGCACGCCACCGGCTGCGGCCACAAGCACAACAATCCAGGGCGTGGTCTTCCACGCCATCAGCAGAACAAAGCAGGTAAGTGCCAGCGCGAATTGATAAGGGCCGACGATGGCACTGGTGAAAACCGGATCGTAGAGCGCTGCGCCGAGAATGCCGACAACGGCGGCGTTGGCACCCCTCATCAAGGCCTGCGCGCTTTCGCGTTGGCGGAAGCTATCCCAGAAGGGAATAACGCCAAGCAGGATCAGAAAACCCGGAAGGAACACGGCGATCAGGGCAATGCCCGCTCCGATGAGGCCGTTAGGTTCCGGCCCCAATAAGGTTCCAAGATAGGCCGCGAAGGTGAAGAGTGGTCCCGGTACCGCCTGCGCCGCACCATAGCCTGCAAGAAACTGATCGTGACTGATCCAGCCGCTTTTCACCACTTCCGTTTCGAGAAGCGGCAGCACGACATGGCCACCGCCGAAGACCAGTGAGCCTGCGCGGTAGAACGAGTCGAATACGGTGAGCCCTTGCGAGGACAAGGCCGGAGCGAGGATTGGCAGTCCAAATAGTAAAGCGAAGAACAGGACCAGCGAGGTTGCCCCAAAGGTCCGCGAGACCGGGAAGTTGATGTGCCTGGTGACTGCCTCGTGATGATTACGGCAAACCAGAAGGCCTGCTGCCGCGCCTGCAGCGATCGCCGCCACTTGGCCAAGCGCGCCCGCCAGAAGCACGATTATCAGGACCGCACCGAGGGCGATTGTGGCCCGCTCGCGATCCGGGCACAGGTTCCTCGCCATACCCCAGACCGCCTGCGCCACGATAGCGACCGCAACGATCTTGAGGCCGGTGATGATGCCGCCGCCGACCGGGCCGCCAAATACTGCGGCGCCGTAAGCGAAGATCATGAGGAAGATCGCTGACGGCAAGGTGAAGGCTGCCCAGGCGGCAAGCGCGCCGAGCGGCCCGCCACGCAACAGTCCCAGGGCAAAGCCTACCTGGCTCGAGGCTGGACCGGGCAGGAACTGGCTCAGTGCTACAAGATCGGCATAGCCCTTTTCGTCGATCCATTTGCGGCGCAGCACCAGCTCGTCGCGGAAATAGCCGAGGTGCGCGATCGGCCCGCCGAAGGAGGTGAGGCCAAGTTTGAGAAAGGCGGTGAAGACTTCGCCGACCGAGCCTCTGCTTATTTGGATTTCATTGTGGTTCGTCGTGTCGGTCATCGTTTCATCGCCTCTCCGGTAAATTCACGGATGCGCTCCTTGGCCACGGTAAGGCCCTCGCGACCCTTGTCTGTAATGGAATAGAGCTTGCGCACCGTGCGGCCGTCACGCTCCTCGCGCACGGTGAGATAGCCGTCGCGCGCCATCTTGTGCAGCAGCGGATAGAGTGTCCCGGCAGACAGGCGGTAGCCGTGGCTCGCCAGCTCATCGATCATCCACTGGCCGTAAATCTCACGCTCGGCCGCATGATAGAGCACATGCAGGCGCACGAGGCCGGACAGCAGATCGTGATGCTCCATTTTCAGCGAGTGCCGTTTCTCGGGCGCAGCGATTTTTGACGGGTTCCCTGTCATGCCACCTGCCTTCTTGATTCGCGGAGCAATCGGTTCATACTATCGATTTACGATAGCGAAAGACGATTACAAAAGGAAGACAAGACTTTGAGCTTATCCTGATTGGCATTGTGGCGGTGTTCACCGCTGGCGTCACGCTTTTCTCGGGCTTCGGCCTCGGCACGATCCTGATGCCGGCCTTCGCGCTGTTCTTCCCGGTCCCGTTGGCAATCGCGGCGACCGCCGTCGTGCATTTCGCCAACAATATCTTCAAATTCGGACTGATGGCCAAGCAGGCCGATTGGCGCGTCGTGACGCGGTTCGGGCTCCCGGCTGCGATTGCCGCTCTCGCGGGAGCGAGCCTGCTAACTTGGTTCGACAAGTTGCCAGCCGTTGCGAGTTACACCCTTGGCGGGTCGGCCTATGAAATCACAGTGGTCAAAGCCGTCATCGGCGTATTGATTGTCGTGTTCGCCCTACTGGAACTGTGGCCGCTTTCAAGCGCTTGCGTTTTCGCCGCGTTTGTTGCCACTCGGAGGCGTGCTGTCGGGATTCTTCGGCGGCCTTTCCGGTAATCAGGGTGCGTTGCGCTCCGCCTTCCTGCTGAAAACGGGGCTATCAAAGGAGGCTTTCGTTGCCACCGGGGTCGTCTCGGCAGTTATCGTCGATGCAGTTCGGCTAATCACTTATGGAACGAGTATCTTGGCGGAGCACCTTGCCCGGTCTCAGGAACTGCCTGCGCCGGTTGCCATGGGCACGGTCTGCGCCTTCATTGGATCGTTCGTGGGCAAGCGTGTCCTGCAGAAAATCACACTGCGCACCGTGCAGATCATCGTCGCAATTATGATTTTGCTCATTGGGAGCGGACTTGTGGCAGGCTTGATCTAACCCTGAGAGGATGTGGGCAGGACATTTGCGCTTAGGGTGTCATTTCGCCCCGAGCCGGAACCGACCCCAATCTGGTCTTTCAGGCCCCGGTTAACCATCTGGAATTGCTCGCGCTCCTGCTGCCGGTCTTCGGCGGTGCGTTGCTGGTAGGGGGCACCTCAGAAAACGGAAAATAAAGCACGCTAAGCTGTGGAAGCCCCTGCCAAGCTCGTTCCACCTTGCAACGACGCAATCAGCGGACACGAAACATTCCCCTGCCGCGAATGGCAGGCGCACACCAGGTCAGACAGCACAGCCTCCATGCGCGCCAAATCGGCCATCTTCTCGCGCACGTCTTGGAGCTTGTGCTCGGCCAGGCTGCTGGCCTCCTCGCAGTGGGTGCCATCGTCGAGCCGCAGCAACTCGGCGATTTCATCCAGGCTGAAGCCCAACCGCTGGGCCGATTTCACGAATCGCACCCGTGTCACGTCCGCCGCGCCATAGCGGCGAATGCTGCCATAGGGCTTGTCCGGCTCGGGCAACAAGCCCTTGCGCTGATAGAACCGGATGGTCTCCACGTTGACGCCGGCTGCCTTGGCAAAAACGCCAATGGTCAGGTTCTCCAAATTATTTTCCATACCGCTTGACTCCGTACATGAGTACGGAAGTAAGGTTACGCTATCCAATTCAAATAGGAGATGGAACCATGAAGCTCGCCCCATATATTTTAGAACGTCTCACCCCGACCAACCGGCCCAAAGGTTTTGCGGAGTTCTTGGTCGCGCTACTGGGTGAACTTGCCAAGGGACGCCCGATTTCGCGAACTACGCTTGCCAGGACTCTTGGCTGGCCCGCTGAGCAAGTGGCGGCTGTGCTCGAACAAGCCACCAGTACCGAATACGACAACGATGGGAACATCATCGGCTATGTCCTCACCTTGCGCGAGACGTCGCATGTCTTGGAAATTGACAACCGCCGGCTGTATGCCTGGTGCGCGCTGGACACCCTGATGCTCCCGGCGTTAATCGGCCGTACAGCTCGCGTCTCGTCGCATTGCGCTGCAACTGGAGCACCCGTTTCGCTTACGGTTTCACCCAGCGAGATACAGGCTGTCGAACCTGCCGGCATGGCGGTGTCCTTGGTATTGCCGCAGGAAGCAGCCGACGTTCGTCAGTCCTTCTGTTGCCATGTACATTTCTTTGCATCTGTCCCGACGGCGGAAGACTGGGCCTCCAAGCATCAAGGATTGGAAGGATTGGCGATCGTCAGTGTCCACGAGGCTTTCGGCTTGGGCCAGGAGTTTAATCGACATCTGTTGCAGACCATGTCATCTAGGACACCGTGATCGGATATCGACCCAATGTTCTACGGCACCGGCATCGGATTCGCAGCGCGCGGATTGAACTCGGCGAAACGGTATATGCATTGCCGTGAACCGACCAAAAGGAGGTGTTCGATGAACGCCTACACGGTGTCCCGGCTGGCCCTTGATGCCGGGGTGAGCGTGCATATCGTGCGCGACTACCTGCTGCGCGGATTGCTGCGGCCAGTCGCCTGCACCACGGGTGGCTACGGCCTGTTCGATGACGCCGCCTTGCAGCGACTGTGCTTCGTGCGGGCCGCCTTCGAGGCGGGCATCGGCCTCGGCGCATTGGCGCGGCTGTGCCGGGCGCTGGATGCGGCGAACTGCGATGAAACTGCCGCGCAGCTTGCTGTGCTGCGTCAGTTCGTCGAACGCCGGCGCGAAGCGTTGGCCAATCTGGAAGTGCAGTTGGCCGCCATGCCGACCGCGCCGGCACAGCATGCGGAGAGTTTGCCATGAACAGCCCCGAGCGCATGCCGGCCGAGACGCACAAACCGTTCACCGGCTACCTGTGGGGCACGCTGGCCGTGCTGACTTGCCCCTGCCACCTGTCCATCCTCGCTGCCGTGCTGGCCGGCACAACCGCCGGTGCATTCCTTGTCGAGTATTGGGTCATCACGGCGCTCGGTTTGACCGGCCTGTTTCTTCTGTCACTGGCGCGGGCGTTGCGGGCATTCAGGGAAAGATCATGAGCGCTTCCCGGCCGGATGGATGGACTACGGCGGAGGGCCCAAGCGTTCGAGCGCGGGCAAGGCTTTCTGTTCGCAAAGCCGATGCCGGCGGCGGCATTCGCCGTCTTCGTCAGTCAATGGAGGGGTGCCACCATGAATGCAAATGATCCGACCGCCACCAGTTGCTGCGTGTGCTGCAAGGAAATTCCGCTCGATGCCGCCTTCACACCGGAAGGCGCGGAGTACGTCGAGCACTTCTGCGGGCTGGAGTGTTATCAACGTTTCCAGGCGCGGGCCAGCACTGCGACCGAAACGAGCGGCGAACCGAACGCTTGCGGTTCGCCGCCGTCAAATTGAGACAAACCACGCTTTCGCTACGTCGCCTCATGTCGGCATCAAATTCGGCTGAGTAGCTTCTCGCCATCTGGACGTAGCTCGCCCTTGGGTGAAATATGCCGATACAGGGTCTGCCGCGTGATGCCAAGTTCCTGGCACAGGTCGCCGACCTTGGTCTCTGACTGCCCCATTGCCGCCATCGCCAGCCGCAGCTTGGCGGCGGTCATCTTGAACGGCCGGCCGCCTTTCCGGCCGCGTGCCCGTGCTGAGGCCAGGCCCGCCACGGTGCGCTCGGCGATCAACTCGCGCTCGAACTCGGCCAGCGCGGCGAAGATACCGAAGACCAGCTTGCCGGCGGCGGTCGTGGTGTCAATGGCCGCGCCGTGCCCGGTCAGCACCTTGAGGCCGATGCCGCGTCCGGTCAGGTCATGGACGGTATTGATCAGATGGCGCAGGTCGCGCCCGAGCCGATCCAGTTTCCAAACGACCAACGTGTCGCCTGGCCGTAGTGCCTTCAGACAGCTCGCCAGACCGGGACGATCCTCGCGTTTTCCGGACGCTTGGTCTTCATAGAGATGCGCCGGATCAACACCGGCCGCGACCAGCGCATCGCGCTGCAAGTCCGTCGCCTGGGAGCCATCCGCCTTCGATACTCGCATGTAGCCAATCAGCATCTTGTACCTGTCACATATACGTTCGATTATGTGACAGTTTGCATCGGGAAGCTCTGCACGTCAAAATTTGTCACTTAACCCGTCATTCTGTCTAAGGCATGCAAAGGGTAGGCTAGGCTCATAATGTGACAGAAATTCCGGGGGGATGCCTTCCTTCGCGAAGGTGGCGCGCAACTGTTCCAAGGAAGCGGGGTCGCGCCGACCATAGGAAGCCAACGCGAACAGCGAGCGTGCCGTCTCGGGGTTGTGTCGTGCTTCAATGATGGCCTCATCAATGGCCTGGATTGCACGCTGCCAGTGATCGACGGGTTCGGGCTTCGGCGCTTTCGCCGGCAGGCCACTGGTGAACCCGGTTTGGGGCTCGGACCAGAATAGCTTTGCGTGCTCGCCTGGCGGGCTTATATCCCTCACCTCAATCAAGCTGATTGCCGTTGCCGCCGCCTCCAGCATCTGCAACCGTACTGCCGGGTTCAGGGTTTCATACGGTCGCCACAGACTTTGCCCAGCACGCAGCGGATGCCCGCAGCATTCCCAGATTTGGCGGAGATACCCCGCGTAGGTGCCGCACGTCGAAAGCGGGGTGTTCAGCTCATCGAGCAGCGTGCGTAGCAGCCTAAACCACAATCCGGCGTGGATGCGTCGGCGCGGCAACTCCACGTGGCCGGTCGTCAGTGCCTGCCAGGTACGCTGGTCCATCGCCGCAATCGCGTCGCTGGCAGTGCGCGGTTCGGCGTCGGCGTTCTCCCAGCCGAGAAACCGCCCTGGCACGCCCCAATAGGATTCCAGCCAGCAGCCATGCAGTGGGCAGCTCAGCATCAGGGGCAGCTTCCACGCGAGCAGTACGGCTTGGTTCTCCGGATCGTTCAGACAGAGCGGGCAGGCGCGATGTATCGGCTGGCTGGGCAGCCAGGCACGCCAGCTCGTGATGGATCGCGTCCTACGGCGGAGTTTCGGCAGCAGCACCGAGAGCTGGAACGCATAGGTTTCCAATGCATCTGGAATCTGATCATCAAGGCTGTCCAGTAGCCAAGGCACCCAGCCGGCGAAACTCATGCAACGCAGCCGGTCCGGCTCGATGCCGCTCCGCTGGGAGAGCATCGCCAGCAGCGCCAGTGGTGGCGCGGTGTCCAGGTCATCAACCTGGCCGTGACCAAGATCGTGCTCCAGCAGCTCGGACACCTCCATGTGATAGCAAAGGGCCACGCGGTTGAGCCACGAAGACAAGGCTTCGCCTTCCCTGGGAGCCGGATGCAGTGGCCAGTGTGGCGCTGGCTTCACATCAGTTCCCGCTCGAATTGCCGCCGCCGCTCGCTGGGACCGGTGTAATCGGCCATGCTGAGCGTGCGATGGTTGATCGCTTCCTCACCGCTCTCCACGGCAGCGACGGCCGCCGCCATCAACAGGTGCGCCAGCTCGCCGATGGTGCCCTCGCTGCGCGTGAGCAGGTAGCGGGCCATATCCAGCGTGGCAATCGACGAGGGTCGCCGCAGCGGGAGCGAAGCCGCGAAGCTGGCCAGCAGTGAGCAGCAATCGTCGTTGGCCTCCCACACCGGCAGCATCATCGGCTCGAAGCGGTTTTCCAACTGGTCGTCCGAGCGGATCGCCAAGTAGGCATCGCGTGTGCCGACCCCGACCAGCGGGATGCGCAGCTCGTTGCCGAGGAAACGCAGCAGGTTGAGGAATTCCCGGCGGTTGACGCTGTTGCCGGCCAGGACGTTGTGCAATTCGTCGATCACCAGCATGCGCACGCCGACCTTGCGTAGCAGTGCCAGCGCCAATTGCTCCATTTCCGGCAGCCGTGGGCGCGGGCGCAATGGCGCGCCCATCGCGGCAAGTAGCGCGACGTAGAAGCGGATTACCGACGGTTCGGATGGCATCTGCACGACCAGTACCGGAATGTGCTCCTGGTCGGCGTCGGAGCTGGCCGGGTGGGTGCGGCGGAATTTCTCGACGATCATCGACTTGCCGTTGTTGGTTGGACCGACCAACAGCAGGTTGGGCATGCGTTGTTTGTTCGGCCACGCATACAGGGCTTCCAGCCGATTCAGCGCCTCGACTGCTCGCGGATAGCCGATCCAGCGGTCAGCGCGAAGGCGATGGATGCGTTCGTCCGCCGGAAGACGGGCCAAGCCCTGGGCCACCGGCATCAGGTGGGACAAGTCGATGATGGGATATTCTTCCACGGCTACCACTCCTCAATCTGGTCGAACGGTTTGGCAGGTGGCTGGTTGTCTGCCTGCGGGTCAGCCATGTCCGCGTCCGGTGGTGGCGTGGTTTTGAAAAGAACTGCCGTTGCCTTGAGATGCTGGCGTCGATCCGCGTCGCGCCGCGCCTTGCGCGTAGCTTTCTGCGCGGTGGACACGATTTCGCGCATCTGGCCGATCATGCGAAACAGCGCCGACTCATCCACCTGTTCGCGCCCTTGCTGCCGCAATTTCGCCAGCGCCTGTCGTTGTTCCCAGAGGGTGACAGCCGGGTGCGACAAGGTGCGGTATGGAATTTCCAGATAGTGCTGCCCCTCCGGCTCCAGCACCCAAATGCGGCTGATGTCGCGCGGGTCGCGCCGGATCAGGAACGCAGGCAAGCGGTCGCGCCGAGCTATCCACGGCTTGAGCGCATCGGCGTAGTAATGGATGTGGTCGATGACGAAGCCGGTGCGGGTCAGCGTGCGGCGGATGATGGGCAGAAAATCGACCAGAAAAGCCGTGGTGCGAGTGATGACGGTTGGCACGCCGGTCCGCGCGATAGCTTCGGCCCAGCGCGCTGCCGGCGGCTGGAGCAGGCCGTTGTGCACGGAGCCGTGGTAGGTGCCGACCGCCAATGTGAGCCAGCGCTCCAGCTCACGCAGCGTCAGGGCGGCCTTGTTTTCGGAATCGTAGTCGCCGCGCTGGTCAGGGTTGGAGAAGGTCGTCCCTGGCAATTCGTCGTGGATCATCTGCATCGCCGTGCCGATGATCCGTTCCACGATGCCGCCGTAGTGCGGCTGCCCGAGCGGGCGATAGTCAAGCCGGATGCCATGCTGCTCGCAGCCTCGGCGTAGCGCTTCGCTCTTGAACTCGGCCGCGTTGTCCAGGTAGAGCAGCCTGGGCTTGCCGCTCATCGGCCACTCCATTTCTATGTTCAGACCCTCCAGCCAGGGACGCTTGTCGCAGGCGACATGCACAAGGCACAGGCCGACCGAAACAGATGACGGCGCTTCCAGCGTGACGACCATGCCGAGCACGCAGCGGGTAAACACGTCGATGGCGATGGTCAGATACGGACGGCCAATCGGTTGCCGGTCGCGCTCGTCCACCACGATCAGGTCGATGACCGTGTGATCAATCTGCACTTGTTCCAGTGGCGCGGTCACGGCGGGAGGCTCACCACCGACACCTTGCAGGCTGCGGGACGCATCCTGACCTTCCCGGCGGCGAGTGGCCTTGAGCGGATCGAGGCCGGCGATCCGCAGAGCCACGGTGTTGCGCGCCGGCGCCCGCAGCTTTTGCGCTTTGCAAGCCTGCGCGACCTCGCGGTGGAACGCTGCCAGGCTACGCTTCTGCTTGGTCAGGAAGCGCTTTTGCAGCAACTCGCGGATGATGCGCTCAACTGATTCCGGCAAGCGTCCCTTGCCTTTTCCGCCGCCGGATCGGCTGCGAGCCAGGTCCGTCACAAGCCCAGCACCTTGCCGGGCACGGCGGATTAGGACATACACCTGCCGCCTGGACAGGCCAAGCGCGTGAGCAGCGGCATCGGCGGCTTCATGCCCGACCACATCAAGCGCTGCCAGCGGCCCGATGATTTCCGCCCGTTGCCGGGCCTGCGCCCAAGCCGCATCGGGCAGGGTGGCCACGCCTTGCTCGGCAATCAATGATGTGTCTGACGCCATGCTCACACCTCGCTTTGGTGCACACGAGTATTGAGCATAGTCGAGATTGGTGCAGATGACTTCTGATATTGCGTTGTCAGGAGTCGCCTGCACATCTGGCGTTACGCCCCGTCAATTGGTGCAGTCGTCTTCTGAAAATGACAGTAAATTGGCTAGGGTATTTTTGGCTATTTAAATTGACCATGTAATGACGTTTGCAGTACAATGGCGTTACGGGCACAATGCCCTATCCGAATCAGTGACGGAGTGAGCCATGAGCAAAGAAGTAACTATGACGTTCCGGGTCGAGCCGGATTTGCGTTCGAGCTTTTCGGAAGCCGCCGAGCAAGAGCATCGGCCCGCCGCCCAGGTGCTGCGCGATTTCATGCGCGAGTATGTCGAACGGTCCCGGTCGCGCGCTCCGGCCCGTTCCCTCATCAGCCCGGCCGAGCGCAAGCGCCGCGAAGACGCCGTGAACTATGGCCGTTCTTCGGTCGGCCTGGAAGGCTTCAAACTCAGCAAGGCCGACGAGAGGCACGCACAGCGCTTCATCAACGGCGAAATCGACCTGCCCGAGTTCGTGAAGGTGCGCAATGAATCAGCCCAAGAGCGGTAAGCCGCTTTCGGCTGAACAGCGCCAAGCGCTTGAAGCGACGCACACATGGCAGCGCGTCGTTGAATTGCGCCTTGACCCGGTGCGCGGCAACTTCGACGCCTCACACCTGAAAGAAGTCAACCGCCGCATATTCCAAGACCTTCCCGGCCTGGGCTTTGATGATGTCACGCCGGGCGAGTACCGCCCGGCCGTGGCCGCCGGCAACGACTGGATCAAGACCCGCAGCCTTGAGACGGTCGCAGCGCCGTCGAATGTCGCCTACTCGCGGATGGACAAGGCCGCGCAAGCCCGCCTTGATGACGTATTGAAGGGCGCGAACCCGGCCGAGCTATCGAAGCTCAAGCCGGCCGAGTTCACCAAGGCTATCGGCAAGCTCTATTCCGAAGTCGATTACATCCACCCATTCAGTGACGGCAACAGCCGCACCTTGCGCGAGTTCACCCGCGAGCTTGCCGAGGCGTCCGGCTACACGCTCGATTGGGATCGTTTCGGGAAGTCGCCGGGCGGGCGCGATGTTCTCTATATCGCCCGCGACCTCAGCGTGAACGAACTGGCACTGCCTCATATCCAGCACGCCGGCACAAAGCGCGATGTCGTGTTGAGCATGGACCAGTTTGAAAGCAACCGCGCCTTGCCGGACCTGCTGCGCGATGCGATCCGGCCAAGCCGCGCTATCGCCTTCGAGCAGATGCCCGAGGCCGACGCCATCGAGCTACATCCCGAATTGCGCGAAGCGTACAAGACCATGCGCACGGCCGCGCAGTATTTCGAGACAAAGATGCCGGACGACGCCGCCGCGCAGCGCAATGCGCTGCTGACCGTGCGCAAGCACGTCCAGGCGAAGCTAGACCAGGGCGAGACGAAGGATTTTCGTCAGTCGCCAGATGAAAGGCAGAAGGGAAACGCCACGCCGGCCAAGCAGACCGACCGCACGCGGGCCGGTCAGCAAGGACCGGAGCATGAGCGCTAGAAACAGAAAAGCCGGCAGATCGGGCAATCTGCCGGCTTGCCATCACCACCACATTTAAGGGACAGGCGACGATGACCAGACAACAATCTACCACACGGGGCGGAACACGCACCAAAAAAACCGACGCCGACGTGTTCGACGAAGCCGGCTACCGTGACGAACTGGTGAAGATCGGCATCGACCTTGAATCGGCAACGATGGTTGCCGCGAAGACCGCCCAGGCGCACCGAGACAACGCCGAGGCCAAGCGCCGGCTTGCCGTGCCCACCGTGGGCAAGATCATCGGCGACGCCGACGACGTGACGGCGCAACTCAGGGCGAAGGGCGAGGCCACGGCCAAGGCCGAGGCCGTAAGAGCTAAGGCCCAGGCCGAGCGTCAACGCTGGAATCAGAAAGAGGCGAAACGGCTTTCCTCGCTCAATGACATTTTGGCGAAGGACTTCCCTTTGCTGGCAAGAGTGCAGACCGAAGCCCGCGCGAGGGCCGACCAGATGGACGGCCGGCCGGCTGGCACAGCCAAGCCCTATCGGGCTTTCAAGTCGGCGGCCAAAGACATTACGCCGCCTGCCGAGAAGCCGGCCGCCGCAAAGCGCCGCATCGAAACGCCCATCAAGGCCGTTTTCGATTACCGCTATGCCGAGCTACCCGAGCGCGTGCGCGACCTGATCGAAGCGCACCTTGCCATTGAGGCCGAGGATGCAAAAAGCGCCGGCACGCTCGGTTTCATGACCCGCGCGCTCGCCATTGCGACGCTACCGCATCGCCGGCTCGCCGAAGATCGGTTCGTGCGCAAGAACGGCGACTTCACATTGACCATGCTCACCGCGCACCCGGAGGGATTGCCTTACGGCACCCTGCCCCGGCTGCTGCTGACCTGGGTTGCGACCGAAGCCGTTCAGAAGAAGGAGCGCGTCTTGAGCCTGGGCGACACGCTGGCTTCTTACTTGAACGAACTCGGACTACACAGCACAGGCGGCAAGCGCGGCGACATCACCCGCTTGAAGCACGCCATGACCACGCTTTTCAGCGCGATCATTTCGTGCCGGTACGAGGGCAAGGATTCCTGGGCGCTGCAAAACGTGCTGCTGGCCGATAAGGTCGAATGGTGGCAACCGCAGGCCGAGGACGAAGCAGGCACTTGGCAATCGCGCCTACAGCTTTCCGAACCGTTCTTTAAAGAGTGCATCGAGCACCCTTTGCCGGTGGACATGCGGGCGATGCGCGTACTTCGTCAATCGCCCTTGGCGCTCGACATTTATGTGTGGCTCACGCACCGAATGAGCTACCTATCTGTAGCGGCTTGCCAACATAAGCGCCTCTGCTCGCAAACATCGGCATTTTCTGCTCGAATTATCTGACAATGGAGCGGGCGTCGTGCTCACGCTCTTTGCCAATGTGCTCGCAAACATCCGGGTCTGCTTGCAAACATCCCCCACGTGCTCAGATTAATTGCCAGCGACGGCATGGTCAAACCGGGACGCCTGCCTGTCGTAGTTGCTCGGTCAGCTGACGGGAATATTCGGGATCAAGGGTGCCCGCCAGGAAGGCGCGGATATCCGACGGCCGAGCATTGAGGTGCGTGACCAGAGCCGTCGCATCGTAACCATTTCGGGTCAACGTCGGTTCGAGATCGTCGATGGCGCGGGACAGGACCTGCTCGACGATTTCGGCGGTAACCGGCTTGGCGCCGAGGCGAAAGCCCTGCTCGAATGCGAGGGTGAGATGCATCTCGATCTGAAGCGGCGTGCGCAAACGTTCGGCGATGAGGTCGATGGCTTCTTCCTCGAGGAGTTCGCCAACCTTTACGCCTTCGGCCGCACAGGCGCCAAGCAGCCAGGCAACATAGTCGCGGCGCGCGGAGCCGATCCCCTCGTAGTCAAAAATGGTCGTGCGGTAGCCAATCTCCTCCATTTGCGGCCGGCGCAGATCATTGCGCAACCGGGGATGCCCGACAAGAAGTACGGAAAGGAGCACGCCGGCGTCGGCGACCACCTCCATCAGTCGCTTCAGGCCGGTTAAGGTCTTGTGGTGCAGGTCATGGGCCTCGTCGACCACGAGGACGATCGGCCGTTTGCCTTTTTTCATGATGTCGCGCAGGTCGCGCTCCCGGCGCTCGGCCTGCTTGGGGATCTTGACCTGCGCACGATCGCCGGGAGACAAGTCGTAGAACAGGGCTTCAATGAGCGATGGCAGCGAAGTGCGCCGCTTGTCGACCGCCAGCGATTTGGCGAGTGCGACCTTGCCGGCTTTGGTGAGTTCGGCCTCGATGCGGCGCAAAAGGTGGGTTTTCCCCGAACCGACCAGGCCGGAGACCACGACAAGCCGACCGGTCTGGACGGCCGCACACACCTCGCGGATGATCGTGCGCTGATGCTCGGTCTCAAAGTTGCCGGCCCCTTGGAAAGGCCGGTCGAGGCCGTAACTGGATTGAACGTCAGCGAGCATCATTCTTCCTTTCTTCGCGCCTGGAAGCGTTCGCGGATACGGGCCGCGATCATCTTTTTGTCGAGTGTTTCTCCAAGCAGTTCATTGATGAAGGCGCGGTCACCGGCATTCATCGCGCCGATCGGCCGGCCGAGCTGGTCGGCGATGGCCCCACGGGCTGCGAGGCCATTTGGATAAGCGGTCTCTATTGCGGGTTCCGGAAACGGTGTCCGCCGTACACTCAGCCCAGCCGTGGTCGGGGGCAGCGAAGGCAATGGACGATCCCCGCCGGTGACCGCGGCGCGGGGGAGCCCAAGTTGGTCTGCCAGGCGCACCACCTTGTCGAGCCGCTCTTCGAGCTTGCTCTTCTGGTATTTGCGATAGCGAAAGAGGGGAACCGCCCCGCGCGAAGGTTGGAATGGACCGAAGCGCTTGCCCTCATGCTCGACGAACAGTTCCTGATCGAACAGGCCCCAGAGCAAGGTCACCGTTTCGCCGGCAAGTTCGGGCTCGACCTCATAGGATGCGCCTTCGACCGATACGGTCGCGTCTCCAGCAACCGTCCGTCGTTCCGGTTCGCGCGCAAAGGCGCAGAACCGCTCCCAGGAGCACATCGCCCGCACCCCGTCAGGAGGAAGATGCCGCAGCCAATCCTCGATGCGTGCATGAGACTCTGTGCGATGGTCGCCGTTATTGTAGGTGACCAAGGCGCGCCTGAGCCAAAGGTTGGCTTCCTCTTCGTCCTTCGGCTTGTGGAAATGATAGAGGGTCTCGTGCACTTCCTTGATCGTGCGAAACGGCCGCTCGACCTTGCCTTTCGCTCGCGCCGGCGTGCGCCGCTCGCTGTCCGACGGGGGCATATGCGTGAGAACCCGGACACCAAGGCTACCCATGACGGACTGGAAAACGCGCGAGCGGCTCACCGGCCCGTTATCCATATGGATGGTCGTTGGAATCCCCTGAAGCGGCAGTTCCGGTTCAGGCTTGGCGGCGAAGGCATTGTAGAGAAAGCGCAAGGCGGACTCCGCGTCCTCGCCGTAGACGGAGCGGTATTCCTGATAGCTCGCGCCGGAGCGATCATCGACCACGGAGAACAGCATCAGCGTCGGCCGGCCGCGCCCTTCCTCGACCCAAAGCGGCGCTTCCACCTGCTTCAGGTCGGACGGGCTCATGTCGAAGTGCCAGAGTTCGTTGGAACGCCGCGCCTGGAATCGGACGGCAGCCACCGGGCGGGTGACGCGCGCATAATCCAGGCCGGAAACACGCAGCAGCCGATCGACCGTTGCGCGTTTCAAGATGCCGGGCGGTGCACGGACCAGGCCATCGGGCGTCACCACGCCGTCTTCCTCAAGCAGCTTGATGGCGCGCGCCGTGGAGATATGCCGCCCCTTCCGGTTCGCCGTTCTGATCTTCAGGGCCGCGATGATTTCGGCATAGGTTTCCATCTCCGGCTGCGGGGCGATCCGGGAGGTTCCGTGATCGGCGCGCCGTACGGATTTCGGGCGGTTCAACTCCCGCAGCGCCCGATACAGGGTCCAGATCGAGATGCCGTAGGCATCGGCGGCACGAGCAACAATCTCGGTACGGCCTGGATCACGGGGAGAAAGCAGCGACAATCGGCGTCGAAGATCGACAAGAGCCTCTCCGGGCGGCCGCTTTCTCCGCTCAGCCATGGACGTCCTCGGATTCCACTGTTTTGGGAGAGCCACCCTTCTTGCCGATATGACGATAGAGGGTTGCAACAGAAACCCCCATGCGCTGCGCAATATTGCGTACCGGTATGCTGCCTTCCTTCATCAGGGCGCGCGCCGCGGCAATATCGCCCGGGCGCATCGCGGGCGGGCGGCCACCCTTGCGGCCACGTTGCCGCGCCTCGACCAGTCCAGCCGTCGTGCGTTCGCGGATCAGAGCACGTTCGAACTGGGCGATCGCACCGAAGACATGGAAGGTCAGCATGCCGCCCGGCGTCGTCGTATCAATGCTCTCGGTCAAGGACACGAGCCCGATCTTCGCGCGCTCCAACTCTTCCGCCGTCGCGATGAGCTTCTTTAGCGATCGCGCCAACCGATCGAGTTTCCAGACAACGAGCGTGTCACCAGTGCGAAGCACGTCGGAGAGAATTCGGCCCAATTCCGGGCGGTCATCGCGAGCGCCTGACCCGCGCTCGGTAAACACCTTCTCGCAACCGGCGCGTCTCAGCGCCTCAAGCTGAAGCTCCGGATTTTGATCGATCGTGCTGACCCTGGCGTACCCGACCCGCATAGCCATCCAAATGTTCTTGAAAGTCGTTGGACACATAGCATTTTGCGACAACCGTTTCTATAACAGTTTTGAGAAGATTCCATCGCGCCATTCAAGGGGCGTGACGGCATGCGCTATGGCATGCTCAAAAACCCTCGTTTATGACAAACGATCCATGGAAACCAACTATGTGTCTGACGGCCGAATATTCGCGACATGGAGCAGGGAACCTTACGCATCGAAAATCGGGCGGTCCCCGATCTTGTCCCCCTTGTATGGGATACTCCGGGAATTGAGGCGGCGATACCAAAGGATGCGGTCGGCCAGGCCGTTACCATGTTCGAGCCGCAGGAATGCGCCAACTACTTCAAATCTTGCGGATATGACCCCGAGTAATGTGGACGTGCTCTAGGTCACCCAGAGGGGCGCTCGCATCGAGTATAACCTTAAGCGCGATTGCTTCCGGTGAACCATCCTCCATATGTACGGGATGTACAGCCCACACAGACTTTTCGAGAACCACATTCTCAACAGAAACCTCATAAAGCCTACCCGACGCGAGCTCATCGAGGACAGTGCTCCTCATCACGATCGAAATGCCGAGACCAGCTCGAACTGCATGCTTCACAGCCTCAGTGCTCCCGACATTGAATGAGATTGGGAATTGCTCTGCCGCTTGGCCGAAGGCCTCGCGGAGCACGGATCCGGTACCGGTTCCACGTTCTCCGCCAATGAGGGACTCTTGAAATAACTCTGCCGCTTCAATTGTTTTTCGCGTCCTCCAATTATGCTGTGGGGATACGATTATTACCAGCTTTTCCTTCCGCCAAAGGCGGGCTTGATATCCTTTTCGATCGTCCCACCATTCGGTAAAGGCTAGATCAATCTCCTTCCTCAAGAGCTTTTCGATGATTTCAGGATTTGAGGCAACGGCCACCTCAGGTGGCCGGCCTTGAGCATCCTGTAAACGCTTCAAGTGGACTGGCAAAATATAGGTACCGATGTTAGTACTGGCACCCAACGTAATCCGGCCGCTGTGCAGGCGGTCCAGAGATCTCTTCGTGACGGTCAAAAGGCTGCGTGCGAATGGCAAGAATACGAGCCCTTGCCGAGTCGGCACACACTTGTCCTTCCTCCTCTCGACCAGCCGCACCCCTAGTATATCCTCCAATCGTTTCACATTATGTGAGACAGTCGGTTGGGATATCTGAAGCCGTCGCGACGCCTCGTGAAAGCTGCCAGTTTCGATTACCTCTATGAATGCTGCGACATGCGAAAGGCTAAACATTACTTTCTCTAATCAAGGAATTAGTTGAACCTCGTTAATTGCCGCACGAGGTCTTCGGCCTTGGACAAAATCTATAATGTTGTCAGCAGCCTCGTGCTCGATAGCCAAACGCGACTTCGCCACTGCTGAGCCTATGTGGGGTGTCAAGATCGAATCATGTTCGCGATTGAGGAGACCCCCGTGGACCTTGTCAGGCCGGTCGGGTCTGGCCCAGTCCTCCATCTCATAAACATCAGCGGCGTAGCCTCCCAAGCGCCCCGCCTGCAATGCAGCGACAACAGCCTCTTCATCAACCACGCTTCCGCGTGCAGGATTAATAAGAAGTGCTCCTTTGGGCATTTTGGCGAGTTGTTCAGCGCCGAGGAGATGCTTCGTTTCGGCCGAAAGCGGGAGTGCACACACAAGAAAGGTAGACGACGAGATCAACTGGTCAAATTCAAGAGGCTTTACGTTCAGTCTGATCTCATCGGCTTTGTCCAGGGATTGACGATCCCAGTACGACACAATGGCGCCGAAGGTACTTAGGCGCTGTGCTATAGCTTTTCCGATCGCTCCCATCCCTAAAATGCCGATTGCTGTGCCCTGCAGCCCAAGGCCGTAAAACCGAGGGCGCCAACCTTTGTAATCCCTCCTGACGCTCTTGTCGCCTGGCAGAATGTGCCGCCCAAGAGCAATCATCAGACCGATTGTAAGTTCGGCTGTCGGGTCAGTGAGAAGATCGGACACTATCGTGACGTGGACTCCACGCTGCGTGCAGGCTTCGATGTCGAAGTTATCGAAGCCTTTCAGCGCACATGCCACAAGTTGAAGATCGGGAGCGTGCGCGAGTACAGACGCGTCGATCATGTCCGGCATGAACGCCATCATCGCCTTGGCGTCGCTCAATTCTGCGAGCAGTTTCTCGCGGGGCCATGTATCATCAGTATCGTTGCAAACTAAACGAGCGTGGGGAGATAGCTTTGAGATAATCTCCTCGTGGACGCGATGGGTGATTACTACCTTTGGGAGCATTTAATTTATCCTTCTATTGCAGCTGGCGGCGGAGGAGAGCGCCGACCTGGTCAACGATGGTGACCATCAGAAGGACAACGAGCATGATCGCAAGAACCTCCTGATAATTCATGATCCGGAGGGATGTCATCAACTCGAAACCGATACCACCAGCTCCCACAGTGCCCAGGATTGTCGAGGCGCGGAAGTTGTACTCCCACCGATAGATGGTCACATCGGCCAATTGCGGTAGAACTTGTGGCAAGATCGCCCGCGTCACGATCTGGAACGGCGACGCACCAGCTGCGCGTGCGGCTTCTATAGGCGCATTATCGCAATGCTCGATCGCCTCCGCAAAGAACTTGCCCACCATGCCAACCGAGTGAAGACCAAGAGCCAGCACGCCTGGGAGCGCTCCAAATCCCACTGCCGCCACGAAGACGATGCCCATAATCAGCTCCGGGATCGACCGTAGACCATTCAACAATCCACGCGAGATCATATAGATGACAGCGTTGGGTGCTGTTTTCCCTGAGGCGAAAAAGCCAACTGGAAGTGATATCAGTACCGCGATCGCAGTCCCAGCTATACTCATCGCCAGAGTGTCGATGAGAGGGCTGATCCACTCCAAGCCTCGGTTGAAATCCGGGGGAAACATTTCCGTACCGAGCTGCCAGAGCGCAGGAAACCCAGATCCCAGACGCTCCAGATCAAGAAGACCGGAGTGATAACTGCTAACAATGATCACACACGCAATTGCCAACGCGATCACGCCAGCTCTGGTCCAAGCTTTGTTTTGATGTTGAAGGATAGAGTCGTAGTCGGCCGACGGCTGTGTCATCACATATCCTGGAAGAAAGGACGCAGGCCAGCGCCTGCGTCGAAAGGTGAGAAACTGTCTCGAACGCGCCTTACTGACTCAGGTCCAAGTTCAGCACTTTACCGAGCTCACGGACGACGTCGTAGGCTTTGTCATCGATCGGAGCGAACCCATCGGCTTTGAAGGATGCCAATACCTTTTCGTCTTTAAGGTCGATGAAGGCTTTGGTGATCGCCTCTTTCAACGAAGTGTCAAGATCCGACCGCATGGTCCAGGGGTACTGCGGGAACGGATCGGACTCGGCGAGGGCGATAACTTTCTTAGGATCAATGGTGCCACGAGCGACCATTGAATTGTAGATGGGCAACGAAAGTCCGCCAATCTGAGCATTGCCATTCTGCACTGCAATAGCCACGGCATCATGCGACCCTACGAAGTTCTCGCTATAGTCTTTTCCAGCCTCAACTCCGGCCTTAAGCAGCATAGATTTCGGGATAAGGTGGCTTGAGGTGGAAGCCACGTCCCCAAACGCGACCTTTTTCCCTTTTGCATCTTCAAGGCTTTCGATGCCAGCCTCTGCATTGGCGACAACTACAGCGCGATAGGTAGTTTCGCCATCCTTCATAAGTGCTGCGAAAGGCTCGATATCAGCCTTGGTTTTCGCGAGCGTGTAAGAGAGCGGCCCGAAATAAGCCAACTCAAGCCGGCCGAAACGCATCGCTTCGATCATTGACGAGTAGTCGGTCGTTACGATCAGTTCAATCTCCCGACCGAGTGTCTTCTCAAGATACTCCTCGAGAGGACGATTGTTTTTGATGACAGTGGCGGCGTTCTCGTCCGGTAGCAACGCGACGCGCAATGTCTCTGGATTTGAGCCAGCATGCGCCAACGAACTCCAGCCAAGAACGGCGAGGAATGCGAGGGACAGAAGCTTCTTCATAATGCGGCCTCCATGGCAGCTAAAGGTTGATCATACTCGTAGTTGGACAAATCTTGTGTTGTGGTCGGATTTCTTGGGGCGCTGCGGTAGATCGACGCACACATTTGATCGGTCAGTTCGTCGACAGCGGCGTCCGCAACCACTTCCCCGTCGCGCATAGCAATGACCCGGTCGCCGAACCGGCGAGCTAGATCGATCTGATGAAGGCTGATCACAGCAGTGATGCCGTCGGCTGTGCATATTTCGCGAAGCTGCGACAGGACCTCGACAGCCGTTTCAGGGTCCAGACTTGCAACGGGCTCATCTGCAAGGACCAGTTGGGGCTTCTGGACCAGCGCGCGCGCAATGCCCACCCGTTGCTGCTGACCGCCGGATAGTTGATCCGCCCTGACGAGAGCCTTATCAAGAAGGCCTACGCGTTCAAGGCATTCCAACCCCAGCCTTCGATCCGAACGCGGCATAGGGAACAACGTACGCCAGCCAGAGTGGTAGCCCAGGCGGCCCGTCATGACGTTGTCGAGCGCGCTCAAGCGCCCTATGAGTTGGTGCTGCTGGAATATCATCCCAGTTCGCCTTCGGTGAATGCGAAGCTTAGTTTCCGCATCCAGAGCACCAATATCGTTAGAAGTGATCGAACCAGACGTCGGCGCAACCAAGCCGTTGAGTGTCCGGATGAGGGTAGATTTGCCTGCGCCGGATCTACCGAGGAGCACGACGAACTGACCCTGGTTGAACGTCAATGTCGTTGTCTTCAAAGCTTGGGTGCCGTTGGCATAGGTCACGGCAACTCCGTTCAGAGCCAGCATCACAATAATCCTGATCGTTAGTGGTGCATCGATTGAATATTTGCATCACTATGGGCGACATATGACGTCCGTTTATCAGGCTCGTGAAACTTCAATGACAGCACTTAAACTCAGCTCTACCTCCTCGCGTAGCTGCGATGGAGAAATTTCACCCAGAGCCGCCTGATCATGACGGCCCGGTCCCAATTCTACACCACCTTGACGGATGCTATCCCATATTCGGCCAGATAAACCGGCCCTTCTCCAGCCGCCGGGTAAAAAGGCAGGCGCCCAGACCATCATGCCAGATGATCTTCAAAATATCCGATCTGCGGCCCCTGAAGACGAAGAGATGCCCTGACAACGGATCATGCTGCAGAACCTCCTGCACCCGAAGCGCCAAGGAGGGAAAGCCACAGCGCATGTCCGTATATCCGCGCCTTCCTGGCGGGCACCCTTGATCCCGAATATTCCCGTCAGCTGACCGAGCAACTACGACAGGCAGGCGTCCCGGTTTGACCATGCCGTCGCTGGCAATTAATCTGAGCACGTGGCGGATGTTTGCAAGCAGACCCGGATGTTTGCGAGCACATTGGCAAAGAGCGTGAGCACGACGCCCGCTCCATTGTCAGATAATTCGAGCAGAAAATGCCGATGTTTGCGAGCAGAGGCGCTTATGTTGGCAAGCCGCTACAACTATGTCCTGTGATTTGTTGGGATCGGCAACCTCGATCATCGCCCGGCCGGCGCTGACACGGTCTCTTCCCATCACAAGGCTGGCAACATGGCTGTCGATCGAAAAAGGCAGGAAGCGCGGCAATAGGGCGAGCAGCACCATACCGGCTATGATGCCGATCGCGCCGGCCATCCACATCCGGAAATTTTGGTGCTCCCGGATATAGGCCCCTTTCGTGACGGTCGCGAGCTGCCTGCCGATACGCTCGAGATCGGACGCTTGGCGCTCAAGCTGCTGAGCGGCATTGCGAACAAGGTCCGTGCCGCTGCGCTCGATCGTACGAGCATAATGGTCCGGTCCTTGCCGAAGAGCCGGCGATTTTTCGATGGCCTGCAGGCGTTCTCCGACAATGTTGAGACTCTGGACGACGCGGCCAATGTCGGCGCTGTAGTCGACCGGCGCGCTTTGGCCTTCAAGCCGGTCAAAAGCCGCTTCGACACCTTTGCGGATTGTGGTCATTTCCCGGCTTAGATCGGCGGCGAGATCTTCGACCGTCTCGCGCAATGCCTCGAAGGCAGCCGCCGGGTCGCCGGGATCATGTTCGTTCGAAGCTTCGGAGTCTGTGTGATCCTGGTATTCATCGGCCTGAACTTCGTTGCGATCGTCTTCCGTCATTCCGCTTCCTTCTCTTACAAGCCAAGTCCCATTCCCTGGCTACGGCTCTGCGTGATGCCCTTTTGCAGTTCCTGGGACACACGCTCGTTTTGCTGCAGATTCCGTCCCATACCAAGATCTCGCCCTCGATTGCGCAAGGCCGATTCAAGTTGCGGATCGCGCTCCAGGCTCTTCGCCATGTCGCGCATCTGTCCCTCGACCTTCTGACGGGCCTCGACATGCCATCCCGTCGTCAGTGTTTTGCGCTCCTTATCCAGCTTCTGCCAGTGCTGGACGAACCGTTCTGCACGAATATTGGGATCGGAAAGCGCAGCCCGCTCGCGGTCCATGCCGGCGATAAGCTGGCCGACGCGCTCGCGGCCGGAAAGCTGCGTCATCGCATCCGCCGTCTGGGGGTCATATTGAAGAGCGGACCGGATGAGGTCATGCGATCCCGGCCGCGTCTGGTCAAGACGCTGGCCCGCTGTGTGCAGCTCCTGCTTTTGCCCTTCGAGTACGGGCAAATTCTGCTGGAGCTGCTTGTCGGCAGCGCTGAATGCCCGCGCATAACCGTCGACCGCCTGTTCAAAGCCCGACAGTGGCCGCGACCGCTCCGCAAGGCGATCCTGTGCCGTCTCCTTTCGCCCAAGAGAGGGACGCTCGCCCCCTTCCCTTTCCGGCCGATAGGTCGGCACGGACGGCTTCAGCTTCAGACCATCGAACATGCCACGCCGCTGGCGATCGGCCTTCTCCGGCCCCTTCTGCCCTGCCTGCATACCCTTCCCCTCCGAGCGGTCCTGCTGCGACTTATCGGCGACGGAGCCACGCCCCAGTTTCAGGCCGTCAAATGCAGTCCGGCTCTGGCTGTCGCGCTTGGCAACATCATGGGCGAGATCCTGTGCCGCATCCTGCGTGAGTACAGGACCGGCCCGCTCGCCGGCACGTTCCTCGTAAACATGCTGGCGCTCGGTAGGCCGGTCCTGCTGCTCCTGCGCAGGTCGCACCGCACGGGCCGACAGTTCCTGCCCTTGGAATTGGACAGGAGCAAGTTCGATCTCGCTGCGCACTCCGAATTGTTCCGCAATACCGCGCCGTTCGGCAAAATCCTTGGCATAGTCCAAAGTGGTTTCTTTTGCCCCTGAGCGTGACAGGCGGCTTTCAAGCTGGGCATAAACCAGTTCGCCGGCATCCTGAACGCTCCACGCGTTGCGATGCGTCTCCGTGCCATCAGGAAGCCGAACCGGCTGTGATCCCTCATGCTTGAGTCCGATTGTCGCACCAATCTCCGGTGCAGCCTCCTGCATGGCGCGGCCGAGATCCACGCCCCATGTCGTCGAGCGCTGTCCCTGCGCGTTTTCCAGCGTCACGAAATAGCTTTGGCTGTTGCCGTCCTTGTGTTCGAACGGCGCCTGCCCATGCTCTACCAAGCGACCGGCCTTTCGATCCGTGAATTCCTGGGCATCGACATAGAGCTGCGCACTGTCTCGATGACGGGTCATGGCGACATAGGTCAGATGCCGGTCCATGGTGCCGGATGCCAGCACATAGGCGCGGTCGACCGTGGCCCCCTGATTTTTGTGGATCGTTGTCGCATATCCATGGTCGATCGCCTGATAGTCATTGGTCGGGATCGAAATGCTGTCGCCGCGGCCGTCGAGGGTCGCAACGATACGACCAGACTCGACGTGATCGACGGTCCCGAGCATCCCGTTTTTCACGCCGAGATCGCGATTGTTTTCCAGAAACACGATGCGGTCGCCGGCCGCAAACGAACGCTGGCCGTCATTGGTTTGGAACGAGAGCTCGCCGCTCTCCTCACCCTGGGCGAGCTGCCCCCTCTCCTGAAGTTCGGCTCGAACACCGTCATTGATCGCTCGAACATCGACACGACGATGCGCCATGGCGACGCGCGTGCCCTCCGGCCGTTGCTCGCGGTCGGCAAGATAATCCTGCACGATCTCCGCCCGCGCCTGGTCGCGATCGGTGGCGAAGTGAATATCGCCATTGTCTCGATAGGCCGCCAGTCCCTCGGCCGTCTTGTGGGTGGCGAAAGCTACGGAGGCCTCCCGCTGCCAACCTTCGCGCTGGCGACGAATATCCGACAATTCGGCATGGCCGATCTCTTCGGCAATGGCCCGGAATGGCGCGCCGGCTCCGATCGCCTGCAGCTGTTCATGATCGCCAACGAGCACGATCTTCGCGCCACGCTGCTCGGCCTCGCCAACAAAGCGGGCAAGCTGTCGACTGCCCACCATGCCGGCTTCATCGATCACGAATACGTCCCCTCGCCCAAGCTCACGTTTCTCAAGCTTCCAACTTCTCTCCCATGACGCCAGCGTGCGGCTTTCGATACCCGAGCTCTCCTCCAGCCCTTCGGCCGCCTTGCCCGACAAGGCGGCACCATGAACCTGATACCCTTGCGCTTCCCACGCCGATCGAGCGGCGGCGAGCATTGTCGATTTGCCAGCGCCGGCAAACCCGACCACGGCCGCGATTTGCTCCGGCCCGGTAATATGCTCGATCGCCTTGCGCTGCTCATCAGACAGACCTGCTCCGTCGATGCGGGTTTGCCGCTCGGCCTCCGACATCTCGCCACGTCCAACCTTGGCTTCCGTGTCGAACGAAACGGCCCGCCGGATCGCCTCGTCCTGAACGCCGATCGCCGCTTCCACATGGCGGCGACTGACGCGGTGGCGCTCCGCCCCATGCATGCGCTCGGCCGACGCCATCATACCGTATTCGATGTCGACCATCTCACGTGTCGAATAGCGCGCCAGCGTGAGCTCGCCGGACTCGACATCCGTTCGCTCTGCCTGAAGCTCCACCAGCGCCGGCGAGGCCATCACCGACGCAAAGGCATTTTGGAACTCCTGAACATCGCCATTGATGTAACGATGCAGCGTCCTTGCGATGTCACGCCGATCGAACACGCTCTTCTCATTGCTGATCAGCGTCAGGACCTGTTCCGGCTTCTCGCGAATAAGGTCGGCATTCCGCTTCGCCGCATTCTCATCAATGCGCCCGCGCTCCACGCTGCCGCCGCGCCGCATCATGCTGGTGGAGGCAACACCCATGTGCTGCGTTGGCTCGATCTCCAAACCACGTTCGGCGTGCGAGCGATGATCGATACGAACATCCAGTCCTTCCTGCGCCAGACGTTCGTTTGCCATTCCTTCCCAAGAGCGGCGAATGTCGACGAGCTGCATCTGTGTTGTCGGCAGATCGCGTGGCAGCAGTTCCTTGTTGGCAAGCTCAAGATATGTCTTCGCGCCGAACCCTTCCTCCGTAATCTGCCGCGTCGTCATCAACACATGAGCATGATGATTGCGAACGTCGCCTTCCGGATGAGGAGCGTGGATCGCAAAGTCCACTGCCGCGCCATAACGGTTTGCAAGATCCTGTGCAAACTCCCGCGTCAATTCCAATCGCGTCTCTGCACTCAGCTCATGTGGAAGCGCGATCACGAATTCCCGCGCAACACGGGCGTCAGCGCGTTTCTCGGCCGCCTCGGCTGCGTTCCATAAGGTTGAACGCTCAAGAGCCCAGGCAGCTTCCATGCCTTCCGGCAAGACGATCTCCGAATGTTCGACGCCATCTCTCCGTAAGTAATCATGCACCAGCCCGTCACGCTCGTTGATCAGCTTCTCCGCCGTGCGATAGGCTGAAGCCGCCACAGCGCTGCGGCCAGACGAGCGAGAGACAACAGACATCTGGCAATAGAAGATCGCCAATGCTGTTTCTCCTCTCTGGCCGTAGGCCCCGCGCTAGCGGCACATGAGTTGTGGAACAACCCGTATATGCGCCCTTATTAACTTATTCGCTACGCTACTTCGCTTCTCGGTGTCGCGCAAGCGGCTAAGGTATGTCTCCATACGAACGTCAGATCCTGCGGGTTCTGTAAGAATGAAAGGAATCTCGAAATCGGCTATTGACGGCTCCGTGATTTTCGAAGTCCCATTGATGTAGGCCACAATCAACCGATTGGCACAACACGGAGAATTACAATGAAGACAGAACCAAAGCGTAGAGCCATGTCGATGTGGCCAACATATCTGGCGAGGCTTGTTGCATTTGGGATCTTTGCCGGAGCGCCAGTATTCCTGATGCCGCTGCCTCTCATTCGAAACACAGAGCACCCACTGGCATTCTCGCTGTATATCTGCTTGTCTGGCCATTCTGGTGGGCACACCACTCATGAACGCCTTCGAATGGCTGGTGAACGCGCATTTCGACAGCGTTGAGAGGAAGAGTCGCTTCGACTTCGGCACGATGCTGCTGACTGCCGGTATCCTTGCCGTGGGCGTTGCAACTTTCATTCTTCAATGGCAGAAAAGTGCGCGTTGAGTGCGTCGGCGATTTTCCCCACTTCCGCGCGAATTGGAGAACGGACCGTCGCTGGTGCAATCGCACACGGGAGAACGTAGCTATGCCGGAGTCTCGCGAGTACATAAAACGCGCCGCTGTTGCCCTCGACGAAGTGATGGCGCGACCCTTCGTTTCCACCCATGGTGTGCATGGAGAAGCCAAGCCCGGAACAGCCAGGCACACCCTTGATCGGGCCGCCCTCGATATTTTGACCAAAGCCATCGCGGCCTCGGCCGATGGCGACGGCCGAGCCCACCTCGCACGCGTCGGCGGGCACCTGGCGAAATTGGCCCCGGATTTTCATGCCCGCGACTATGGGTTCGCACGGCTGTCTGAGATGCTGGCAGCATCCGGCCTGGTTGTCATGGAGAGCGTTGGCGATAACCCGAATGCAATAACGGTCAGGCTGAAGGCCTCTGCCGGAGAAAAGTGAAAGGATCAACCGTGGCAAAGAAATCGATCGAACAGCGTTTGGCTGAACTGGATGCGCAGCGCTCGGCGCTGAAGGCCCGGCTCTCGAAGCAGGACCGTGCGAACGATACGCGTCGCAAGGTCCTGCTCGGCGCACTCGTCTTACATCGGCTCGAAAATACCAACGATCCGGAATTTACAAAGCGCCTCGGTGACTGGTTGCGCCGAGAGCTGCCCGGCTTCCTCACACGTGACAATGACAAGGCGCTCTTTGCCGATCTGCTCGGCACAGCCCCGACCAGCAAAGCGGAGAATAGCACGGAGGCTGCCTCATGATTCAGGCCGGACTTGCATGGACCGCGTTCAAGAACATGATGCGCGCCGCCGCCCGTGATCCGATATGGGCTTTCGTCAATCTGATCGGCATGCCTTTTCGCATCTGGAAGCCGCTGCTCCAGACCTTGTTCATTCTGTTCCTCGTCCTGTTTATCGTCGGCCTGGGCGGACGAACCGTTCTTCGGGAATTCGGCTATAACGTCGGTTCGATCCCGGTTATTGCCTGGGACTTCGTGACGCTGCTGATCATGGCGGCAATTGCCTTCCGCCTCCTCACCGCTGAGTTGATCCTACACTTTGGCGACATGGAGGATGACACTCACGGCTCGGCGCGCTTCGCCACCAACAAGGAGGTCGCGCCCCTCACTAGGTCCGATACCGGTCTGCTGATCGGCCGCGATCCGAAATCGAAAAATCTCATGCGCTATGATGGGCCGGCGCACCTGTTGACGATGGCGCCGACGCGTACCGGCAAGGGTGTCGGAACCATCATTCCGAACCTGCTGACCGCCGACCGTTCCGTGATATGCATCGACCCGAAGGGCGAGAATGCGAAGATCGCTGGCCGCGCTCGCCAGAAATTCGGCCCGGTCCATGTCCTCGATCCGTTCGGCGTCACCGGCATGGCGTCGGCCGCCTTCAATCCGCTCGATACGCTCGATCCGTCCAGCCTCGATGTCGCGGAAGATGCCGCCACCCTGGCCGACGCCCTCGTGTTCGATGAACCAGGCATGGCGGGTGAGGCCCATTGGAATGAGGAAGCCAAGGCGCTCATTGCCGGCCTGCTGCTGAAGATCGTTGCGGTGGAATCTCCCAGCCGCCGCCATCTCGGCACGCTGCGCGAATATCTGACGGTTGCTCCGGAAACCTTCGCCGCCCTGCTCAAGCGCATGCAGGACTCTGATGAGGCGGGCGGCCTGATCGCCCGCGCTGCAAACCGCCATCTCGGCAAATCCGATCGCGAGGCGACCGGCGTGCTGTCGGCCGCCCAGCGCCACACCCATTTCCTCGACAGCCCGCGCATGACGGCCGTGCTCGGCCGATCGGATTTCCGCTTTGCCGATCTCAAGCACCGTAATGTGACGGTGTTCCTTGTCCTGCCGCCCGACCGCCTTTCGACCTATTCGCGCTGGCTGCGCCTGCTCGTCAGCCAAAGCCTTCTCGATATGGCACGCGATCCGGCCAAGCCGGCCGTGCCGGTCCTCTATCTACTCGATGAATTCGCCGCTCTCGGGCATCTCGCTCCAGTCGAGCGCGCCATGGGCCTGATGGCAGGCTATGGCGTCCAGCTCTGGCCGATCCTTCAGGACGTCCACCAGCTGCGCGCCACCTACGGGCAGCGTGCCGGCACCTTCCTCTCAAACGCCGGTGTGCTTCAGGTCTTCGGCGTCAACGATCACGACAGCGCCCGGCTCGTCTCCGATCTGCTCGGACAAGAAACCGTCGTCTTCCAGACCATGGCCCGCGCCCTCGATTCGGAAAAAACCGGGATCTCCTACAGCCAGCAACACACGGCCCGGCCGCTGCTCACTCCTGATGAAGTGCGTAACCTGCCGGCACAAGGACAACTGCTGTTCCTGGCGGGCCAACGGCCGATCGCCGCCGGCAAGCTCGCCTATTACGCCGATCCCGAGTTCAGGGGGCAATATGACGCTCCCTGAACGCCTGCCCCATCTGCCCGACAGGAAGCGCCGCGAATTGGAACGCGCAATGCAGATCCTGTTCGATGAATTCGAGGACGCGGTTAAGACCAAGCTTTCCGATAAGGGAAAGAGGGGGCGTATCCTCAAGCTCATTCTGTTCGGCTCCTATGCCCGCGGTGATTGGGTTGAGGATCGAAAAAGCGGCTATCGCTCAGACTATGACCTTCTCGTCGTCGTCAATTACGAGAGCTTTGGCGAACAGCATGAATCCTGGGAAAAGGCAGGCGAGCGCTTTTTGCAAGAACTGACGATTACCCGCAGACTGTCGACGCCGGTCAACTTCATCGTCCACACCTATCAGGACTTCAACGACCAGTTGGCGCAAGGCCGGCCCTTTTTCATCGACATCGCCCGCGACGGCATCGTGATCTATGAAACACCGGGCTTCCCCCTCGCCTCTCCCAAGGCACTTGCGCCAGAGGAAGCCCGCACTGAGGCGCAACGGCATTTCGACCAGTGGTTTCCGAAGGCAAGTCGCCGTCTCCATCTTGCAAAACTTGCTCTTCAACAAGGCTATGGTGACGAAGCAGCCTTTGAGCTACACCAAGCGGCCGAATACCTCTACCATTGCATCCTGCTCGTCCTGGCCCTCTACAGCCCGAAATCTCACAGGCTGATCTTTCTGCGATCCCAGGCCGAGCGTCTGGCACCTCAACTGATCGACGTGTGGCCGCGCGAGGATCGTTTTACAAAACGATGCTTCACCCGTCTCGATCGCGCCTATGTCGATGCCCGCTATTCACCCGCCTACGAGATCAGGGGTCAGAACAAGAGCTGCTCGAAATCGTACGCTAAGCTTGAACGGAGCGGGAACGCTTGATTGACCGCATTTCAAAAAGGGCATCTATGACCGGACATTCTGGAACCTGATCGCCGGTGCATTGCGCCGCCATATTCGACATGGCCCGCTCCAGACGCCGCAGATCGGCGATTTTCTGACGGATATCTTTCAAATGTTCGATGGTGAGCGCATGGACCTCCCGGCAGGTGTAGGTATGCCCATCGACCAGGCGAAGCAGGCCGCGCAACTCGTCCAGGCTGAAGCCGAGTTCACGGCCGCGCCGCACGAAATGCAGCCGCCTTGCGTGTTCAGTTGTGTAGATACGATAACCCGCTGCGCTGCGGGCGGGCTTCGGCATGACGCCGATTTTCTCGTAATAGCGGATCGTCTCTATGTTGACGCCGCTGCGCTCGGACAGCACGCCGATCGAAAATTCATCATTCTGTGTCATCACATAGCTCGCACAAATCCGTGAAAATTTCTCGCTTGACCCTGTAGTCGCTACAGGCACTAGGGTCACGATAGATCAATTGCGGGAGCATGTGAACGATGATGCAGGATGAAACACGGACGCTGGCAAATACAGTCACAGAGCCAGCCGAAAAGGGTTTTGATCGGGCAGCATTGCTGTCGGTCGGCGGCATCGTTGCGGCACTGGGCGCAGCAACCTGTTGCGTGCTGCCCTTTGCCTTGTTCTTCGCTGGCATCAGCGGCGCGTGGATCGGCAATTTGACCGCGTTCGAACCCTACCAGCCTGTGTTTATCACGATCGCGCTCGCCTGCCTCGGCTACGGTTTCTATCTCGTCTATCGCAGGCCGAAGGCGGCTGAATGCGCCGAGGGTTCCTACTGCGCGCGTCCATCATCCCATCGGAACGCCAAGATCGGCCTTTGGGTCGCAACTGTCTTGATCATTATCGCCGTGGGCTTTCCCTACGCCGCCCGCCTTGTCCTCGATGCTTAATCCCAAGGAGAATCTCATGAAAATCCTGCCCCTCATTGCCCTTACTGCGTCCCTGCTGACGGGTGGTCACGCTTTTGCCGCCGAGCAGACCGTAACCTTGAATGTTGCCAATGCCACCTGCGAACTCTGCGGCCCGATTGTGAAGCGGGCGCTCAGCAACGTTCCAGGCGTGCTCGATGTTGATGTATCGGAGGCGACCGGCGCGGCGATCGCGAAGGTGCGCTTTGACGACAGCCAGACGAATGTCGCCGCGCTGATCACCGCAACCACCAATGCTGGCTATCCGTCCGGCGTTTCGCAGTAAGGAGGTTCAGCATGACAGATGGAAAGTTCATCGGCCTTGGCGAAGTCGGGTTTCTCGCCGTCATCTGTTGCGCCGCGCCATTTCTTTTGGTCGCCGCTGGCTCTTTTGGCTTTTCCGCATGGTTCGCAGCGGCCGGCTATGTGCTGATCCCGATCGCTCTCGCCGCGATTGGGGCGTCCGCACTTTATCTTTACCGGCGTCGGCGTTCCGCCTCATCAGCGGATGCCAATTGCTGCTCGATGAATAACAAGACAACAAAGGTGAATTGAATGTGTGAAGCTTGCGACGTTCCAACTTCCAACAAAGGCAACGGCCGTTATGATCTTGTGGTCGTCGGAGCTGGCTCGGCCGGTTTCTCCGCCGCGATCACGGCCGCCGAACTAGGCGCCCAAGTGGCTCTTGTCGGGCATGGCACGATCGGCGGTACATGCGTCAACATCGGCTGCGTGCCCTCGAAAGCCCTGATCCGGGCCACGGAGGCTGTACGTCACGCCAACGATGCGGCTGCCCGGTTTGATGGGATCGAAAGCGGCGCGCGCGTGGTTGATTGGGCCGCTCAGATCGCCCAGAAAGACGCTTTGGTTGCCGGTCTGCGACAGGCGAAATACGCTGATCTGCTGCCGGAGTACAACAATGTGGTCTACCACGAAGGTCCGGCCCGCCTCGTTGACGGCGGTGTCCAGGTCGCGGGCCAGCACATCGGCTCCGAGCGAATTATCATCACCACCGGTGCGCGTCCGGCGTTGCCGGGGATTCCGGGGATCGCTGACGTATCGCCGCTCGACAGCACGACAGCGCTCGCCCTGACCGAGCTGCCACGCTCGATGATAGTGCTTGGCGGCGGCTACATCGGCGTGGAGCTTGCCCAGACTTTCGCACGGGCCGGTGTCGAAGTGACACTCGTGTTCCGCAGCCGGCTTCTGCCGGAGGCTGAACCCGAAATCGGCGCTGCGCTTGCCACCTATCTGGCCGATGAGGGGATTAAAATCGTCAGCGGCATTACCTACGAGTCCGCCCGCAAGACCGATGATGGTGGTGTTGCCCTCGCCATCGCGCGGGACGGACGTCCGGAAATCTTGACTGCCGAGCGGATTCTTGTGGCGACGGGACGCCGCTCGAACACTGAAGCCCTTGGGCTTGCTGAAACCGGTATAGACCTGACACCGGCCGGGGCCATCATCGTTGATGATCGCATGCGCACCTCGAAGGCGGGCGTCTATGCCGCCGGCGATGTAACCGGAAAAGATCAGTTCGTCTACATGGCCGCCTATGGCGCAAAGCTCGCCGCCAAGAACGCATTGAACGGCAACAGCCTGAGTTACGACAACACCGCAATGCCCGCCGTGGTCTTTACCGATCCGCAGGTGGCGAGCGTCGGCATGACCGAAGCGCAGGCGCGGGCTGCCGGACATTCGGTTCGCACCTCCGTCCTTTCCCTCGACAATGTGCCGCGGGCGCTGGCGGCGCGCGACACGCGCGGCCTGATCAAGCTGGTCGCCGACGGGTCAACCCGGAAACTCCTTGGCGCTCACATCCTTGCACCAGAGGGTGCTGACAGCATTCAGACGGCAGCCTTGGCCATCCGCTGCGGCCTGACGATCGATGATCTCTCGGAGACGATCTTTCCATATCTGACGACTGTCGAAGGTTTGAAGCTTGCGGCTCAGACCTTCGACAGGGATGTGAAAAAACTGTCCTGCTGCGCGGGGTGAGGCGAAAGGGAAACGGGTGCCTACTCAAGTCACGGCTTAAACGGAGCGGTCGCCCTCGATCCTGACACGCATGATGGTCTGGCGGCTGGTGTCAAATTTTCTGGCGAGTGCGGAAACGCTCATCCCGCCCGCCAAATCCGAGAGAACATCCAATTTCTGCTTCTCATTGAGCCGAGCGGGACGGCCGAGGGTCTTGCCTTCCGACTTGGCTCGTTTGAGGCCCGACTGCGTGCGTTCGATCAGCAGATCACGCTCGAACTGAGCGACGGCATTGATGACGCTCATCGTCATCTTCCCGGCGGAACTCGCCAGATCGACGCCGCCGAGGGCCAGACAATGGACCCGCACGCCCAGCTCCTCCAGTTTCCTGACCGTCGTACTGACATCGATCGCATCTCGGCCGAGCCGATCGAGCTTGGTGACGATGAGCACGTCCCCGGCTTCGAGTTTATCCATCAGTCGCGAGAAACCCCGGCGCTGCGCAATGGCGACGCTGCCCGAGATGGTCTCGGTGACTATACGGCGTGGCTCGACGTGGAAGCCGGCCGCTTCGATTTCCTGAATCTGGTTTTCGGTGGTCTGTCCGGTCGTGGAGACACGGACATAGGCAAAGGTGCGTGGCATAAGGTTCAATTTCGTCCGAATAGGTTGTCCGAAAGGTGATGCCTGTCCACAAATAAGTCAAGATAATTTGTGGACAGGGTGATTTAGGCCTGTACGCAAACGACCGTTTCCGGACATGCCCGGAACCATCGACGCAAGTTTGTATGGAGTAAAAAATGGCGCGGCGGAAGTTTCTCAAAATTCAGGATCAACAGGAGCTGTTCGGCGTACCGACCGATGAGGATAGTCTGATCCGTCACTACACTCTATCTCCATCGGACCGGCTGGAGATCGAAGTCCGCAGGCGAAAACATAACCAGCTCGGCTTTGCTGTCCAGCTTTGCATGATGCGGCATCCGGGCCGGGCTCTCATGGTGCACGAAATTCCGCCGAGGGCGATGCTCAATTATATAGCCGAACAATTGGATGCTGATCCGGAGAGTTTCCGTTCCTATGCCAGGCGGGAGGAAACTCGCCGCGAGCATATCGCGCATTTGCTTTCCTATTTTGGAAAACGAACAGCAACAGCACAGGACCGGCGCGCCGCCTTACTATCCGCCGTCGAAACGGCGACCGCAACGGACAAGGGCCATTCTATTGCCCAAGCTATTGTCACCACGCTGCGGGAGCGGAAGGTGTTACTTCCCGCACCTGACACAATAGAGCGGATCGGCTTTGCCGGCCGCGTAATAGCCCGCCGTCGCGCCGAGGCTGCCCTGATATCGGGCCTTTCAGCCGAAAAGCTCCAATCCCTCGATGATCTTTTGACGGTTGATCCCGAGATACGACAGACGCGATTCCATTGGCTGCGATCTGCGCCAGATGCTCCGGGAGCAACCAACCTGGTCACGCTGACCGACAGGATCGCTTTCATCCGCGCGCTCGATATCGATCCCCGACTACAAGCCCGCATCCACTCCGGTCGCTGGGAGCAGATGGTCCGGGAGGGCGATGTGACACCGGCATGGCTTGCCGCCGACTTCAACGCCAGTCGGCGGCGCGCGACGATCATCGCGCAGATCATCAAGCTTGGGCAAAAGCTCACCGACGCCGCAGTCACCATGTTCATCAAGCTGATCGGCAGGCTGTTTTCGCAGGCGAATAACCGCAAGAAGCAGCGCCATGTGAACACCCGGATGGAGACGGCTAAGGCACTACGGCTGTTTCTCGACACGATATCGGCTCTTCAGTGCGCCAATGACAATGATGAAGATGCAATTGAAACGCTCGACCGCCACGTCGGCTGGCATCGCTTGGTGCAGGCAAAGCCGACGCTTGCGGCGATGGTGGAAGACAATGACGCCTCACCCTTGCTTATTGCAGCTGAGCAATATGCCAATGTTCGCAATTATGCAGGCCGGTTCCTCCTGACCTTCACATTCCATTCAAGTCGTCGGTATGATCCTTTGCTGGCAGCGATCGAAACACTCAGATCCCTTTACGCGGAAGGAAGGCGCGTGCTTCCCGAACGTGTCCCGATCGCTCATCTCGGCGCGGCGGAGCGTAAACTGATCTTCGGGCAGGCAAAGGCCGATCGCCGTCTCTATGAGATTGCAACACTGGCAGCGTTGCGCGAGCGGCTTCGTTCGGCCGACATCTGGGTCGAAGGCAGCAGGGCGTTCCGGCCGATAAATGAAAATTTCATGCCCCGCCCTACTTTTACCAAGCTGAAGGAAACTGACCAGCTTGGGCTCGGTGTGCAGCGCGACGGGGTGGCTTGGCTCACCGAAATGCAACAATTGCTGGACTTCAATCTGAAACGTCTCGCCCATCGCGCCCGCAACGGCAAACTTGAAGGCGTCCGTCTCGATGCCGGAACCCTGATTGTAACACCGCTGGCGAGCGAAGTGCCCGCTGCAGCCGATGAACTAAATATCGAACTCAGCGAAATGTATCCGCTTGTCGAAGTGCCGGATCTCTTAAGAGACGTGCATGAGTGGACCGGCTTTGCCGACCAGTTCACCCATGTTCGAACGGGCGATTCACCGCAAAACATTCCGGCCATGCTCGCCGGCACGCTCGCGGACGCCACCAATCTTGGCCCGAAACGTATGGCCGGAGCCTCCAAGGGGATCAGCGCCCATCAGATCGGATGGATGCGCATGTTCCATGCCCGCACGGAAACCTATCGCGCAGCGCAGGCATGTGTGACCGACGCCCATGCGCGTCATCCCCACGCCCAGCTCTGGGGAACAGGGACGACCGCATCATCTGATGGTCAGTTCTTCCGGGCCAGTGATCGTGCCGCCAAACGCGGTGATATCAACCTGCATTATGGCAGCGAGCCAGGCTCGAAATTTTACAGCCACCTTTCCGATCAGTACGGCTATTTCAGCATTCTGCCGATCAGCCCGACCGAGAGCGAGGCAGCCTATGTTCTCGACGGCCTGTTCGACCACGACACCATCCTGGAGATCGAGGAGCACTTTACCGATACCGGAGGTGCGAGCGATCATGTATTTGCCCTCTTCACTCTGATCGGAAAGCGTTTTGCGCCTCGGCTGCGCAATCTCAAGGACCGGAAGTTCCATACTTTCGAAAAGGCCGACTCATATCCAGCACTGGCCAACCATATCGGCGCGCCGATCAATACCGCCCTCATTCTGGAACACTGGGATGACCTTCTCCATCTGGCGGCATCAATCACGACACGCTCTGTTGCGCCCTCAATGATCCTCAAAAAGCTGGCGGCATCCTCGAAACCGAGCCAGTTGGCGAAAGCCCTGCGTGAGCTCGGGCGCATCGAGCGATCCCTGTTTATGATCGAATGGTATTCCAACCCGGCACTTCGCCGGCGATGTCAAGCCGGTCTTAACAAAGGAGAATCCGCCCACAAGCTCAAGCGGGCCGTTTTCTTCCATGAGCGCGGCGAAATCCGCGACCGATCGTTCGAAAGTCAGGCATTCCGTGCCTCGGGCCTCAACCTTGTCGTCAGCGCCATCGTCCACTGGAATACCGTTTATCTCAGCCGTGCCGTAGCCCATCTGCGTCAAAGTGGTCGAACTATCCCCGACATATTGCTCAAGCATGTCTCGCCACTCAGCTGGGAGCACATAAATCTCACCGGCATCTATTCCTGGGACACCGAGCAGCAGATGCCCGAAGGCTTCAGGCCATTGCGACTTCCTGGAAGAATCCTCCGCGCTGCATGACGTTCCCGCTCCGTTCGGTCTTAGCGTACGATTTCGAGCAGCTCTTGTTCTGACCCCAGATCACCAGCGAGGAGTTGGCCTGGCTGATCGACCGGACAGAAGCATTGCAAGAGGCCGTCGCAGCGATCTGCGCCGAACATCTCGAATCGAAGACCAAGTAGTCCTAGTGCTGGCGCACCGGGGCATTGTCACAGGCGGCCCTCCGGCTCTCTACAGCCCAATTGATGAGAGCGTTCGCCTCCGGGCCGATACGCGGCGAAAGCCGCGCATCCACGCGCTACAGCTTCGTGAGATCATCCGGAGGCAGCGCAAAACCGGCTGCTTGCAGGACAGCGCGAATTTCCTGCTGGGCGACCTCGAGCGCCACCCGCGCGTGATGCATGGGCTGCACCAGTTCAACGATCCCGGTGCTGATCGCCGCGAGTTCCCTTTCCACGCTATAACGGTCCATCGGACTGAGATGACCTGCTTCATACTCGCCCCACCAACGTCCTATGAGCGATCGGTATCGGACCTCCAGCGCATCTCGCTCTTTTCGATATTCGGAATAGACGGCCTCGGCCACCTCATACGCCTTCAGCGCATCCCTTGCCCTATCACCCATCGCTCGGAGATTGGGCATGTCCCTGCCCGGCCACCATTTCATGCATGCGCCTCCGCATCATTGTCGCTCGTCGGCCGCTGTCGACGTGGGAAACATCAGTCGCCGACTTGCTCAAAGCATCCCTGGGTGGCTACCTTACGGCCGTCTCCATGGATTTCTCTGTATTCCAGAGACCAGCAAGTTACCCCGACTTGCACAACTCGGGCCGCCAGCGATCGTGTGGCGGCCTTTTTCTTCAGGCCGGTTGTCCCGCCTGCCACTACAACGGGGGAAGCCGCACCTCAGCTATCGAGGTGCGCTGTGAAGCCACCGGCGCGCAACACGGCTTGGACCTCCTCATAAGCCGAGAGCAGAGCAATATGCGCCGTCTGCCATGGCAGCAAAAGATCCTGCAATCGGCCGCAGATCGAGAATACTTCCATTTCGACCTGGGCGCTGGCCTCAGGAGGCAGCGGCGCCAACGAGTGCAGCTTCGCCCATCGTTTTAGGAGGATCCGCATCCGCTCTTCAAGTGCATCCCGCTCATCCTGGATGTTTTGAAACTGATTTTCCGCCAAAGTGTACCCCCGCAGGGCCTGCCGCGCTCTGCGTCTTAGATCCGATGGTATTGAACTCGGCGGTTGCCACCCGTCCATTTTGTAGCTCAGCCCTCGCCCTTAGGCCTGGCCTATTTTCCATGACCAAAATTAGGATTGCAAGCTTGCCGTGGAAGCAACCTCGGATGGCTGCTTAGGCCTCTTGTAAAATAGCGGAGCCTGAACCAAGTGGATCTCTGCGTTGTCGATGGGGATGCTCATGAACTCGCATAATGAGATGCAAGATCGTATTCGGTTGATGGAGATCGACATCGAAGGCCTGAGGGAGTCGATCGACCTCACCCGCAACATGCTCGTGACTATGGCCATATCCGGAAAGGACCGTAAAAAGGCAGAGCAACTGATCGCAGAGAACCGGGAGAAGATCGCGCGGTTGGTTGAAGCCATCGCGCGTTATCGCGACGCATCTGCCGACGGTCAGTTCCCCTGCGGTAGTTTGACGGGACAGCAGCAATCTAGCTGATTGCTATCAGATAGCAAACTGCTAACTTTATGCTAGCTTTTTCTATTCGTCTTGGTAGGAGCGACACTTCTACGGTTTTGCCGCCTGGGCCTCAAAGCGCTATCCACGGGATGAGGCAGATGGCGAGCAGCGAGGCTGCGAGTAAGGCGGTTTTCGCTACCTTTAGACGTTTTGTTTTGACGACGGTCCAATCGTAATTCATCGGAACTCCTTTGCTGAGGTCCGATTTACATCCTCTAATTGGCTTGGAGCTTGAGGCTCACCGGATGCCGGCCGGTGCTATCATTCAGGTAGCAGATTGCTATCTTGCTGCTAGCTCTTTCTGTCAATCTCGGTAAGTGCAGCCACTGCCCGCTCGATCGTTTCTGCCAAGGTTATCTCGTTAGTATCAGCATAGGAATATATAGCCTCCAAGGTTTCCGCCTTGAGGCGTGTCGCAAACTGCTCTGTGCGGCCGGTCTTGCGCCGAGCCCGTCTCATAGGCCGTGACGATACAGAACTCTCCGAGACGACTGCTTTCGGTGTTTCCCTAAAGCCCGCGGCGCGCGTTGCCGCCTTCACCGCCGCCGTGTCCACCGGCGGCGCTGGCGTGTTGTCTAAATCTCCAAAATCGAGCGTAGCGCGTTTTTTGTCATCGCTATTCATGCGTGCTCCCCTTTCAGGACGTTCACAACAGACTGCGCAAACTCCCGGCTGTTCTCTCTTGCACTTTCAAGCCCGGAAACGTCAGACGCCTCCAGTTCGTGCAGCGAGCCGCCCAGAGAGAACAACGCGCGATAGGCCGCGCGATCAATCAGTGTAGCTGGCAGCACTGGGATAGCAGCTTCGGAAAACTGTCGGCCAATATCACGAGCGGTCCGCTCGCGAATGGCGGGCGGAACCCGCGTGAAGAAGACCCGATACGGAATATCGCGGTTGGCTACTTTTCGCATTTGATGAACGAGCTTCACGGATTTCGCAGCCTCCGCTGCGTCCAAGACTGAACTTTGCAGTGGGATGAGCACGAGATCCGATCGAGCAATCGCAAAGCCGATACGGTCTGTAGCCGTTCCTTCGAGGTCAACGATCACGAAATCCGCCGCTGCACGCGCTTCTTCGATCGTGTCGATGATCGTCTCGGCGGAATCATCGATCATCAAGCGCAATGTTTCGGGGAGGATCTTTAGATTTGACCAAGCCTGGAGCGGTCGGTTGGGGTCAGCATCAATCAGGATTACCTTGCGGCCAGCGGCTGCGAATTCACCGGCAAGCACGACGGCGGAAGTCGTTTTGCCGACGCCTCCTTTGCTCGATACCAGAGATATGACGGGCATATCAAATCCTCACAATCTGTTTATCAGCAGATATGATAGCTGCTTATTATTAATAAACAAATTACATGCTGTTTTCTAGCAGATTATAAAAAGCTAGCTTTTTGCAATCTATTATCTATCAGCCAGCAATTGCCGACAACGATCTACAGCGATTTCACGGATTTGGGGGCCACTTCTGCGCGCCATGCAGGACGCGAACCAAATCCACATCATCACCCACGACATAGATGACGATATAGGCTGTGCCGGCGACGACAAGCTCTCGCGTCTCCGGTACTCGGCCTGACCGACCGGACAGCGGGAAGTCTCTTAGCCGCTCGACCTGGCCTTCGATTTCATCCCACATGGCGAGAGCGGCCACCGGATTGTCCTTGGCGATATATTCAACGATCCGGTCCAGATCATGGGCGTAGGTCTCGCGCCTGACAAGGCGCATGCGCTTAGCGATCATTTTTCACGACACGCCGTTCGAGCTCGGCCCGTCTGGCTTTTGAGCGAATTTCCCAATCTTCCTCCGAAATCGCGTGGTTCGAGCCGTCGCTGATGCCGTCGAGGGCTTTCTGGACCTCCCCACGAAACCAGGCATCATGCTCAGCTGCCTCGTGCAGCTGTCGCTGTCGCTCGGCCGTATCCGGCCGCCTCCTTTCGAGGGCCGCCGGATCGTGGTCGGTCATGTCGATTTCGAAGCGGGCAAGACCGAGCTCGTCGCGGACATAGGCAGCGGCGGTGTTCAAATTCCGCCAAATCCGCATGCGCTTGGATCGCTGCGCGGCCACGGCCCGTTCGTTGGCGCCATATTTGACGAGAACGGCGAACCCGCCGGGCTGGCCGAACACCACGGCGCCGTTCAGCGCGTGCGCGCCGGCCAGATTTTTCACGGCTTTGCCGTCAATCGTGTCCGGGAAAGAAAGCGTCGCCATTTCCGTCTCCATATCTAATAACCTCGGTGCGTTTATCTGATATTCGCATTATTTGGCTCTGCCGCCAACCCCCTTCGCCCCTTTCAAGAGCCATTTTTCCTTTCCGCGCATTCGTCGACGGCGATTTTGCATCTGGGGGTGCCGCACCGGCCCGCAATAGGCGCGGGCCGGAACCGCCGCAGGGCTTCGTTAGAAGCCCGAACAGCGGCGTCCGCTTATTCCCGTCTATATATTATAGAACCAGGAAGGGATTCAGTCTGTCTGGCGGACTCGCGTTGTTTTATTGATTTTCCAAGGCGTGCGAGGGCTTGCCCCAGGGGATTGTCGCCGAGGTCGAATAGGGCGCGTTCATCCAGCGCCAGGGTAACACGATGCTCCTCAATGGCAGCCGTTCGCGCCGCCATGGCCTGGAGATGGTCGTCGGGGAGGGGAGGGGCAATCCCGAACCGGCCAAGGAAGCGCTTGGCGCGTTCGGGAAGGGAGAGGCGATAGGCATTGCTGGTTTGCTGAACCTGTGGGCCACGTCCCGTATTGCCCGTCGGCTCGTATCGACGCAGCCAATCCAGAAAACCATGGGTGCGAAGATTCTTCAGCGCGCGGACGATTGCGTCACGCGAGCGTTTGAGCCGGAGCATCAGCGTGTCGATCGATGGCTCCAGCCGGCCGGTCTTGTAATCGACAAGATTGACGAACAGCTCCAGGACCTCGATGGCGACGGCACCCAAGGGGCCGCTCCTCGCGCCGGCTTGGCGCTCGATCCGTTCATAGCGCTTAGCAGCAAGAAGAATGCGCTGCACTTCCTCGCGATTGGTGCGCCGCCAGAAGACGGCTTCGCATCGGCCGAGCGCGCGGCTCTGCCTTCTGACGGGTGTGCGTGCCCGTCCGTTCGGCGCTCCTGTGAGCGCCGCACCTATCTGTTCAAACATATTGTCTTTCCGCCTCCGTCCTAG
>NZ_CP039905.1 GCF_005221385.1 Agrobacterium tumefaciens | reverse complement strand
TCAGCCGAATCCAGAATAACGCTTTTAGCTCAAACGTAGTCCAATAAGCGTTATTAATACCTGCGATTCTACCTGTTCGGCAAACTTTTTTTAGTTAACAAGACCTTAACAGCTAGACCCTCTACGGCGGATCACTTTTTTTGTGGTCTAACCTTTTGTTTTCTATTGCGAAACTAGCGTTCTGCACGGCTGTCAAACGAGTGGTGGGAATCTGCGGCATTGGCTTTCGGCGACCGTTACCAGCACCATCGGGCATAAGCCTGCCATGAAGTGGCAAATAGCGTAAAAGCTCCTAGTTGCTAAAAGCTACAGCGGCGCCTGTCTCCTGAACGCCGATCAGGCGGAGACAGCTCTGAAGATCGGCGTTGGGCGCAAAACCGAGAGAATACGTATTCGGGTCTCAACCAGCCGCGATCAATGCGCGGCGCGGCAAGCGGTACACTGTTCGACATCGAGCGCCAGCTTTACGACCGAAGACAATTCGTTGAGGCTGCCGATCTCAAGAAGTGCTGTTTCAAGGGTGGTTGCGAGGCAGATCATGGGGGCGCCGGCATGATTGAATCGGCCTTCTCCAATCACACCTGAGGGGCTGGGGCCGAACGTTGCGATGTCGGAGAAGGACTGATACTGCTTCGTAATGTGCGCTGATTTCCTTGCGCGGAAGAATGTCCCAGGCGTTAACTTGGGAGTAGTGTCTGCAGAAAGTCCCCGGACCGCTTCGAGGATGCTTCGCGCGAATGGATGCTTGAGAAGCAGGAAGGGAGTGGCACTTCCTATCGATGGCGGCTCGCCAATCGACTTTTCAATCTCTTCGACCCGATCAAACGGATGTTCGAAAATGTGGATCGACCTACGTACATATGTTCCACAGCGGGGACAGAACACAAAGTGCTTAAGTGTCATAAGCTCCGCCGTGTAGAGGTGGACGAGGTGGCTCTGCTCAACGCAGTAGTACACGCTCACTGCGTTCGTCTGAAATTCGACATCGTGTATTTCGACGCCCGGACACGTAAGGGCGAAATCCTCGTAGCAGTCGACGCAACAGCATATGCTTGAGGTGAAGTCAGAATCGATCTCTTCGACGAGAATGTCGTTGAAGGTGTCGATATCGAATGCCGATACCGGCAGGTAGCTAGGCCCTGTTGACAAAGTGGATTCCCAAATCAGCAAAAGCGTGATTCAAGACTGCCTTTTAGGAGGCGGTTTTGGCTCGCGGCGACCTGACGGATATGGAATGGCGGATCATTGAGGGTCTTTTGCCCACCGAACGTGGCAGGAAGTCTCGTCCCTCGCACGACAATCGAAGATACCTCAACGGCATGCTGCATGTTCTTCGGGTCGGATGCCCCTGGCGCGACATGCATGAGCGCTACGGGAAATGGAATTCGGTCTATGTGCGCTTCCGCCGTTGGGCCGAACAAGGCGTTTGGGACGCTCTGCTTGAGACCCTCGTTGAGCTGGGGCTGACGGATGACTGGCAGCACATGATCGACAGCACCACGGTCCGCGGCCATTCTCAGGCTGCGGGCGCTAAAGGGGGACTTATCAGGAGGCTTTTGGTCGATCACGCGGCGGCTTTACGACGAAAATCCACGCCCGCGCAGACGGTCAGGGACGCCCTCTTGGCTTCGTCCTGACAGGCGGCGAGGCTTCAGACTACAACGCCGTTCCGGACCTGCTGGCAATGCCGGTTGGCAAGCCGAGACTGTTCCTCGCCGACAAAGGATATGACGGTGATTTCCAGCGCGAGGAACTCTTGATCCATGGGATCAGGCCAGTCATTCCGCCGAAGGCCAACCGGAAGAACCCGCCTGCCTGCGACTTCCGGGCCTATAAGGATCGGAACCGTATCGAGCGGATGTTCAACCGTCTCAAACAGTTCCGTCGCGTTGCGACCCGATACGATAAGACCCGAAAATCCTTCTCAGCATTCCTTGCCCTGGCCGCCGCAAAGATATGGCTGCCATACTTTGTCAACAGGACCTAGAATTCGCTCCGTCGGGAATAGTCGTTCGATCGTCATTGCCGTCTGTGAGTTCTCGGTCGCTCACGAAGCTCCCTGTCAGTGGTACATGATCACGGCGAAGCACTATTCCGATTTGCAACTTTCTCGCGCGGATGAAAAGATTAATTTGCTATAGTCACTCGTCGCTCCGGAAGAAATCATGCCGCTACTTTTTTGTAATATTGCGTGGATGAAGAACTATGCAGGTCGGGATGCCACTGACCCTCCGAAGGGTGGTGGTGGTTACGTCGTTTCGGAGGGCAAAGCCGGGGAGGAACTGAACTTCGTGGCAGCCGACGACGGGTACGTTTATGGGCATTTTGAAACGATAAAGGACGCGGTCGATCGGAAGGTAAAAATCGAGCGTTTGGGGGCATCTACCTCGGCAGAGTTCATTGATGGCGTGGATGTCGTCTGGACCGCTCCTATCGATGGCAAAGATCCGCGTTGCGTGATCGGATGGTACGAAAATGCGCGGGTCTATCGTGACCGCCAGAGGCTCGACGGCATATATCCTTCCGCTCAGCACGAGCTCGACGAGATATTGAGCTTTCGGGTGCGCGCGCGGGCCAAGGATGCGCATCTCATCCCTTTCAGCAAACGGGATGAACGACTTTACCTACAACGCGGTGAGGGCTGGAGCGGGCAAGCGAGCTGGTGGTATGCGGACGATACGACTGACCCTGAGGCGAAGAGCTTCGTAAAGTCAATCCGCGCAATGATCGGCGACAAAGTGCCATCTTATGCTCGGCCACCTGTGCGCAGTCGTGTCAAGCATCGGGCCGGGCAGGCGGCAACTGAAGGCTACGCTAAGTATGTGAAACGTCATGAGGTGCAGGTAACCCCCCGGCACAGCAAGCTTGAAAAGCTGTTCAGGGAATATCTTCAACGCACGGTCCATGGCGTTCGGTTTCTTCCTACTTTCTGCGACTACATGCGGTTTACGGATGGAAAAGGTCAAGACGTAATGGTCGAGGTCAAGCCAACGGAGGCGTCGACTGTTCGATTTGCTATCCGAACGGCGATGGGACAACTGCTGGACTATCGGCAGCACCAGAGATGGGAAGGAAGGCAGCTTATTGTTGTGGAAACGGAAGTCACCAAGGCCGACGACAGGGCCTTGGCTCTGGGAAACGGGTTCGGCCTCGCATGGCCATTGGAGAACGGCGATTTCAAAGTCGTCTGGCCGGCAGGTGACAAGCTAGTTCGGCCTTGAGGTGCGTAAGAAGATTTAATGGCACGTGAGCCAATAAATTCTCCTTTGTCGCGGCTAGTAGGTCTTCAGGGAAGACGCGCTATCTGCTCTTCAAATGGATGAGGCAGTAGTCGGATGCGCACATGGCACTACAAGAAGTCCGTAGGGTATTAGTTGGCTGGTTTGTTGTTTTGGCTTCTCAAGAAAATCAGCATTTTGAATGCGGCCGTTAATGAACCTATACCAACTGCCCAAGCCGTGTGGGGAATAGTTGCACCGTCAACCGAGATCTCGTCGTATGAAGCGTTTCCGGCGTAGTTGTAAAGGACCATGCCCGTTGTGATGTAGATGATAAACCACAACGCCGCGAAACCACGCGGAGCCCTAAGCATAGTCTTGAGGAAGCGACCTTTATTCGTGTCCCTCGACGCCAATGCAGCGAATGAGTCTGTTGCGATTGGCGTAAATCCATAAAGTCCGAAGGTGGCCACATAAGTTGAGAAAAGGTCTTGGAAACGATCATTGACGGCGAACGCGGATGTTGTCTGCGACAGCAACCAGGTAGCCAAGACCACCGAGATTGCGCCGATAGTGTGCCAGACCAGCCCAGTGCGGCGCCAAATCCGTCCGAAGCGAACTCGTTGCGACCGAGACCTTTGTCCGACGCGTCTCCAAATATCGAAGACGATAATTCCCAAGAAGCTTAAGGTCAGATAGGCATACACGATGATGATGCCCCACGAGTAACGCTCAATTTCAAAAAAGCAGTTGAGGGATACCGATCCGGAAAAAAGCACAACGCCAACAGGGAACGCTAGCTGGCTTGAAGCAATATCTCTACTCATCATTTGCTCACATCAAATGTCGTGATCCCGCGTAGATTCTTGATTTTAAGATTCGATGAGTTTTGCTGCTGAAAATTCACCTGCACACTTTTTCAAAGAATTCGGGAAGCCCGACCAGTGCGACGTGCTGCGGAGTTATAGTAGTTTGAGGCCTGCTGCACCGAGCGATGACGAGATTGCTCCATGGCCTCAGGCATCGGGATGCCGTGGTTGGCGGCCTCGGTGAGGTAGCCAGACCGCAGTCCATGCGCGGAAAACTCCCCAGGATCGAAACCAGCCAACTGCACGCGCTGCTTGATGATCGCATTGATGGATTGCGGATCGAGCCCCCGCTTCGAAACAGTGCCCGATGTGTTTCGGCATCGAAACGGGGCTCTGACTCACTTTTGATGAAATCAAGTGCTGGCTGATGTTGGTTTCACGCAAGGAATCAATACCATGGGCCATTCGCTCAGATCGTCGACGCTCGTCCCTCGCGGCTTTATAGTCGACAATACAGCCATTGATGACGACGTCATGTTGATCGCAGTCCGGCCGACGAGCAAAGCAAGCTTTTGCCCAATCTGTGGAACAAGGTCGGAACGAATCCACAGTCGATATCAACGACGCCTGGCTGACCTGCCCTTGGTGGGAAAGCCCGTTCGGCTTGTCATTGAAGCGCGCCGGTTCCACTGCGATGCAGTGCTATGCGGTCGTTGAATCTTCGCCGAGCGCTTCGACGGAGACATTCTCGCGCCTTCGGCGCGGCGAACCGCCAGGCTTGACCACATCGTCCATCATCTCGGACTTGCACTGGGTGGCAGGCCAGCGGCCACCTTTGCCAAAAGGCTGATGTTGCCGGTCAGCAACGATACGCTGCTGCGCGTCGTGCGGCGACGCGGCAGTCCGCGCTTTGTCCCACCCACCGTGATCGGTATCGACGACTGGGCGTGGCGACGAAATCAACGCTATGGGACCATCATCTGCGATCTGGAACGGCGCAAAACCATTGCTCTCCTGCCGGATCGGGAGCCGTCGACGGCCCAGGCCTGGCTCTCGGACCAACCTCAGATCAGCATCGTCGCTCGCGACCGCGGCGGCGGTTACGCGACGGCTGCAGCCAAGGCGTTGCCACACGCCACCCAGGTCGCTGACCGCTGGCACTTAATGGAGAACGCCAGCCGGGCATTCCTCGATGCGGTGCGCAAATCGATGCGCCAGATCCGAACTGCGATCGGAGCGGCCACGATCAACCCCGAACTGCTGACGGCCGCCGAGAGGATCCAGTACGAGGGATATCTTCGACGGGAAGACACCAACGCCGCAATTCTCGACATGGCCAAGTCCGGAGCAACAATCAAGGAGATCGTGCGCCGGACCGGATACAGTCGCGGCCTTGTCCGACGCGTACTGCGTGGTCAACGTTCGGATGTCTTCCGCGTCCGTGAGAACTCGCTTGAACTCTACCTGCCCTGGCTTGACGCTCAATGGATGGCCGGACACCGGAATGGAACGGAGCTATGGCGGCAACTCAAGAGCCAAGGGTTCCGCGGCTGTCTTCGAGTTGTCACCGAGTGGGCCACACGCCGTCGAAAAGCAGAGAAGGTCGATGCGGGCGCGTTGAGCCGAGCGCCTTCGGCCAGGACCATTGCACGTCTCATGACCATCGGCCGCGACGACCTTTCCAAATCTGAGACCGTGACGGTTGCGGCGATTGAGGGTGGCGTGCCGCTGCTGGTTGAGGCGCGGGAAGTCATCGCCGCCTTCCAGGCCATGATCCGCAAGAAATCTCTCGCTGATCTCGATCCGTGGTTGGAACGCGCTCGATCGGGCTTGGTCGCCTCCTTCGCCAACGGTGTCGTTAGAGACCGAGCAGCCGTCAGCGCAGCGATCTCTTCACCATGGTCCAACGGCCAGACGGAGGGGCAGATCACCAAGCTCAAACTTGTGAAACGCCAGATGTACGGCCGCGGAAAAATTGATCTCCTCCAAGCCCGCGTCATCGGCGCGGGATAAAATCCATCACCACCAAAACTGCGTCAGAGCCCCGTTTCGATGCCGATTGACACATGCGGAGGAGGGTAGGGGCCAGCTAAAGCCCTGAAGCCTTGGTCAAATTCACGCGGAAGCGATCACGCCGGCGCTGATATCTGCGGGTCATCTCTGCGGACGCGTGCCCCAGTTGCTTCTGGACATATCGCTCGTCGACCTCGGCAGACGAGGCAAGGCCGGCGCGCAGGGAGTGGCCCGAGAATTTAAACTGACGCTCGATCTCGGGCAGATCGCCTCGAATACCCGCAGCCATGGCGGTGCGCTTGACTAGGCGGGCGATTTCCTTGTCGTTCAAGCGCTCCGATCCAACCGCTTTGCCCTGTCCCGTGACCCGACGGAAGAGGGGACCGTGCGCAAGCTTGGCGAACTTGATCCACGTTTCGATAGCGGCGACCGGGCAGGTCGCATCGGCCGAGCCGCGGCCGACCTCGACCTCTCGCCATCCGGTTTTGCCGCGTAAGGTGATGAGCATGCCCTTGTCGAGGATCTCGATCCAACCGCGCCCGTCCTCGGTCTGGTCGGCTTTCAGATCGAGGCCAACGATCTCTGACCGCCGAAGTCCACCAGTATAGCCGATTAGCAGCATCGCTCGGTCGCGCATGCCACGCAGGGTGCCGCGATCGAGTGTTTCTAGCATGGCGATGATGTCGCTCGCCATGACCGCTTCCTTTTGGACCGGCGGGCGGGCATGGCTGTTTCGAATCCCGGCCATAACAATGGCGATATGCCGGTCCTTGCGATCGAGGCTCAGGCCGCGTTGCGCATAATTCCACGAAATCGACGAGAGGCGGCGCTCAATCGTCGAAACGGAATTTGCCTTTGCTCCGCGGTCAACGGATCCCGAGGCGCAGGCTGTGATGTAGAGGCCGACGGTCGCCGGATGTGGGGGGAGGGGGGAAAGACTGGAGCGACGGCACCAGGCAGAAAAGTGCTTCCAGTCGGATGCGTAGGCTTTTCTAGTGTTGATCGAGCTGGCTGCCTCGACGTAGCTTCGAGCGCGATCGGTGAGGTCTTGCAGGTGACCCGACAGGCTGGACCCCGGTTGTGGGGCAGGGGAGGGGATTTCTGCTCTGGAAATGGAAGGATCGTCCGCCATAGCTTGCCCACCGAGAATGTCGCTCATCTCACACTTCCCATGGATTGATGACGGCTGCGCCTGTGTCCTCAAAGTCCTTGACGTTGCGAGTGACGAGGATCAGATCATGGACAATTGCAGTGGCTGCGATCAGCCCGTCGATGTCGCCGCGCGGACGGATCGCGGCGATGCGGCCCCATTCGACTGCGATCTCGTCGGTCACCGTGAGGATGCGGTCAGCATGATCGTGGCGCAGCTTGCGCAGCCATTCGGCAAGATGTGCCGCAGCCTTGGGATCTGTTTTTTGTTTCAAGGCAATACCGCGCATGATCTCACCAAGCGTCAGCGCACTCAAATGGACGCTGAGAGGATCGACCGAGCGCAGCCACGACACTGCCTGTGGAGTGCCCCGCCTTGCCTCCGAGACAATATTCGTATCCACCAGATACATCAGAAGGACACGTCGCGGCTTGAGACTTTGGCCCGTGCGTCGACCGTGTCGGTGAAGGCGTCATCCCAAGGCGGACCGGCAAGCAGATCATCGACCAAAGTCGGTCGTCCTGCGCGCAAAGCGTCATAGTCTTTTGCGGACAAGACAACGGCTGTGCGTTCGCCACGCACGGTTATCTCTTGCGGGCCTTCAAAGCGGGCTTTTTGCACTACTTTCGAAAATTGGTTTTTAGCGTCCTGCAGCTGCCAATCCATGAATCTGCTCCGATCTAGCTAGGCTGTCTAGCCACATTAGCACCATTCTCGATTATCTGAAAGCGGTGAATTGCGCGTATAGAAGTAGAATGTCAGTTGACCGTTTTTCTCGAGACTGGACTTCATTTGTTTCCAAGGGATTAGCCGATTCAGATTTCGTGAGACCGTTTCGGTTTCGTTGAGACTGAACTGTCACGCGATTCAGATATGGTGAGATTACCTCGATATGCCAGGCGCGTGAAGGCTATGCGACGTGATCAGCGGTCGAGGTCAATAGCGGCGTCACGGCATCGATATTCCGAATGGTGATTGACCTTGCCGTGCAGGCCGTCCTCACCGGAACCGAGCGGATTACGCCAGCCGCGATCCTCGATCACCGCGTCGCCGTGCCGCCACCCTTCGTTACGGCCTGAGCCATGAGAGGGGAGGGGAGAGCGCCGCTTCCGATCGTACCACCGCCCTTGCCGGAGGAGCGGTTGAGCTCGTGGCTGGAGCGGGTCGCCGACGTCTATCTTGTTTCGTTGGATGAGCTGCAAGCGCACGTCGGCTGGGCACGACCTGCGCTGGAGCTGGAGAGGGAACCCGCGCTTAGTGATGTGGAGTGCATCGCCGCAGCAACAAGCAGCTCGGTAGAACGACTGTTCGCGATGACCTTCCATGGTTTGCCATCGCGCTATCGCAATCTCCTCAGGTGGAAAGCAGGGGAGATTTGCCCAGCGTGCTCGCAGGGAATGCAACGACCGCCACGGCTCAAAGCCTGGTCGTTTGCCTTTTCCTTTTGGTGCGAGCGACATCGTCAACCCCTGTTCAGCCGCGACACCCGCGGGGTCAGTGCCCTCGGCGATTATTGGGCAGCGCGCAGGGGAGGGGCAATACTCAATCGATGGGGAATGGGAAAGGGCGCCGACGGAGTGCCAGTTGAGCAGGCTTTGTCGCTGCTGCTATCGCCGATCCGCAAAGCGTCGCCTGCGGTTCCGTGGGAATTGGCCAGATTGTCGTTGCTGCAACAGCACGAGCCCTCCCTTCAATCGAAACGCTTCCGACGCCCTGCGCTGACAATTGTGGTGCCGGAATTCGCGGTCGCAGTCCCGATCTATGATCAGCAGCTGCCAACGGACATCGCGCAGCTCTCGTCTGCACCATCTGCGGAACGGTACGCGCTTGCAATCGGTGTCGCCCGATTGCTGAACGACCCGGCGGATATGATCGCTCGCATCGAAAAGGCCGCTGACGAGCATTGCCGAAAGAAGATAACGCGGGACTGCTCGACCCTTGGTCGCCTGACCATCGGTCCAGGCAAGAATCGGCCTGGCCTTTCAAAAAACACGAAAGCGAAATTTTTCGACCCTCACAGATGGCCGTACAGCGCCTTTCAGGGGGGAGGCTGACCGTAGAGATGGAAAAATATCGGAGCGCGTCCTGAGTCATCTGTGGCCGAAAGCGAGCTGGTCGCGTTTTTCGACTGTTGACGCGGGGGGAGGGGGAGCCGCGAACGAAGTCAGCAACTCTATTTGGTGGTCTTTGATCCGACCCGGCACGGAATTGTTGAGACCAAGCGTACCCGAGGCGGAAATCGTGAGACTAACTGACGAAAGCTTATTGGCGCCAGCGGCTTGAAGAAGGGAATAAGATCAAAGGCCTAGTGTGGAGGAGCGCCTCGGCAGAAAATGGCACTCCGAGAAATCACTGCACAATCTCATCAATTCCGGTCAGCTGACATGATTTTTGGTGTTTTGTGTCAGTTGACCGTTTTTCTCGAGACTGGACTTCATTTGTTTCCAAGGGATTAGCCGATTCAGATTTCGTGAGACCGTTTCGGTTTCGTTGAGACTGAACTGTCACGCGATTCAGATATGGTGAGATTACCTCGATATGCCAGGCGCGTGAAGGCTATGCGACGTGATCAGCTCAACGAAGTCGAATGGCAGAAAGTGCTTCGGCATGCGGACGTTCTGCGACGTCTACCGCCGCGCCCCACGGCCGGGGACGTCGCCGATGCGATGGCGGAGCTTGCAGTCAGCCGTGCGACCCTGTTCCGCTGGCTGAAGCGGTTCAGGACTGAGGAGCGTGCCGCGGCGCTTATTCACCGGAAGTCGGGGCGACGCGGGGGCATCGACGCCTTTGAACCGGCTCTGAAGGCAATTGTCGATCGCAACGTTACGACATTCTATGCCATGCCGGAACGGCCGACGTTAACTCGGCTACGAAAGCACATCGTTGCCGACTGTCGCGCAGAGCAGTTGCCGCCACCGTCGATCAGACGCCTGAAGGGCTATCTTGCGACCTTGGATTTGGAAGCCATGACGCGCCGCCGCGAGGGGAAAGCGCGGGCTGATGCGCAGTTCCTGGCGTTACCTGGCGAGTTTTCAGCTCAGCGTCCGTTGCAGGTGGTCCAGATCGATCACACGAAGGTCGACGTAACGGTAGTCGATCCAATTGAACGGCAGCCGATTGGCCGGCCAATACTGAGCATCGCCATCGATGTTTGCACGCGAATGGTGCTGGGGTTCTATCTTTCCTTAGAGGCGCCGTCGGTGACATCTGTGGCACTTTGCCTGACGCACGCGATCATCGATAAGGCCCGGTGGCTGGGGGATCGCGGGATAGCCCTGGAGTGGCCCACAAGCGGCTTGCCAGAATGCATTCATGTCGACAACGGCGCCGAATTCCATGCGCGCGCGTTTAAGCGGGGCTGCGACGACCATAATATCATCGTCTCCTACCGACCGCCAGGAACGCCCCGGTTTGGCGGACATATCGAACGCCTGATCGGCACGATGATGGGCGCGGTACATCTGCTTCCCGGCACGCATTTCTCCAATGTGCTGGAGCGGGGCGATTACGATCCCGAGGCGCGCGCGGTAATGACGATGCGGGAGCTTGAGGCCTGGCTGGCGTTGGAGATCATCGCCTACCATTCCGGCCTGCATCGGGGCATTGGCCGGCCACCAGTGGCGGCCTGGAAGGAAGCTATATCTGCGTATCCTGTGCGGCAGGTCCTTGACCCGCTCGCTTTCCTCATCGATTTCCTGCCGTTCGAACCGCGCGTGCTGCGCCGAACCGGCATCCACCTCAACAACATCTGCTACTGGTCTGACGGCCTTGCACCCTGGATCGGCCGGTGCGACGACAAGGTACTGGTCAAATACGACCCGCGGGACTTGCACAGGGTATTCGTCAAGCTGGGCGACAACTATCTGATGGTGCCGACACGTAATCCCGGACGTGCGGCCATCACGCTGTGGGAGCAGAAGGCAGCGATACGCGTGCAGCGAGCCCGCGGGCGCCGCGAGATCGATGAGGAGATGATTTTCCAGACCATCGCCGCGCAACGTGCGCTTGTCGACCAGGCGACCCGGGAAACCACCCAGACACGCAGATGGCTTGCGCGTCGAGCTCATCTGCAGCCAAGGCCGGCACTTGCGGCAAGCGTGACATTGGATGAACCGGTAATCACCTTGCCCCACTTTCCAGTCGAGGTGTGGGAATGACGGCCTATCCGCATCTGGATCCCGCGGTTCAGGCCCATGCCAACATGCCGGATCGCGAACGCATCGAGCATATGAGGGTAGACCGGTGGATTGATTATCCGCGTGCCCGACAGGCACTCGACAAACTTGAGGAACTTCTTTTGTTTCCCAAGCGTGCCCGCATGCCGAACTTGCTGATCTTCGGGGCGTCGGGCATGGGCAAGACAATGATCATTGAGAAGTTCGTCCGCGCGCATCCTCCGAGCTTCGATGAAAGCAGTGGCATCCATCATCGGCCCATCATTGCCGTGCAGATGGTGGCCTCGCCGGACGAGGGCCGCTTCTATCATCGCCTGCTTTCGGTGATCGGCGCCCCGCCGCCGACACGAGCCACGATCGGACAGCTTGAAACGCAGGCGCTCCGACTGCTGCAGGAAACCGCGCCGCGCATGCTTGTTATCGACGAGGTCCAGAACCTGATTGCCGGAACCTACCGTGAGCAGCGCCGGATGCTTAATCTGTTGCGCTTCCTCGGCAACGAGTTGCGCATTCCGCTCATTTGCCTCGGCTCTCACGAAGCACGGGATGCGATCCGCGGAGACGCCCATCTCAACAGCCGCTTCGAGCCTTATGGCCTGCCGCCTTGGCGGCACGACGCCAACTTTCATGGATTGGTAGGAGGCCTTCTGCGGTCGTTGCCACTGCGCTTGCCGTCCGAGCTTACGGACAGCGCGCTCAAACGCTTGGTCGAGGTCAATAGCGGCGTCACGGCATCGATATTCCGAATGGTGATTGACCTTGCCGTGCAGGCCGTCCTCACCGGAACCGAGCGGATTACGCCAGCCGCGATCCTCGATCACCGCGTCGCCGTGCCGCCACCCTTCGTTACGGCCTGAGCCATGAGAGGGGAGGGGAGAGCGCCGCTTCCGATCGTACCACCGCCCTTGCCGGAGGAGCGGTTGAGCTCGTGGCTGGAGCGGGTCGCCGACGTCTATCTTGTTTCGTTGGATGAGCTGCAAGCGCACGTCGGCTGGGCACGACCTGCGCTGGAGCTGGAGAGGGAACCCGCGCTTAGTGATGTGGAGTGCATCGCCGCAGCAACAAGCAGCTCGGTAGAACGACTGTTCGCGATGACCTTCCATGGTTTGCCATCGCGCTATCGCAATCTCCTCAGGTGGAAAGCAGGGGAGATTTGCCCAGCGTGCTCGCAGGGAATGCAACGACCGCCACGGCTCAAAGCCTGGTCGTTTGCCTTTTCCTTTTGGTGCGAGCGACATCGTCAACCCCTGTTCAGCCGCGACACCCGCGGGGTCAGTGCCCTCGGCGATTATTGGGCAGCGCGCAGGGGAGGGGCAATACTCAATCGATGGGGAATGGGAAAGGGCGCCGACGGAGTGCCAGTTGAGCAGGCTTTGTCGCTGCTGCTATCGCCGATCCGCAAAGCGTCGCCTGCGGTTCCGTGGGAATTGGCCAGATTGTCGTTGCTGCAACAGCACGAGCCCTCCCTTCAATCGAAACGCTTCCGACGCCCTGCGCTGACAATTGTGGTGCCGGAATTCGCGGTCGCAGTCCCGATCTATGATCAGCAGCTGCCAACGGACATCGCGCAGCTCTCGTCTGCACCATCTGCGGAACGGTACGCGCTTGCAATCGGTGTCGCCCGATTGCTGAACGACCCGGCGGATATGATCGCTCGCATCGAAAAGGCCGCTGACGAGCATTGCCGAAAGAAGATAACGCGGGACTGCTCGACCCTTGGTCGCCTGACCATCGGTCCAGGCAAGAATCGGCCTGGCCTTTCAAAAAACACGAAAGCGAAATTTTTCGACCCTCACAGATGGCCGTACAGCGCCTTTCAGGGGGGAGGCTGACCGTAGAGATGGAAAAATATCGGAGCGCGTCCTGAGTCATCTGTGGCCGAAAGCGAGCTGGTCGCGTTTTTCGACTGTTGACGCGGGGGGAGGGGGAGCCGCGAACGAAGTCAGCAACTCTATTTGGTGGTCTTTGATCCGACCCGGCACGGAATTGTTGAGACCAAGCGTACCCGAGGCGGAAATCGTGAGACTAACTGACGAAGGCTTATTGGAGCCAGCGGCTTGAAGAAGGGAATAAGATCAAAGGCCTAGTGTAGAGGAGCGCCTCGGCAGAAAATGGCACTCCGAGAAATCACTGCACAATCTCATCAATTCCGGTCAGCTGACATAGAATCTAGGCGTTCGTCGCGGATCCAGTAAGACTAGCAAAGACGTCCGATAATGCAAGATTATCGGACGTTATTTAATGCCGACAAGCTGTGCGGTTTTAGTCAAATTTAATGGTACAAACCGCGCGCATGATTTATGTTGTCAGACATGGACTCGATCGCTACACCGCAAATTCAACAAACGACATGGTCGGCTCACCTGCCGGGTTGGACGTTGGCACGCGGCCGTGACATCGACGAAATTGATGCCGCCTTCGCCGCTGGTATCGCACTGAAATCCCTCGACGATTTGATCCGCGCCGATCCTCCATGGCTCGGCTGCTGGCGTGATCGCCTGGCCCTTAAATCAGCGGCTGTCGCGGCCCGCATGCTCGGTCGGAATGAAGAAGAGGATGCGCTGCGTGACGCCGTTTTGTTGACGCCTGAGAAAGGGGATCCGGGACCGGCCGGAAAGCTGTTTCTGGCCACACGAATGCTGGCACGTCGAACAGCCATACCGGGTACTGCTTTTGTCCGGGAATTAGCCGAGCTTCTGTCTATCCGATGGAACTCCGATTTGTCCTCGATCGCGGATCTCGCCGATGCGGCAATCCAGTCCGCGCGCGCAGCCCCCCTTGCTATTGCTGATCTGGTATCCGCGATCATGGCGCTTCGTCCGGACGCGGAGGTCCTGGCTCTAGCTTTGGCAGACATCGTGCTGGCCCGGAAGCTGAAATGGGCGAAACCCGTGCCGCTGTTGCTACCTGTACGGTTCGGGGCTGCATTCCGTACCATAGGCGGAAGAGGCCGAGTGCGGCCGGGTGAGCCGGCTTATCCGAAGGCAATCTGCTTGGCGGTAGTCAGCAGCGCCGAGGCAGCGCTCCAATCTGCCGCCGACATTGATCGCCGTGCCGCTCGTCTAATGGCAGCAGTGCCAAAGGTGAGGACCAAGGGGAGCGATGCGGTTATCCAAAAGCTCCTCAATGAAGACGCGATTCCGGCCTCGGCGCCGGGCTGCAATCTGTCACGCTGGGCAGCTACTCGACTGTTTGAGCGACTGGAGAGTTTCGAGGCTGTACGAGAAGTTTCCGGCCGCTCATCATTCCGCCTGTACGGGTTATGAAGATGGCAAGATCCTCGGCAACTCAAACCAAAAGGCGGCCATCGCGAGATCGAAGGCAGGACGTTCTCTTTGATCGCGAGCTTGAGGATTTGCCGTCGGAGTTGCGGTGGCGAGAATGGATGCTCCGGGTCGAGGCGGTAATCTTCGCTTCTGCTGAGCCAGTTAGCCGCGAGATGCTGGCAGCCGTGGTTGGCAGGGACTGTAGCGTTGATTTGCTGATTGACGACCTTGCCAACGAGCTTAGAGACCGACCATACGAATTGGTGTCGGTTGCAGGTGGATGGCAGCATCGCACCCGACCGCGGTTTGCTGAAACAATTCGCATTTCGACCGCTCCGGCGAGATCGATTGCAGCATCGCTGTCCGAGACCGAGACAATGGTGTTGACGGCGGTGGGATATTTTCAGCCGATCACCCGGGCCGAACTGTCGGAGATTTTCGGCAAGGAGGTCAGTCGTGACACGATCGCCGGCCTGCGAGATGCTGGCTTCATCGTTTCAGGGCCGAGAAGTCCGACACCCGGTGCGCCTTACACCTATGTGACAACACCCCGCTTTTTGTCAGTGTTTGGCTTTGAGACCCTGCGTGACCTTCCCAACATGGAGGCACTTGAGGATGCTGGACTTCTAAGCAGGCGAGGCGCGCTCGATGCCACCAATAAAGATCCCGCCGACCTCACTTCCGGCGGACAGTACGATGATGATGCCGACTGATATTCCTGTTCATCGTGAACTCGTTCGATAACGGCCTTTTCTCCGCGATCCGATGTACTCAAGTAACTTGGAATGGAGCAACGTGCTGATGTCCCTACGCGCGGTTTTCAGGCTGACATGCCAAGTTTGAACGATCTCCTTGGCACTGAAGCGCTCACCCATTCTGATCTGCTCCAAGAACCATAGCTGTCGCTGATTGAAGGATTGCGGTTCAGGGTCATCTTTAGGGTCACGTTCAGGGACACGATAAGGGTCATTGCGGCGTCTGGTTGCCGCCAGCGTGGCGTTAGCGGCTTCGCCAGTGGCGTAGGCTTCTCTGGTCGCGACGCGAATAATGCGATCATTCGCAGGAGAAGTTTGCTCAGATGCCGGGCCTTCGATGATACCAAGCACGAACGCTCTTACGACCGGCGAGGAGACCACGAGCCGAAGGAAAAACATAACCTCTGGAGCATGTTGACCAGACAGCCAGTGTTTCACGGTTCGCTCGCTGGCACCTGTCTGGCGCATCAACTCCTTAATCGCTCGGTGACTATCGCCATGCTCCTTCTTCAAAAGATCGGCGACGGTGAAGGCAAGGACCTCTCGGTCACCCAGAAAGCCGGGCCAAGTCGGCAACTTACTGCCCTTTTTCGGCAACATCTTCCGCTCCTTGATGCGCTAGAATTGCGATGCGGATGCCTGCAGAAATGGATGTGCTCGGCGCCGCGACAGCCTCAGGATCAGACGCCTCTGATCAATAACAGGAGGGGCAACCAGTGGATCGGGAGACCTTTAACGGCAGGTCATCGGCGTCGCAGCCAGTGCGGGCTGCCGAATATGTGCGTATGTCGACCGATCATCAGCGATATTCTACCGAAAACCAATCGGAGGCAATTCGAGACTATGCTCGGGCGCGTGGTATTGAAATTGTCCGCACGTACGCGGATTCAGGAAAGAGTGGCCTGAAAATCGAAGGACGCGACGCGCTGCGCCAACTCATCGAGGACGTGCAGATTGGCACGACCGATTTCACAATGGTCCTGGTCTATGATGTCAGTCGATGGGGCCGTTTCCAGGATGCTGATGAAAGCGCTTATTACGAATACATCTGCCGCCGTGCCGGGATCTCTGTTCAGTATTGCGCCGAACAGTTTGAAAATGACGGCAGTCCGGTGTCCACCATCGTTAAAGGCGTCAAGCGTGCTATGGCCGGTGAGTATAGCCGGGAGTTGTCCACCAAGGTCTTTGCAGGGCAAGGCCGGCTGATCGAAAAAGGGTATCGGCAAGGTGGTCCGGCTGGTTTCGGCCTAAGACGTACCCTGATTGACGAGCGCGGTCAGACTAAAGGTATCCTTCATCGTGGCGAGCACAAAAGCATTCAGACCGACCGGGTTATTCTCACCTTAGGGCCGTCTGAAGAGGTGGAGCTGGTGCGCGAGATATATCGCAGATTCGTCCATCATGGAGAGAGTGAAAACCAAATTGCCGCCGACCTGAATAACCGGGGTATTAAGTCTGACCTCGGCCGCAACTGGACGCGGGGAACCATCCACCAAATCCTGATCAACGAGAAATACGCCGGCGACAATGTTTGGAACCGACGGTCTTTCAAGTTGAAGAAAAAGCATGTCCGCAATGATCCCGACATGTGGATCAGGGCTGACGGCGTATTCGACGCTGTCATTGAGCGTGCCCTCTTCGAAGCAGCTCGGACCATAATCAATGCACGATCTTTCCGCTTGAGCGACGAAGAAATGCTGCGGTCTCTACGGGACCTTTACCGGCAAAGGGGAAGCTTGTCCGGTATCGTCATCGACGAATGCGACGGCATGCCGTCAAGCAGTGCCTACAGCTCGCGATTTGGCAGCCTTCTGCGAGCCTATAGTCTCGTAGGCTTCGATCCGGATCGAGACTATCGTTACGTCGAGATCAATCGAGAACTCAGGAAGCTTCATCCCGCAGTACTTGACGAGGTGATGGGCGCTTTGAAATCCTCTGGCAGTGAAGCCTGGCAGGACAACGATACCGATCATGTGACGGTCAACGAGGAATTCACTCTATCTATCGTAATCGCTCGTTGCTTCCAGACCCCGACGGGACTTCTACGTTGGAACCTGCGTTTCGACACCTCACTTGCTCCAGACATCACCATTGTCGTCCGCATGGATTCGGCCAACCAGAAGCCATTCGACTACTACCTCTTTCCAAGACTGGATCTTCTCGCCGATCGATTGAGGATCGCAGAAGACAATGCCCTACAGCTCGATGCCTACCGGTTCGACGACCTCGCTATTCTCTATCAGATCGCTGCACCCGTTAACCTGTCGGAGGCCGCGTGATGGCTGCTCTTCATTCAAATCATATCGAAATGATCCCGATTTCACGCATCTCGGTGCTTAACCCCCGCGCGCGCAACAAAAGGCAGCATCGGGATATCGTGGCCAATATCGAAGCCATCGGTCTCAAACGCCCGATCACTGTCAGCCGCCACAATGGCCCAAGCGGACCACGGTATGATCTGGTTTGCGGGGAGGGCCGCTTGGAAGCCTTTCAAATGCTCGGGCAAAGCGAAATCCCAGCGGTTGTCATCGAAGCGAGCGAAGACAAATGCCTCGTCATGAGCTTGGTCGAAAACATTGCACGACCAACACCCCGGCCAATCGACCTTATGCGTGAGATCGGGTCATTGAAAGCGCGTGGCTACACTGACGCCGCCATTGCCGAGAGAATTGGTGTGGGGACATCGTGGGTCTATATGATCGCAACCCTCCTTGAAAAAGGAGAGGAACGTCTCGTTGCTGCGGTCGAGACCGGTTTGATCCCGATCACACTGGCGATGGAAATCTCGCGGGCAGAAACTGAAGAGGCGCAGAGCCTGCTATTGGAAGCCTATGAGGCCGGCCAGCTTCGCGGGAAGAAATTAGCCGCCGTTAGGCGGTTGCTTGACATGCGCATGCGCGCACAAGGAAAGGGGCTTCCATCAGTACGTCTCGGCCGAAAGGGTACAGGTCGGCGGATGGCGGCCCATGATCTGATGCAGGTCTATCAGCGGGAAGCTGAAAAACAACGCCTGTTGGTCAAGAAGTCAGACTTCACGCAGACGCGTCTCCTGTTCATCGTTGAAGCGATCAAGGACCTTCTCGCCGACGAAGGATTCCTCAACTTGCTGAGGGCTGAGGGATTGGCCACTATGCCAAGAGCGCTCGCAAGCCGAATATCCGGAGAGCACGATGACCGACGGACGTGATGAACCCGATGGGCAAATACATCTGGCGTTCGATCGCGATATTCGCACAATTGCTATCTCGTCGATCCTGCCGTTGAAATCGCTACCAGATGGGGCGCGTGAAAGCAGAAAATTTGCGCAGGTCTTAAGCTCCATTAAAGCGATTGGTTTGGTTGAAGCCCCGGTCGTGATCGCAGATAGCAACAATCCGGGCAGCTGGTTTCTACTAGATGGCCATCTTCGGATTGAGGCCCTGAAAGAGCTCGGCATTCTGGATGTCGAGTGCCTCATCGCAACCGATGACGACACGTACACATATAACAAGCGGGTCAACCGGCTGGCTCCTATTCAGGAACATAGGATGATTGCCCGTGCGATCGACAGAGGCGTCGCGCCGGCGGACATAGCAGATGCATTAGGTCTACAAGTGGATTCCGTCATACGGCGGTTCCGACTGCTTGATGGCATCAGCCCTGAAGCCGCAGAGATGCTGAAAGACACGCCGTGTTCGATGACCGTTATCGACGTTTTGCGGCAAATGTCGGCTGTGCGGCAAATTGAGGCCGCAGATCTCATGATTGGTCAGCATAACTTTTCCATCATGTTTGCCCAAGCGATACGCGCCGCCACGCCGGATAGCCAACTCGTCGCCCCGAAAAAATCCTCTGGCCGAGCCGCCGGCACCCCATCCGGTCAACAGATCGCACGCATGGAGAGGGAGCTGGCAGCATTACAAACCCAGGTGAAGAACGTCGAGGAAACATACGGCATCGACAATCTGCACCTCACCGTCGCGCGGGGATATGTCACCAAGCTGCTTGCCAATGGCCGTATTAGCCGGTGGTTAGAAAATCATCGCCAAGAATATCTCGGAGAATTTCAGAAAATTGCCGAGATCGACTCTATCGCACCCTTCAAGGATGCTCCCGAGGCGTAGGATTTGAAATGATCTCAGCATCGACAACCGACGATCGCGGTTGCATTTCTCCTCCGGGACTTTGGGCTCATCGAAATCAGGCTCATCTGCTGAGCGGCTGTGAGAAAGTGCGTAAGATCGACAATTGACCGGCTATCGCCTGCAGTCGGACGCCCTCGTTTAGGTCTGAGCGCATCTGAAAGCATTCGGATTAGAAGATCGAGGCCGCTATCTTTGGTGCCCGCAGATGCAAGTGTCCGACCAGCTCCATGATCATGCCGCCTGTCTATGTCGCCTTCGTTCGGGTGACATACAAGTCTCTCGTAGCATCGAGCCCGAAATGACGTGGACAAATCAGTCAAGAGCTCCTGCTGACGGATGCGGGTAAGCTGAGGAATTTCCAAAAGTCGCCGAACGAGCAAATTGTCGATTGGGGTTTCAACAGACGAGCCAAAGATTTCATGGATGCATTGGTCAAGCTTTCGCACCGCCGGGCATAGATCGATGGTCGATGCGCGACGGAGGTCGTAACCACAGCGAGTGCAAAAATGGTGCGGAACGAGTGCGCTTTGATTAAAGGCCGCCACGGGCTGATTGCAGGCGGTGCATCGATCTCGCAGCCTGCTTTTGTGTTTTTCGCAAGTAAGTCGGGTTGCCAGCCGCCATTCTCGTCGAAAATATGGGTGCGTATCAGTGGCGAGGCATCGTGGGCAGAACTGTAGCCATGTCGATCCAGACCGTCGGTGGAGTTTTCGAAGGGGTAGAAAAAGCTGTTTTGGTAGACCGTCCGGCATCGTCATAGCGGCGAGTTGCTCTGAGGTGATATCTGCATACTGCCGCAGATGATCTGCCAGGGTGATCGAACACTTCAAATCAAGTCTGGCCGACCACATTCCAGGTGTGAGGCCAAGTACCCGGGCGAAAGCACGCCCTGGCACACCGTTGGCGTAGGCGAGCCTGTGTAGCCAACTCGACAATAGCTCGTCGCGCTGTGGCGTAACCGTGATGGGCCAGCGTGCCGAAACCACATCGCGATAGCGCTCACCGATTTCGATGAACGGAGCATTGGTTTCTCTCGAAGTCAAATCAGCTGCCTTCGCAACGTCGCGTTACGTCGATGCGAAATGGGGATGTAGCCAAGCTCATCGATACCGGCTTTGGTGATGCGTTCTGCCCCCGAGCGGAGCGCCGCCACGGCAGCTTTGGTCACAACGGAGACAATCTCTCCGATCAAACCTTCCGATAGACTGAAAATTCGTCGAGCCAATGTTTCACCTGACAGATCGGAGGCTTTCGCGAGAGGCAGTGCCGCCTCAAGGCTGTCCAGAAGCATCAGATAGCTTTCGTCGTATTGCCATCTCGGGATCGCGATCAGGTCGAAGCGCGTTGCCATCTCGCTTGTGGCGTTGACGAAATCGTAGATGGCGACCTCGCCAATGAGCACGGGGGAGATATCGTATTGGCGGCCGATCCGACGGAGAAAGGCGAATACCCCCTCGATGTCGCGGGAACGTCCTCGTAACGCATTGTGGAATTCGTCAAATATCAACATCCTGGGTTTGATGCTCGCCAGCAAGTGATCCAATTGCTCCGCTTTTCGGCTGACATTCCACATGTCGCCGCCAGGAGCATGAAAGGCCTGAAGGATACTGGCGTAGAAATGGCCGAGCCCCGCTCCCTCGCGCGTCTGAACGATCCACACCCGTTGGTTCGGCGAAGCACGCAAGTGTTCGACCGCGAAACGCTCTGCGATCATTGTCTTCCCATTCGCATAAGGCCCGACGAGCATTAGCCCTTGGGTTCGCAAAGAAACTGGGCGGTTCAGTAGCTCAGTCAGTCGTTGGTGGCTGTCCTGTGCGACCTGATGGCCGACCCATCTCGGAGCCCGGATATATGCTATGCGCTCGTCGTCTGTCAGATTGAGAAGAGGACGCACATGCTCAAATAAATGATCGGCCATACCGCTCACCAATCTTCCACCGGTAGACGTTTTTTCTGCCGCACCGGATGACGTACTTGGGCCGCAGTCTCCTCCGGAGCGCTTGTGGCATAAGGCTTGTTAGCTGCAGCAGCATGTGCCCTGCGAACGGCGTCGCGTTTTTCCCGCTTTGAGAGCTTGGCAGCATCGGCGATCGCAGAGATTTCACGGCGCAGAGCCACCTTATCTATGCTCGAGCGGTGATTGGCGGCTCGCAACTGCGCGCGATAAGCATCGTGTTCCCAGAGCGTCATCGGCTCGAGGCAGCCATCACGTCGTTCGACTGGTCGAAACGATCGCGTCTCCGGATCACGAACATATATATGGCTGATATCACGGGGATCGTATCGAACCTCGAGTTTTCCGAGCCGGTCGCGCTCTGGGACGAGGGAGCCGAGCCAGGGCGAATAGTAATGCAGCGCGAACATGCTTAGGCCCTGCTGAGACAATTGCCGCTCCGCACTGGGTAGAAACGATAAGAGCACTTGTTCTGGGGCGTCCATCCGCTCGGGCAAACCCGCGCTACGGTGTAGCCATTCCGTGATAGGCACTTTCAGCGTCTTGGAGTTTTCTTGTCGATTATGATCGAGGACCGCCAGCGCTATACAGCGTTCCAGTTCGGAAAAGCTTAGGCAAGCGCGTCGATGTGCGGGATATTCATCACGATCAGCCACAGAACGACCTGAAGACCCGGGATATGTGGCGAGCACTCCGTTGAGTTTTCCCAACAATCGCTCGACGACACCGCCTTGATGGACTCTACCGCGGTCCCTATGGCGAATGCGAATACCGTAATCGTCGCAGCCCAGCTGAAATGCATTGCCTTTGAACTCCATCGCGGAGTCTGTGAGTAGAAGTTTCGGACGGCCGAACATCGGCCAAGCATGTTCAATCGAACGCGATGCAAGCCATGCGTCTTTTCGGCAGATCGCCTGCGCCAGACAGAGCGCAACAGACAACACCGATGGCTTTTCCAGGGTAAGGCAGAAGCCGAAAATGGCACGCGTCGCGACATCGGTTATTACCGTCAGATACGGGCGGCCGACAAATACGCCGCCGTTGTCGACCACCTCCACGAAATTGATGTCGGTTGGGGTATGGTCGATCTGGCAGACATCAAGCGGGTTCGGCGCGTGAATGTAACCAGGCCGTGGCTTGAGCCGCATCAGATGCTTTGGATTGGCCGAACGCTTTCTGGCGATCTCTGCGGCCGAAAACAACGACGGGATGCGCCGGGAAATCGTCACATAGGAGGGAGCTGCGAGCCCCGCCTCCTCACATCGGGCGCGAATCTCGGCAACGACTGGCGCAAGAGGCGGTGCTTCAAGTATCATCCACTGGTCGCGCAACGTCGTGCGGATGATGTCTTCCGCCGTTTCCGATAGCCGCTTGCGTCGCTCGGAAGGCAGCCGAGGCAATAATGCTGTTATTCTTCGCTCAGCCTGATATCGGGCCAAAAGGTTATAGATTTGTCGGGTCGTCAGGTGAAGTTCAGCCGCCGCCCTGACAATCGCGTCTTTCTTAGCTCGTCCCGCATCCAAGATCCGGTCAAGCTCTCGGGCGGTCCGGCGTGCCTTCAACCAGTCTGCCTGGGATGGGCCACAGCTACTTCCACGATTTTGAAATGGCTTTGGCATGCACAGCCCCATCGAAATCGTTAGCGACAATCGGGGCTATTTTTGCGCGCTAACTCTAACAGACGTATGACGTTCTGCCGTTTGAAATCGCAAAGTAAAAGCGACACCGGTGCTGCGTTGACCCGTCTCGACGAGCGCATCGCCCGTTCGCCGGTCGGTCGGGGCTGGATCGAACGCGCCCATTTCGCCGATGCCTGCGCCTCTTTGTGGATCGACGGCGAACTCGTCCATCTCGAAGACCTCGTCCTCCACGACGCCACAAAGGATATTCGCACACCCACCCATGAGCTGACAATCGCCCGTGACGTCCTGAAAACCCGCCGGCGCATCGCTGGCCAGTCGCCGGACTGGGCTTTGTCCGCCGACGGTATCCGAACGTTGCGACAGACCCAGGCGTGGCCTGGACCATCAGACGGTTCTGATAGCGCCGCGAACGTCCGCAGAGTTGAGCCTGCACAGCTGGTCGAGCGGAAAGGGGAAGGAGATGATGGTGAGGGTGACAAAGATCTGCTTGGCGTCGACCTCGCGGCCATCGATGCGACGCTGGCCCGATCGTCGGCCGCGATCGAGGACGCAACACGTCCCGGCCGCGCCGGCGACCGTGCGACGGCCAGCCGTCCGGAAAAGGATCCGATGATCTATGATCTCGACTGGGACGAAGATGCCCGGCTCGACGAATGGCGTGCTGTGCTGCGCCAGGCCGAACACCTGCCGGCGGTGCTGCAGGCAATCGTTGCCCTCGACGCATGGAATGAGCTGTCCGTGCTGCAGCACGCCCCTTGGCTTGGCAGGCTGTTGGCCGCGTCGATTCTTCGGCAGGCCGGCATCACCACCGGTGCCCATCTCGCCGCCATCAATCTCGGCCTCAAAACCATTCCCGTCGATCGGCGCCGCCACCGCGACCGGGAAACCCGGCTGCTCGCCATCGCCCACGGACTTTTGTCAGCGGCCGAGATCGGCATCAAAGAACACGACAGGCTGACGTTGGCGAAAACGATGATGGACCGGAAGCTGGTGGGACGGCGTTCGTCTTCGAAATTGCCGGAACTGGTCGAGCTGATGATGGCAAAACCGCTTGTGTCGGCCGGGATGGTGGCGAAGACGCTCGACGTGACGCCGCAGGCGGCGCGGCGGATCGTTTTGGAACTCGGCCTCAGGGAGATGACGGGGAGGGGGAGGTTTCGGGCGTGGGGCGTATGATGCGCATCAGGTTCCGCGTGAACCAAAGAAGTTTGTAGAAAAATAGTCGATTAGCTCGGCCGCCTGGGTACCTTGCCTGAAACGCCGCTGCTCCTCGAAGTCGACGGATGGGATCAAATGGATGAATTGATTGTCGGCATAGAGTGACATGACCGCTTCGGGATCAGGCCCACCGGACCGAAGGCCCGTCATACTGTTTGCAGCTTCGATCGCGGCACCGATCATGACATCGGCGAGTTGCACGGCGGAACTCCTTTTGGAATCGACCTGCGTCACTTCCGCGAGCTTGAGGGGGAATTTAATGGATGCGATTTCGGTTTGGTGGAACTCGATTTCTTGGTCATGCTCGATGAAGCGCTTCAGGAGGTCGTGGTAGGTGAGCAAATTCTTCGATTGGTCGTGCTCGACGCGATAAGCTCCCTCCGCCATTACCTCCATTCGGCTGATGAGCGACTGCAATACTACCAGTGCAGCGTCAGTGTTCACACCGGGCGTTGCGATTGCCGAGAGACATTCGGGTGCGGCGTACTGGGCAAGTGGTCCCAACGCTTCGGGAAATTCTCGCCATCTTGTTGACCGAGCGGCTGTGACGAGCGCTTTCAGAGCGTCTGGCGTCTTCTCCTTGGCAGCGTGCTGGAATGCCGCAAGCATATTGTCGAAGGCTGCCTGTCCGAGAAGCGTGGGCCCCGCCATTGTGAGCAACGACGCCATCGCGTAGTTCTGCCCATGTTCGTAAAAGTTGATGCCCCGTTCGTAGTAGAAGGGCTCGACGGCATAGTCTAGGAACATAAGCACAAGCAGGAAGCGCTTGTCGCAGACATAGGTCACGCTCTTGTAGTGGGTAAGAAGATCGCGCTGCAACAAGAGCAGCCTCTGGTGATTGGCAGGGCGGCGCGACAGCGAGCGATATTTAAGTTCCGACGCTTGGAGCCGTGGGAAGTGTTCCTTGATAAGGCGTGCGGCATCCTCGTTGCTGACGGCAATCGCGGAAGCGCCCTGGAACCGCTGATCTTCATTGAGGAGGTCAAACCCCGTATATCCGCTTTCATCGATGCGAAAGCATTCCATGTCTGTGTTTCCCGGCATGTCGATACGTCTTTCGCTTCTCCTAAGAGGGATCTCCTCCCGCTTTCTTTTAAGTTATCCCTTCTCTTAGGCGAAATCGATGGGACGGCTGGCGCCGCAAAAGGCTAGGTGTGCTGGCCGTGAGCTGCGAATGCACGAAAACGGAGACGGCTCAGAGGGCGAGTGACGCCAGGCGACCCAGTGTCCGATAACCGCAGCGGTCTGCTGCGTTCGGGAGACGTCGGGCTGAAGCGCCCGGCGGGCGCTATCGCATTCTTGCTGCCGATTTCGATGTTCACGTGGAAGCCCCCGATTTTTTTAGAAGTATTTCATGATATGTGAGTGTCATGAGGGACGATTTGCAGGCAATACTTTCAGTATTCGCGGCCGCAGTGCGCGCACTGCTGCAGGACAAGGATCTTGCTTATGCCGATCCGGCCGAACGCGCGCTTGTCGCTCGAATTCGCGATCTACTGCATGGGCAGTATGCCGGTTGGTCGATCGATCTCGAATGGAATCGCCGCGAAGATGTCATAAAGCGTCTTCGATACGGTCTCAGCGATCATGAACTGATTGGCAAGGACGCCATCGTGCCTGACCTCATCGTGCATCGGGTCGGAAAGAGGGAGAACTTGCTGGTCGTCGAGGTCAAGAAGTCGACGAACAAGGACTTCGAGGGGGACATCTGGAAGCTCAAGGGCATGACCGAGCAAGCTGGACCCTATGGTTATAGGGTCGGCCTTCATCTGGTGATCGACGTGAAGGCGGGGGTTGCCCCTCGTTGCGACGTCTATGTTGACTCCGAACTGGATGAAGAGTTGACGGGATGGAAGCACCTCGAGCTGGAGGGAGCAGATTGACCGCGGACCCGGCCGAGATCGTCAAGCTGGTCGGACGATTCACTGGTCCGGACCTTACACAAACGCTTTCGCGCATCGAAGGCGCGGTTCGCGGCGTTACGGCAGGAGACTGCACCGGCTTCCTCGAAAGTGCAGGGGCCGGCCGCGAAGTTCTCGCGGCGGCTGCGGGGATGAAGCGGCTGGCCGGCCAAATCAACGTCACGATCCATGCGCTCGGCATCCTAATGTGCCTGCCCCACATTCTCGAGCCGGACGAGCGGGTCGAATCTGTGTCGCTCGGCGCCGGGAATACGGGCCGCGACTTCGATCTTGAGACCAACGTTCGGGTTGCCGAATTCAAGTTCATCCGATGGCGTGGCGGCGCGGAAACGATCCGCCAGAATTCCGTTTTCAAGGATTATCTGCTGCTTGCCGAACATCCAACGATGAAGCGCAAGCACCTCTATCTGCTCGGGACCGAACATGCGATCAGGTTTTTGCGAGGTGGCCGGGCAATGTCGAGCGTGCTGAGCAGAAACAGCAAGCTGCAGAAAATGTTTGCGGATCGGTTCGGAGAGAGATTTCGAACAGTCGGCGACTACTACGCGGTTCACGGCAACGCGGTGCAGATTGATGATGTCTCATCGTGGCTTTCGGAATTGGCCGAAGAGCTGATCGCGGAGGTGGATATGGACACGAACGACTGAGGGGCAGCATGCATGGCGGATAGCAAGGCGAGTGAGAATGAAGCGTCATTGGACGCTCTGCTCCAGGGCGCAGAGAAGATGTTCGCCAATGCGGAGCAGCTCTTCTTTGAGGCGGAGCTGCTGGCAAAGGCCGGTGCGGTGGCCCGCGCCCTTTGCCTGCACCAGATTTCGCTCGAGGAGTGTTCGAAGGTGAACAATCTTGGAGCGTGGGGTGTTAGCCTTGTCCTCGGCCTTGAGGTTGATCAGAAGAAGGTCTTGGCCGCGTTTGCGCGGCATTCGTCGAAAAACAAATCCAATGCTTACATGCTCGAACCATCCGAGGACGAGCGGGAGGCGCGAGCGCGTGGCGACTGGGACGCCGCGATGGAAGCGTTCAGGAAGGCTCAAGACGAATTTCATCGCGAGTCAAATCAAAACAAGAACGCGTCGTTCTATGTGGACTGGGTTGGCGGCGAGTTCGTTGCGCCAAATGAACGCATTACCAGCGAAATGCTTGAAGAGATCACCGAGAGAAACGCCGAGTTTCTTGGTTATGCGCAGAATGGATTGAAGACATTGAGGACATTGACGGCGTCGCCGGAAGTTCTCCGGGACGTGCTTTCTAGCCTTGTGGAGGAATCGGAAAAGCTGCGGGCGGAAAAGCCCGACAATCTCGCCGAGGCGATGGAAGCGATGTTGTCGCGCTTTCTGGAGGCAGGAAAGGCAAAATTGAGAGAGGGGTTTCAGTAAAGACTCGGTTTCATTGTGTTGCCTCCATGGCGAGGCGGAGTGGAGACGCATGCTTAGGTCGGATGCAACAGGTAGTGCTATCATGGCGGCTCTCGAGCAGTTCGAGGCGACGGAAGCCAATCTCATCAAGCTGGAACGGCTCTGGGACGAGATGGCAGCGCTGATCCCGACTGGAATCGCTTTCGGTGGGAATGTCGAATACGAGGATCGGGCGCGCTCTTTCGATGTTCTCGTCGCAAGCCTTCCGAAAATCGGGGGATGGAAGCCGACGGCGACACCTCCCGATCTCGACGGGCTCGCGCAAAGCCGGCTGGATGCGATGGAGCTCGATGAGCCAAGCGCGCATGTACCCGTCGAACGCTGGATCGAGGAGCCAGGGCGTGAACTGCAGGAGTACCGCTTCCGGTTCAACAATATGCGAAGGGCACTTATCCGTGACGCGCTCATCGGTTTGATTGATCAGATCGATGCGGACCTTCGAGGGGTTCGCGCGGTCGTAGGCGTGGACGCAGAACGCCGGCAGCAGATCGACAAAGAAGTATGGAGCGACATGCGTGAGCACATGAAGCAGATTGAGGTGCTGCTTGGTTCGAGCGTGAAGAAGCCGGCGCGGTGGTCCGACATGATGCGGCACATTCATTTTGGATGCGTCGGCGACCTCCACGATATCGAAGCGATGGACTGGCCTGACGTAAAGGACAGCCTGCGTAAGGGTTTGTACGGCGTCAACGAGGCGGTCCCTGTCCAGGTCGAGGACTTGTCGGCCTTGGTCGCCACGCGGCCCACTGGCCCAATCACGACGGCATTGAGCTGGTCTAAGATCGATGACCAGACTTTTGAACGTCTGATTTTCACGCTCATCAGCGACACCCTGGGCTACGAGAATCCAGAGTGGCTGATGCAGACGAGAGCGCCTGACAGAGGTCGAGATCTATCTGTGATGCGCGTGATTCAGGACGAGCTGTCGGGCACGTTGCGCCTTCGTGTTGTAATACAGTGTAAGCATTGGACGAGCCGTAGCGTGAGCCTCTCTGAGGTCTCGTCGACGAAGGATCAAATGTCGCTTTGGCCCAATCCTAGGGTCGATGTGCTGATCATAGCAACCAGCGGGCGCTTCACCGCTGATGCCGTGACTTGGATCGAGCAGCACAATGCAAATGGCGCGTCGCCGCGCATTGAGATGTGGCCCGAGAGCCATCTCGAACGCCTCTTGGCCGCTCGGCCTGCTATTATCGCGGAGTTCGGTTTACGCGGACACTGATCGGCCTTTGGGCGCTAACTCGCCCGAATTGGGACTACACGCTGCGGGCGTCTGAAAGCCGCCCGACCGCTGTGGTTGAGGAGCCGTCTGGGCGGCAGCTCGTGCCGATCCGGGAGTGGTGCTGCCGTCGTAGACTTGTCGCCGCGGCAATTAAGACGCGGAAATGCCGCTTCGCGAATTCGGACGTCACGCTGGAAACGGCCGTGCACCGCCAGTAAGCGGACCGCAAGCTTCTTGGTGACTTCCAGCGCGCGCCGGCTTCAAGGCGCGTCACGGTCGGCGACCGGCTCTCGCGATACGTGCTCGCCATTTTCAGCTTCGACCCAGACAATCTCGCCGCTGGTGAGATAGACAACAGCTCCCCGAGCGGCATGGGTCGCCGAGAGATAGTCACGCAATTGTTGCGCGTGTGCTTTGCGAACGGCGAGCGTGGGATTGACATCCGACTTCCAATCAAATGCGGTGTCGATACCCTGGTCGCTGATGGCCAAAGCATCTGCACGACCGGCGACAAGAACGTTCTCGTCCGACGCCCAGACTGGCATTTCAGGCACTAGACGAGGCCGCAGCTCAGCAATTTCAGGCAAGGCAAGCGTACGAAGGGCCGCCGCCGCCATTTCATTGGGATCGGGTCGCGCCCGATCATCCTCGGTGCCAGGCGTTAGCTGATCGAGTAGGAAGCGGGCGCGTGAGACGCTCGCCGCCAGTTCATTCGCGAGTTCGCCGGTTAGGAGCTCCTCCATAAGTTTATGCAAGATCACCCCGCGCCGAGCGCCGGCGCCTGCAATTTCGAGACGCTCGGCCTGGCTGTCTAAGGTGATCACCCCGTCGAGAGCATCGCCAAGACGATCACCGTCATGCTCGCTCGGCCGACGCCATACCAGAGGCGGCGCGCTGTCCTCGACAAAACGCTGTTCCGTCGCAAAAATTTGAGCCGATTGTTCATTCGGTTGAGAGGCGCCCGAACGGTTTGTCAGTGGCGTGAATGAAGAAAGATCCAGCTCCGGGACTTCAAGCTGACGAAGATCGACGGAGCTGAACCACGAATCCTTTGACGCTTGGGGGATATGAGGAAGTATCAGAAGGTTTCGCGCCCGTGTGCACGCCACATACCAAATTCTCTCCCGCTGATTGGCATCTTCGAGGCTTTCCGCCGCGCGCGCCGCAGCCAGCTCCGGGGGCGTGACGCCACCGATCATCCAATGCAGGCTGTTGTCAGATTGCCTGTGAACGAACTGGTCCGGCCGATAGAGCTCTGTCGTCGAGTTGATCGGAATGACCACCGGCCATTCCAACCCTTTCGCACTGTGGATCGTGACAATCTCGACCGCATGCTCAGCGGCGTCGATGCGACCCTCCGGTGCTCTCGCCTTGCGCTCCCAGTCAGAGTGGAGATCGCGGACGAAAGCGCGCAGGCCGGCAACTCCGTAGCTGCGCGCTCTCTCGATTAGCGCATCGAGGTTGGCGAGTGCCCGCGCGTTCCGGTTACCATGGCGCGCCGCGATGATGACGCGGGCGTTTAAACGCTCGAGGGCCTCGGCGAGAATGAGGCTCGGGGTGGTGACGGACGCCTTGCGCCGCAGGCTCTGCAGCAGAATGAGAATGTCCTTGGCCAGCGGATGCTGCACCAAGTCGGGGTCTGTGCGCACCGTAAAGAAGGTTTGCCCCGTCCCATCGGCGGATAGGGCGGCGGTTATGTCGAGCAGCTCCTGTTCGCTGAACCCAACCAATGGACCGCGCATGAATGCGCCGAAGGCGAATGTATCCGACGAGTCCGCCAGCACCCTTACAAGCGCCAGGACGTCCTGTGTTTCCTGCCGTCGCATCAAGGTCTGGCCAGCTTGCGACGACACCGCGAGGCCTCGCTGTTCGAGCGCCCGTTCATAGCGCCAGAGTTCTGTGTGACCCGGCGATAGCAGCGCGATGTCACCGGCCCGCAGGGGCGTGCGCGTGTTGTCGGCCCGCAGAATTGGCAGGTTTCCGACCAATCCTGCGCAGATATCCGCGACCCTTTCGGCTTCGGCGTCCCGGAACGTCTCTGCGTAAATGCGCTCGTCGGTCGCGATCTCGATCGTGGAACGTACCACGCAGGGGAGGGTTTGCGACACGTCGGACAGTGTTGGAGCAAGAGCGACATATCGGGGCTGCGAAGGCTTCGCAAAAACCGGTTCGAAACTTGCATTGACGTGGTGGATGATCGGGCTAAGCGATCGAAAATTGGCCGTGACCTCGATGATAGCTCCGCCGTCCTGGCCTTGGATCAGCCTGCGGCAAAGCTCGTAGGCTTCGATATCGGCACCCCGGAAGCGATAGATCGCCTGCTTCGGATCGCCGACAAGGAAAAGTGCTCCGGCACGCAGCCGCGCGGCCTCCCAATGCGTTGGGCGTTCGGCGGTCGCAGCGATTGAGAACAAAATTTCAATTTGAATGCGGTCTGTGTCCTGAAATTCGTCGACTAGAACATACCGATAGCGCCGCCCAACTGCCTGCCGAACCTCTTCGTGTGAGCGCATGAGAGACTGCACGTGAATTATCAGATCGTCGAAATCCAAAATTGCCGCCGCGCGTTTCCGGGCGCGATAGCTCTCCAGGAGTTGGTCAAGCGAGCCTGATAGCGAACAGACGAGCGTGCTCGCGATGTTGCCAATGAGCTGGCCCCATGCATCGTTGACCGCCTCGTACAGCGCCCGCCCAGCATCGTTGCCAATGTCATTGGTGTGAGCGCCAAAACCACGGGCGGCCTCGTCATAGGTCTTGAGCTGCAATCCCTTCCGTCCAAACAACCGGCCCGATCCTGGGTCGCAAAGCTGCCACAGCGAGCGGAAATCCGGATCGCCGGTGAAGCAGCCCTGGTAGCGCGTCGCAAGCCTTCGGAGCTCCTGTGCGATTTCTCGCTCCCATACCTCCTCCCCGACGCTTGCTCTCCATCGTTCGAAGTCGTCGACCGCCTGGACGAAGTCGATGTCAGGTCTCAAGCCTCGGGGCGGAACGATCGGCTGAGCATCGGCGTGCTTGCGCCGGAGGAGTGCAAGTTCGCGGACGAGGTCGACCACTTGCAGCGGGATTTGCTCTGCCAAGACGACGATCGGATCGTCCTCTGAGGCGTCAATCGCGAGCCGGCGTGAGAACCACGCTGATAATTCCGCCATGAACAAATTATCAGCGACGGTCGCGTCGGCGATGCGAGCGCCAGGATCAAGGCCGGCCTGGACGCCATGGCTGCGAATGATCGCCTGACAAAAGCCGTGGATGGTTGTCGCAGTCAACTCGTCGAGTTGCGTGGATGCGGCGACAAGGGCGCTTCGCTGCTGCTCGGAGAGCCCGTTCGGAATGACCGCCTTCAGGAAAGCTGGAATCTTGCCCGCCAGCAGGAGTTCGACGGTCTCCTTGATTCGCGCGGCAAGTTGGCTTGCCGCTAATTCGGTAAAGGTGATCGCGGCGATTTCACCGGGGCGGTGACCTGCGGCGAGCATCATTGCCACGCGCCCGGCCATGAGCGACGTCTTCCCGGTCCCTGCAGCCGCCTCCACCAGCAGGATCGACGAGAAGTCTGCCATTGCCCGGCAACGGTTATCCTGATCGACGAGCGTCATGTGGAGGCGCTCCAGAGCTTATTGAGCTGCTGGTTGGCTGCGCGGAATTCAGAGGCTTTGCGACGAAGATAGGTTTCGCGGTCCGCTGGAAGTGCAAGACGCATGTCGTCATAGAACGCGTCTTTCTCCCAACGGGGCGCAATCCGGCCGCTGCGCAAAATTGCCGTCGCCGCCGATAGGTAGCCGGTGGCGTGGGTGACCGCATCGTCGAGTTCGTCCCCCTTGAGCTCGAAGGTTGCCGGGTCATCCGCCAGATAAATCAGACGCGCGACCACTGTTCTGACCTCGGGCAACAAGGTCCGCACTGCAATTGCGTAGAGCACGCGCTGCAACTCGCGCCCTTGTCCAAGCGTGATCCGTTGGGCTCTTGGAGGCGGCTTGATACTTTTGTAGTCCGTGATCCGCGCGGCGTCGCCGGTCGCGCGAATATCCAGGCGGTCCATCCGGCCGCCGAAGACCAAGCCCGTCGGCTCAATCGGAACCGCCAAGGTTGCCTCCCATGGCACTTGTTCGGCTACCGGATCGATTTGGCCGAATGGCACCTCGGTCCAGCTTCGCGTGTCGGATCGCACCGGATCGTCGGAAGCAAGGCCTTTCGCCGTCCTGCGGGCCGCTTCTGTTACCGTATGGCGCCAGAGGATCGACGGCGGAACGGATCGTTGCAACGGCCATGCGGCGAGGATAGCCGCTGAAGAGCCTTCGATTGCTGCGTCGATTTCATCGGCGCTTGCGCGCGCGAAACCCGGCGTGGGCTCGAGCGCTGAGATCGCACCGCTGATCAACTCGTGCACGAGCTCGCCGAACGACGTTGGATCAAGCTCCAACGGGTCGGACTCTTGTCGAGCCGAGCGCCAGCCCAACGCATATCGCCAAACAAATCCCAGTGGGTCACGCAACAAACGCTGCAAGGAGGTCGTCGACTGGACCCGCATCAGGGCCGCCTCGATCGCTGGGTGATTGGCGTTCGACAATCCGTCATGTGCGGTGAGATCCGCGCGCCACTGCCAGTTTCGCCAGCAGAGCTGAGCCTGGCGCACATGGGCGAGCTGCCCGGCGTCGCGGGCGCGCGCCAGCAATCTGTCGGCTTCGCTGAAGGCGTGTTCTGGCACACGGTCGCGTTTGTGAACGACCAAGTCGCCCGGCCACAAGGTGCTTGGTGATAGCTGGCCGCCTCTGGCGTTTCGCTGAGCGCGCGACAAGACAAGTTGCTCGCGCGATTGTGCCCTTATGATCTCGAAATGAAGGCGGTCTCGCTCGGCGGTGCTCACCGGATGCAGCTTGCGGCGCTCAAGCATATGATGTGGGATTAGGGGATCGTCATGGTCCGAACGTGGCCAGGATCGGCTGGTGAAGCCAAGGAGACGTGTGAACGGTCGCGGACACGACACCAACTGCGATGCCGGACACCAGACAACGCTATTGGCCGGTTCGCGTTGATCCGCGACGCGTAGTGCTTGGAGCGATAGCGCAATTGCGTGCGGCGGGGCGCTTCGCAGTGCCTCTTCCCACATCGTCAGGCTGGCTCCGCTCAAAAGCCGCGTCCCCGCTTCGCTTCCAGCCTCTGGTCCTCGGGCAAGGAGATCGAGGATCGGCAGAAGCGTTTGCTCGGCCGGCTCGGCCGCGGCCCGCCGGGGCCTGGCCGCCGTCAGCGCTTCGCGCCATTGATCAAGCGTCCGTAACGCTGCGCCTCTCGGAATGCCGGCGAACCAATCTTCGGGAAGCGACCTGGCGAACGGCCGCGCCGGAAGGCGCCGGATTAGGCGCCAGACGCGTTCCTGGGTGAGACCTTTGACTAGAATATCGGCGAGAGCGGCGCAGGTCTGGCCGTCCGCTGTGCTCAGCGCCGGAACGCCGTGAGAAAAATGGACCGGCAGCGCCGCACTTCTCGCGTAGGCAAGAAAGTGGTCGTCCCAGTCTTGCGTCGAAGTCGCGGCGATTGCGATGTCTTCTGCCTTGACCTGGCCCGTCGATAGCAGTCGCCTAGCCCATCTCAGCGCCTCCACGACCTCGGACTTCGGATCGGCGCTCGCTTCGGCAGAAATCTGTGTGGGACCAGGGGCTGCGCACTTTCGGATCGCGCCGCCGAACCAAGGCTGCTCCACACCGTCCGGCATATCCCAGGACAGGTCGGTGACGCGCACGATCGCAGTGAGAAGCGGACGCCAAACCGGATCAACCTCGACGATTCCGGCAAGCGTGACGGATCCTAGCAGACGGCGGGCGTGATTGGCACGTTTGACGGCCGCGTCGCGAAGGTCGCGCGGTAGCAAATGGGTAGCCGGTATGCTCTCACGGATTCTCGCCTCGATCAGGGCAAGGTCGTGGAATCGCGCCGCCTCGTGGGCGAGTGAGGCTAAATCCAAGTCCGTCCGCCAGACCGAATCGAGCGATTGAAGGACCGCCCGTGGCATGCCCGGCAAACCTGCGATGTCGGCAATATCCTGAAAACCGCCGGCAGCAAGTGCTGCCTGGATCGCCGGGTAAAGTACATCGGTCCCTGCGGGTGTCGTGAACCCGCCGACAAGGCGGCCGGCGAGAAGGGGAAGCGTCAGGATTTCGCGGCCGATGGCACCGCCCATGGCGGCTGCAGCGCGAGCGCTGCGCAAAGCTAGCAAACCGTCGACGATGTGGGTAGAGCGAGTGATCATCTTGTTACTTTACGCTATTGTTCGACCGAGTCTCGATCATTGCCCAGGCTCTCGATCTACTCAAATGCTACGTAGTAAAAGCTTATGATTCCCGGGGGGATGCAATGCGTCTGAGCAAGTTGAGCATAAGAAATTTCAGGAACTTTCAATCTATCGATATTCCACTATCTGGCAATGTCGTGCTGCTTGGGCAGAATAGAGTCGGAAAAAGCAATCTGCTGTTCGCAATCCAGCTCATACTCGATCCAACCCTGCCTGACTCGGCCCGACAACTGAAGCTGACCGACTTCTGGGATGGTGGGCCGGCCGATTTCAGTGGGCCCATTGAGGTCCATTTGGAGCTCTCGGATTTCGCTACCGACATGGCCTTGACTGCGCTTTTGACCGATTTTCGCGCCGCTCACGATCCGACGGTCGCGCAGCTCAGCTACGTCTTCCGCAAGAAGTCCGACATCACTGGCGCTCCGCAATCAAGTGCCGATTGTGAGTTTCTCGTTTTCGGTGGCGGCGACGAAACCCGCTCGCTTCCTAGCAGGGTGCGTCGCCGCATCGCGATCGAGTTATTGGACGCCTTGCGCGATGCCGAAGGGCAATTGGGCAGCTGGCGCAATTCGCCATTGCGCCCTCTGCTCGAGGATGCCGTCTCCGGGATCAGCCGCGCGGACATCGACGCAGTGGCTGCCGAACTCGACAAGGCGACCAAGACGCTCGAAACGTTTCCGACGATCAAGACGCTGGAAGATGAATTGCGGGCGGGTATCGTCCATCTTTCCGGAAAGCCACACGACATCGATGCTCGCCTGAGATTCGCGCCGAACGACCCGCTGCGCCTTTTTCGGGCGATTGCGATGTTCATCGACAATGGAAAGCGTGGCATTGGGGATGCCAGTCTTGGCTCGGCCAACGTGGCGTTGTTGGCTTTGAAGCTCGCAGAATTCTCATGGCGCCGGAAGAAGAACGAACGAAACTTCTCGCTCCTTTGCATCGAGGAGCCAGAGGCGCACCTTCATCCGCAACTCCAGCGATCCGTCTTCAAGAAGCTGCTTGGCAACGTCGACGCGTCGCAGTCGATGATCGTCACCAGTCATTCGCCGACCTTGGCAGCAGTCACCCCGTTGCGCTCAATCGTCCAGTTGAAGAAGCAGGCTGGGGCGACCCAGGCATTCTCGTTGGCGAACCTGCCGGTAACGCCGGACGAGATCGACGATCTTGAAACGTATCTCAATGCGACACGCGCTGAGCTGCTGTTCGCCCGAGGCGCCATTTTCATTGAGGGAGACGCGGAGGAAGCGCTCCTGCCCATCTTCGCCTCATCACTCGGTCATTCGCTGGATGAGCTTGGGATAACGGTCTGCAATGTCGGCGGGGTCAACTTCCGCCCCTATGTAAAGCTCGCTGAAGCATTGAAGCTTCCCTATAGCGTGATCACCGACTGGGATCCTCTCGATGGCACCAAGCCTCCTCTGGGAAAGAAGCGGACTCTGGATCTCTGGCAGGATATACTCGCGGTTCGCGGTCTGCCGCTCCTCACGCCTGCGCAACTGGCAACATGGGAGCCAATGGACCATGCCGCGTTCAGCGTGAACGCAGCAAAATCTGGCATATTTCTCAACGATCAAACCTTTGAAGTGTCTGTTGCCAATACGCCCGTCCTGCTGAAACCGCTTCTCGATATCCTGGGTGAGCAGGACTTTGGCTCGGTGCGAACGGGACGCATCGCCGCCTGGCGAGCTGGTGCGGCGGTCGATGCCCCACAATTGCTTGCCATGATCGCCGACATTGGCAAGGGGCGGCTCGGCGCCCGCCTGGCGAAGAAATCCGTAGGCCTCAAGCCGCCGGCCTATATCGAAAGCGCGATCAACGCGGTCGTTGGATTGGTTGCTCATGTCTAGTGATCGCTCGCTTCTTCAGGCCCTAGCGGAGCTCAAGTCGAACCCGGAACAGTCGGCCGCTGTCGTTGAAACCGGGCATTGCATCGTGCTGGCCGGTCCCGGAAGTGGGAAGACCAAAACTCTGACCACGGCTATGGCGCGGGTTTTGGCCCAAGACGTCGCCGAACCCCGAGGTGTCGCCTGCATCACCTACAATAACGAGTGCGCTATCGAACTCGAAACCCGTCTCGCCCGCCTTGGCGTTGTTCCTGGAGATCGCGCCTTCATCGGCACCGTGCACGGCTTTGCGGCGAGCCAGGTGATTGGCCCCTATGCCCGCTGTGTGCCAATCGGCCTTCCTGCGAACTTCAGGGTTGCGACGCGATTGGAAGCGAGAGCTGCGGTGGAGGTCGCGTACAGGAACGCCATCAACGGTACCGACAATCCGCACCAGCGTTGGGAGTTCGCGTCCGAGAAGCGCAAGCGCGACGTTGATCGTTCGCGTCCTGAATGGCGTGGGCGCAATCCCGAACTGGCCGCTTTCATCGAGACCTATGAGGCGGAACTGCGGCGACAGGGTCTGCTCGATTTCGATGACATGCCGCTTCTGGCCTATCGCATGATCAAGGAAAACGTCTGGATCCGTGAGGCACTTCGCGCGCGTTTCCCGGTGTTGTTCGTCGACGAGTATCAGGATCTCGGCCATGCGCTACATGAACTCGTTCTGCTCTTGTGCTTTGAGGGCGGAATCCGACTTTTCGCCGTTGGCGATGCTGACCAGTCGATCTATGCCTTTGCCGGCGCCAATCCCGAACTCCTCGAAAGCCTTACGCGCCGCACGGATGTGCGGACCATCAAACTGCGGTTCAACTATCGTTCCGGCGGAAAAATTATTCGCGCGTCTCTGGGTGCGCTCGGTGAAGAACGCGACTACCGTGGCGTCGACGGCGCGCCCGAAGGAGATCTAAGCTTCTGGGAGGCGCCCTATGGCCTTGACTCGCAGGCGCAAGTCATCGCCGATACGATCATCCCAAAGCTTATCGAGCAAGGATTCGAGCTTGGGCAGATCGCGGTCCTTTACCGAGCCGCGTGGCTCGGCGACAAGGTCGCCACCGTAATGAAAGATGCCAACATTCCCTTTGTTCGAACCGACACCAACGCCCTGGTTAGGAGAAACTCGCGCCTTGCGCGCTTCATTGAGGAGTGCGCGCGCTGGGCGACCGGTGGTTGGCGTGATGCCGATCCACCCTATGCGCGGCTTTTGTCGCAGGCGATCACGCTTGTGTTCGGGCGGCATGCCAGCGAAGGCGAGGAACAGGATTTGTCCGCGCAGCTTATGGCGTTCCTGAATGCATCAATCGGGACTGCGGAGACGACGCATGCGTGGCTGCAGCGTTTCTCGCGAGAGCTCATAACGCCATGGAGTGACGTTGCGCGAAATTCCGAACAAGAATGGCAAGTCTGCGACGAAATGATCGCCAATACGGATCCGGCGCGTGACCTCGATCTCTCGCTGGCGCACTTCGCTGGGCGTATCGAAGGAGCAGGGCGCGTTAACCTCAGTACACTGCATAGCGCGAAGGGCAGGGAGTTTGACGCCGTCATCATGTACGGGGTCAACAACACAGATTTCCCGAGCGATCGGGATAAACGCACACCGGCCGGGCTTCGAGAAGCAAGGCGCTTGTTCTATGTCGGCGTGACTCGGCCGAAAAAACACCTCAGCCTGGTTTTTCAGGAGCAGCACTTTTCCCCTTGGGTCCTTGAACTGTTTCAAAGAAGCCAGAAAGAATAGCAGGCTGCCGCTCACTTGTAGTCGTCAAAAACTGGTCGAGATGAGACCTAAGCGCGCCGGCGAAAGACAATCTTGCGCTGTGAACTTTCAACAAGGTCGTAGGGTGCCCAGGTCATATCCACAGCGATGTTGTCGGCAGGGGTGATCAAGTGGCGTACATAGTCGAATTTGGCGAATTGACCAACGAAGTGCCGGTTGAAACCCATGGCAGTAGCAGCGTCGATTTCTCGATTTGAAAATGCGCCATCGAAGTCGCCGAGGACCAGGCAGGCCATCGTGGTTGGGTTGAGCGTCAACACGAGTTGGTATGGAACCATGCCGGGAAGCGGGAGCGCCATTGCCGGATGGTGCGGAGCGGGCATCGAGAACACTGGAGTTGTTGAGGAACGTAGGGCGATCGGAGAGCGAAGTATCATCATAAGAGCGCCTTTGAAGCTGCTCTCTGCCCATGCCGTTGATGAGGCCATTTGATTCTGCATTGCTTTGGCCAGGTTCGGATCAGCGTGCATCGCCGCGTAGGCGGCGCGTTCCTCATCGGCGAAAGCGATTTCCGCAAGCGGGTCCCTCGCCATCTGCGTGAGCTCATTCATTGTGCTTTGGTAGTGCGGCGTCCGGGCCTCGAGATGCCGTATCAGGGCGTAAAGGATCGCTCTGTCGGATTGATCGAGGGCGTCGGTCCGGCCGCTCACGATTTTTGCCCACGTGTCGCTTTGCGAGATCGGCGTTTCGACGCGACGGTTGATATCCGTTTCGGCCGACACCGGAATGCCGGCGCGCAGGTGCACATAGAAGTCACGTTCGTAGCCGAGGCTCTCGATGGAACGTTCGCCCCAGACCGCCATTGAGCCATGCTTTCCGACCGTCGTTATCCTGGCTTTCGCCTCGTCGACGGCAAAGTTTCGCAGGAAGAACTGTGGAACGTAGTGATGGTCGCGAGGTTCGTTCGTTGCCATTTTTTAAATCCAGCAGCGTGAGGGTTACGGGGTCAAAACCTGAGACCCGAGGTGACCGTGTGATCGTCTGCATGCTACCGCAATAAGTCGGCGCTACCTCGCTTGCGCAGAAAAGCACGCATTGCATCGGAAACAGGGTGCTCGACGTCGAAAACGCCGAAACGCTGGCGGAAGCGGTCCCAATGTCGATCGAGCTGGCCAAGGCGGCGGGCGTCCGGGCAGATCCAAATCCAATCAAGGCGCCACGGCCTTTCACTCGCCCCATCCTGCGGCCGGAAAGAGCACGCGCCGATGACGCGCTCCTCTTCGTCGGAGAATAGGAACCCGATCGCGTCGGGATCGTGCTGGGCTTCTAACGACCACTGTGTGAAGTCGTAGCCGAGTTCGCGCTTAAATTCGAGCGCCCGGCTGTAGACTTCTGCGCGTTTCCATTTCGGGGACCTGGCATCTACCCATGCGGCATTCAGATCTCGATTGAGTGCTTCGCTGAAGCGTCGATGCGGCTTGGGTTCGATGACGGAGAATCGCTTCCGGTGGAAAGAACGATGCAATTGCCCATCGGTCCGAGAGCCCTTGACGTACGTCATTCCGCAATCGGGGCATGTCACTGCTATCGCTTCGGGCCGCTTGCGGTACTTTGGGGACCGAGCGGTGAGCCACAACGCGTGACCGTCGTCGTCAAAGGCACATTCCAAGCGATATCCCGATGATGTCTTGAGCGACGTTATCATGCCCCTCCACTCCCGATGCGGGGCAGAAAGCGTGATCGGCGGGAGGCGGTGCCGGTTCGCCTCGTAGAAGAGCACTGAAATCTCCTCGTCGGTCAGGTGCGTTGTTGCGTCCAGACGCGGGCGAACGCGCGCGCAAAGGTCGGCGACATCGATGCGGAAGCCGAGTCGCTCCAGCCAAATGCAAAGCGCCGCGGTATCGGCCGCTGAAAGCATGTCATATCCAGAGTCGTCGTCGTTGCGGCGCTGCGGTCGAGGGAACACCGAGCGAAAAGGCAGGCCCAGCGCTCCTGCCAAAATTTTGGGGTCGACGACGGCTGGAGGATCGAGTCGGCGATCCTGTGAAAGAAGATAGTCCTCGAGATCAACGGCGGAGGCCCACCCCGACGCCGCGATGCGCCCGTCCATCGCATTTGCGCGACGTGACATCGCCGGTGCGGGCTTTTGCAAGGCACGCCACATTGCTTCTATCGTTTGAGCTTCGATCTCCATGCGGTCGCCATCAAAGTATTGCGAATCAAGAGTTTCACGAATCCGACGATACTCGCGTTACTCAAAGCGGTCTCTAGCCTAAGCCCACAGCGGATTGCATTGTGAAAGATAGGCGCTTGAACTAGCCAACCAGCCTTCGACGTGGCCGCGGATAACTATTCGGCGGCCCTCGTAACCGTTATCCAGTGTAGGACTTCTTTCGCCGTTGCAGCATCTCCAAGATCTATTAAAGCGTCACTGGACACTTCATCATTCGAACCGTCGGCCCAATGCCGAGCAGGATGGCGGCTTGGTAGAAGACTTGAGATCCTCTCCGCATGATCCAGGTCTCGCTCTCTCAGAACCCTTGCTAACAACGCCACGAACAGACGGCGGTCTTGGTCTGAGTTTAAAGCAGTCGCGATCCTATCTATAGCCTCGGTCGTTCCTCGAATGCCAACTACAATGACAAGACCGTCGGCGATCGAGGCAGGAAGTGATATTAAGGATTTAGGGGTTATCCGCGAGACCAGCTCATCGGAAAGGTACTCGACCTGGTTTATGAGAGCACCGCTCGCAGCTTCCCCAACAGCAAGCCGCTTTCCCTTTTGCGACATCTGAAAAACCTCAGATCGACGCGCGTCGTCTCCATGCTTAAGCGCGCACCCAAGGCAAGTTCGCGCGAGAACCCAGTCCTCGGTATGCCTAGCGAGTTCAACCAGCTTTGAAACTGTGGCGTCGCCAAGCGATGGAAACTCCGAGAGGAGGTCGGCCGCACCCCGAGCAATCGGATAGTTGCCATCGTCGGTACCGCGAGGGGAGTGTTTCGACCAATCATCCTGGACCAGGGTCATCAACGCATCCACGTGGTCAACGTGCGGCTTGGCCTGGAGCTGAGCAAGCAGTGCTTTTCTAGTTGGGCTAGATTTCCGCTCTGCAAGTGACAGGATCTCTTGTGGCAGCGGTCCCGCTTTGGGCGCTGCAACCGCAGTGAGCGCCTCTGCGGCTACCTTTGCATATTTGTGTCCCAGGGCGCCATCGACCACATCCGTCATGCCACGCGCGATGGCGACCTTTATGGCAAGTAGAGCGTCATCTAGCGGTCTCTCCGCCTTGATGAAGAGTTTGACGTCTTGGCTGACATCGAGAGGCTCGTGAAAAGCGAGTTCAAGGCGCAGTCTACGCACGTCATCGGGTGCATCCACGATGCTTTGTAGAAGCTCGATGGCGCTCTTCCCAACGAAAGGATGTTTTTCTTGGTAGATTGCAGAGGCCGCTGCGCCGATCTCACGTAGAGTGTCGGGTAACGCCTCAATTTTTGCCCTTGCATCGGCAGGAAGAGCGCCTCTTCTTCTGCCCGTCAATGCGCTTATGTCGGCAAGATCGATCGCCAGCTCAATCGCACTTCGGGCGTCGTTTCGACCCGAAAGCCCTGAGATCACGTTCGAAACAGCCTGCGGGCAATGGTGGAACGCGGCCCGAAGTGCGGCAGAACGGACCGTTGGATCGGGATGGCTGTCCTTCAGCCGGCGTTCAAGCTTCTCAGCAAATGTGGGCATCCAAGACGCATCGAGTGCGGCCCAAAACTCACTTTCATCTTCTGTCCCATATGAAGAAGCGTAGGCTGCCTCAAGTTCTTCAAAGGTTGGCTTTCGCGCGTCTTCCCCAACCATCGAGCGTAGCCAGCGTGAGCGCAGCGATTTTAGGTGGCGATGGGATATGAGGTGAGCGTAGCCAGGCCCCGCCCGCACCGCATCGATGTATGACTCAAGATACTTATCCGCAGTGTAACCGTCTTCATTGTCTGAAAGATGCTCAGCATAGTCCTCCGAAATCTCCTCGTTGACTATAAGAAGATGATTTTCTTCGCTGCGTTTTCGTTCTTCGTCGGTAGTGGTGTAGGCGCGAACAGCTTCATCAACGACCGACTCGAATGCGCTTAGATTCTCGAGAGCGCCGGCGGCGATCGTATCGTCGTTCGTAATGACCCCAAAGTAGACAGATCGCGTGTAAGCCCACGGTGAGGGCCGTCTTGCGAGCTTGATGCGAACATCGGAAGTCCTAGTGCAAACACTAGGAGTAGTCCTATGACGAAGCATCCGATTGAAGTGATCACGTCTGTCGAGCGCCGTCGGCGCTGGTCTCGCGAGGACAAAGAGCGGCTAGTTGCAGCCTGCCTTGAGCCTGGTGCGGTTCTTTCCGAGATTGCCCGTGCGGCCGGCATCCACGTGAGCCAGCTCTTTCGGTGGCGCAAGGAACTCTGCCGAATCGAGGAACCGAGGCCTGATACGGCGAGCACGTTGGTGCCCGTGATCGTGTCGGAGGCCTCGCCGGCAGTCCAGCCCGCCGCCACGGAAACGCCAGTCGCGCCGCAACCCCGTCGGAAGCGTAGCGATGTGACGATTGAGCTGGGCCGCGGTCGCCGTGTCCGTGTGGACAGCGACATCGACACGGAGGCGCTCGGTCGCATTCTCGACTGTGTGCTGGGTCGGCGATGATCCCGGTCCCCGCTGGTGTGAAGGTCTGGCTGGCGACAGGCCATACAGACATGCGCAAGGGTTTCCCTGGTCTGTCACTGATGGTGCAAGAGACGCTGAAGCGCGATCCGATGTGCGGACACCTGTTCGTCTTCCGCGGTCGTGGCGGTGGCCTGATCAAGGTCATCTGGCATGATGGCCAAGGAGCCTGCCTGTTCACGAAGAAGCTGGAACGTGGACGCTTCATATGGCCATCGTCGGCCGATGGGACGGTCGTGATTACCCCTGGGCAACTCGGTTATTTGCTGGAAGGGATCGACTGGCGGATGCCGCAAAAAACCTGGCGACCGACGTCGGCCGGATAAGCAAAAACGCTGGAATCGCTGGATGGAATATGATTCCATCAGGTCATGGACGATGCGGCTGAACAGCTTCCCGACGACCTTGCCGGCGCACTTGCGGCCCTGGCGGCGGAGCGTGCTCTGCGGATTGCGGCCGAGGCAGAGGCCGCGACCGCCAAGGCAGAGGCCGCCAGCGCGAAGGCGCTCGTATCGCATTCCGAGGCGCTAATCGCGCGGTTGAAGCTGGAGATCGAGAAGGTCCGCCGCGAGCTCTACGGCAGCCGCTCCGAGCGCAAAGCGCGGCTTCTCGAACAGATGGAACTGCAGCTCGAGGAGCTGGAGGCTGATGCTGGCGAAGATGAACTGGCGGCGGAGATCGCAGCCAATGCCTCGACCGTCAGGGCCTTCGAGCGCAAGCGACCATCACGGAAACCGTTCCCCGAACATCTGCCGCGCGAGCGCGTCGTCATCGCTGCCCCGACGAGTTGCCCCTGCTGCGGCTCGGCCAAGCTGTCGAAGCTCGGTGAGGACATCACGGAGACCCTGGAGGTCATCCCGCGTCAGTGGAAGGTCATTCAGACCGTGCGGGAGAAGTTCTCCTGCCGCGAATGCGAGAAGATCTCGCAGCCGCCAGCACCCTTCCATGTGACGCCGCGCGGCTTTGCCGGCCCGAACCTTCTGGCGATGATCCTGTTCGAGAAGTTCGCCCAGCATCAGCCGCTCAATCGCCAGAGCGAGCGCTATGCCCGCGAGGGGATCGACCTCAGCATGTCGACGCTGGCCGATCAGGTCGGCGCTTGTGCAGCGGCCCTGAAGCCAATCCATTCGTTAATCGAGGCCCATGTCCTGGCGGCCGAGCGACTGCATGGCGACGACACGACCGTGCCGATCCTGGCGAAGGGAAAGACCGATACGGGCCGCATCTGGACCTATGTCCGGGATGACCGGCCGTTTGGCGGGCTGTCACCGCCTGCGGCTTTGTTCTACGCATCGCGAGACCGGCGACAGGAGCATCCCGAACGCCACCTGAAGACCTTCTCCGGCATTCTGCAGGCGGATGCCTATGGCGGCTACAATCCGCTGTTCAAGGTAGATCGCGATCCCGCGCCTCTGCGCCAAGCACTTTGCTGGGCACATTCACGCCGCAAGTTCTTCGTGCTGGCCGACATCGCCGCGAACGCCAAACGTGGCAGCAAAGCTGCGCCGATCTCGCCAATGGCATTGGAGGCCGTCAAACGGATCGATGCCCTGTTCTATGTCGAACGGGAGATCAACGGTCTTGCCGCCGAGCAGCGTCTGGAGCGCCGCCGCAAAGACAGCCAGCCACTCGCCGAAGAGCTGCATGATTGGCTCCAAACCGAGCGGGCAAAATTGTCGCGCAGTTAGAGCTGGCTCGGGAAATTTGAACAGCGGGGATAAGTGGAATTTCTGCCTGACTTCGGCTTAGATGCCGTGAACAGGAGATACCATGACGAGACGACCGCGCCGGAACCACAGCCCGGCTTTCAAGGCAAAGGTGGCGCTTGCCGCTATTCGAGGCGAACAGACGCTGGTGGAGTTGTCCCAGCAGTTTGACGTGCACGCCAACCAGATCAAACAGTGGAAAGACCAGCTCCTTGAGGGGGCGACAGGCGTTTTCGGTGATGAAGCGAAGGCGGAACCGGCGGGTCCAACCGTCGATGTCAAAACACTGCACGCCAAGATCGGCGAACTGACACTGGAGAACGATTTTTTATCCGGTGCGCTCGGCAAGGCGGGATTGCTGGGCGGAAAGAAATGATCGACCGCCAGCATAAGCTATCCGTCGTGCGCCAAGCGAAGCTTCTCGGCTTCAGCCGTGGCAGTGTCTATTATCTGCCTCGTCCGGTGTCTGAGGGCGATCTGGCTCTGATGCGCCGGATCGACGAACTGCATATTGACTACCCCTTTGCCGGAAGTCGGATGTTGCAAGGGCTACTGAGGGGAGAAGGGCTGGAGGCTGGGCGGCGGCACGTCGCCACGCTGATGAAGAAGATGGGCATCGAGGCGATCTACCGTCGCCCGAACACGTCGAAACCGGCACCTGGGCACAAAATCTATCCCTACCTCCTGCGCAAGCTGGCGGTTACAAGGCCCAACCAGGTCTGGGCGATGGACCTGACCTATGTTCCGATGGCTCGCGGATTCGTCTATCTCTGCGCCGTTGTGGACTGGTTCAGTCGGAGGGTTCTGTCGTGGCGGCTGTCGATCACGATGGAGGCAGCCTTCTGCATCGAAGCAGTCGAGGAAGCGCTGGCCCGTTATGGCAGACCCGACATATTCAATACGGACCAGGGATCGCAGTTCACCTCGGTGGACTTCACGGCGGTGCTGAAGAAGGCGGAAATCGCCATCTCAATGGATGGCAAGGGTGCGTGGCGGGACAACGTGTTCGTCGAGCGGCTCTGGCGTTCGATCAAATACGAGGAAGTCTACCTCCATGCCTATAAAACAGTGTCCGAGGCCCGCGCTGGCATCGGCCGCTATCTGACCTTTTACAATAGCCGACGCCCACATTCATCCCTTGACCGGCAGACGCCGGATCAGGCCTACTTCAACGCGCTGGCACCAATGATGGTGGCAGCATAATCGAGGCGGAAATCCACTTAACAAAAAGCCCGAAACTGTTCAGACAAACCGAGCCACCTCTGTTCTCCCGTCGCCGAGGTGATAGATTACATGCTCAAGCGATGGGATGGCTTCACGTCATTCCTGGAAGACGGCCGGATTTGCCTGACGAACAATGCTGCCGAACGAGCGCTCAGAGGCTTTGCGCTCGGCAGGAAGTCATGGCTGTTTGCCGGATCGGATCGTGGTGCTGAACGTGCGGCGTTCATGGCGACACTGATCATGAGCGCCAAGTTCAATGACATCGACCCGCAGGCCTGGCTTGCCGACGTCCTCGCCAACATTGCGGACACGCCGATCAGCAGGCTCGAGCAATTGCTGCCGTGGAACTGGACACCCAAGACGCTGAGTGCTCAGGCGGCCTGACCTGCGGCCTTCGCCGGATGCTTACGATCGCGTTGCCGCATCGAGAAATGCTTCAGTGCAGTCTCCTGCCAGCTTCCGAACCGTGACATGAAATGAGTTTGGGAAATGTACGTTGTCGCTCGGCAAAACAGTTCGGATAAAATTTTCGAGAACCATTCTGACTTTGGGGTCGCGTTGCATGCGATCATACCAAGCACCATCGCGGTCGGGCTCCTTCCAGGCCAAAAGAGCTTTGAAGGTATGGTCTCGTCTATGCTTCAGCCATCGCGCCAGCTCGGACAAATTCGAATGGGTTGACCCCACCGAAGCGGCAAGATCTAGACGTGCATCGAGCGTGCGTTCTGCCAGATCCGGCATGCCTCGCTCTAGCCAAGCATCGATCCGGGCTTGATGGATATTTCCGATTTGCGGCTTTCCACTCTTTAGCCGCTGGCCGGCGAGGCGCACGATTTGGACGGCGGCTTCAATGCCCCAATCCCCGTCAGAAAGCTCCTCAGAATCAAGCAGTGTCTCGACAAGCGCCCTCAGTGCCCGCCTCACCGATTGCGGGTGATTGTCGAGTGCTGCTTCGAAACCGGCCTCGACCTTGCCGTGATAGTAGCTTAGCGAACCATCGGAGGTCTGCCGCAGGTTCCGTGCGACAATAAAGGCGCCAACCAGCTCATCCAGCTTGTCCTCAAGACCTTCAACAGCGTCTGCAAGGGGATCTTCCAGCGTTCGCAAAACGTTACCGGAAAGGCGACCAAAAGGCTTGATCAACGCCCAGATTATAGCGGCAGCTTTTACTGCTTTGCGGTGTTCAATCTGTTCTATGACCGTCTTCTCGATCGATTTGCTGTGAGCCCTGGCAATCAACTGATACAACGAGCGATCAGGCGAATTCGCGATTTCCTCTCGATCGGCGTCCTGCAGCGCGTCGAAAAACTTTCTGATTTCGAGCGGAAGGATGAGCTCGGACAGGACAGCTTCCTCGCGGGCATGCGCAAAGTTTTGCAGGTCGGTCGGTTCCTGCGCGAGCAGCTTTCTAAAGATCGCCTTCTTCTCTGATTTCCCGTAGTGCTCCGCATCGAGATCAACTCGCCATTTTGCAACGTCATCAAGTGCCCCACTTCCCGTCGCTACGTCTATACGGGTCGTTGCGATGAAAAGCCGGTCGTGCCGAGCGCTTCGAAATTCCTTCTCAAGCTGTTCGTTCCAGGGCCGAGATTCAGGTTCAAAGCGAAACTTACCCCATGGATCTTCAATGTCGTAAAGCACAGGTGGCTGCGTTCTGTCGGCCCGCAACTGATCTGGTCCCTTAGTGATAAGGACGCGTCGAAGCCCCGGAATTTCTTTTCGCAATGCGTGCCAGAGCGCTTCCGATGCCGAGGTCTTTCCACTTCCCGACTGCCCAACAATCATCAGCGCATGGCGGCTTTTGATTGCTTGCTTAAGGTCTCCCCAATTAGTCGGCGGAACATACAGGTCTTGGTCGCTTGATTTTACGATGTAGCCTTCATGCTGGGCGATGATTTCCTCGACCTCTTCTCGGGTCCAGCGGCCGTCGTACTTGCCACGAACGCGATCCCACGCTGCATCCTTCAGTGCTCTCAGGCACGCCCTCCACAAATCGAATGGAACACCGAACCTGCGGATGAGGAGTTCTCGGATATCGCTCTCGAGGCGCTCATCATCCTCACTGGCTATTAGCGCTACTCGCCCGCCAATCTTTTCCGCACTCGCCTCTGCCACCTTCTCTGGCATTTTAGATGCGGCGGGCCAACGACCAGGCCTGCGCACCGCAAGCTTATTGACGGGAGCATTTGCGGCCGCGCTGGTGACCAATAGGTATCGAGCCGATGGGTCTTCTTCCAAACGCTTAATCGCGGACTTTCTTTTTTTGCCGTGTTCGAGGAGATTGATGAGCGCCTTTTCCGTCCACGCATTGCCGGTGCGACGTTTCGCTTGAACTATCAGCCGATAATTCTTCATCGGCACGACCGTCGCGACCTTCTCCGGTTCTGCCTCCTCAAGATCGGTTTCTTTGAGGTCGGCTTCGAGGTCCTCCTCGCTGACGTGCTCCAGTGTCATCTCGCTTGTGAGCTTCGATGCAACCATGAGGTCGAGTGCCAACCATATCGAAACCGCAACCTGATAGTCGAAGCCTGCAACGGCCGAGCCTCCTGAACCGCCCGCGGCCTCATCATCGTTATGATCGTACACTCGTAAACCTTCCACGCTCTGGATGCGTCGCTTTTCGGAGGTATAGCCGATGTTTTCCCTCGAGCGACAGTATTGCTACCGAGATTTGACGAGCTTGGCATCCAACGGGGGGTACAAGTTGAGCCTGAGAAATGAGCTGGGTCAGCTCCCTTCTGGGGGCTGACTTGAGATCCAAGTTTCCTCGGGCAATTTCTAAAAATTGAATCTTCTCAAGGGAATACATATAGGGTCTCGCCGATTTTTGCTCTCCCCTCTATCTCATTTACTAACCGATCATGCCGGTAGAGCAATCGCTTAGTGGCTCGGAAACGGCAATTGTTAGGAGGAAGTTCTGCGGAAGATCCCGAGGCTCGGATTTAGTGCGCGCTGAAAGGCAGAAAGGTAGTTTTCGCCGCTCCCTTTCCAGCCGTTTTATATTGTCAACTCAGACGTCTGGAGCACGTGCGCCTATGCCCGCATCGAGCCACTGCGACCGTGGCATACTCTGCGCAGTACCATGGATAGCCCGAGGAGTTCACTGCTTACAGACTCAGTTTTGCGTGGAAACGAACAGCTGTGTTTTAAAAAAGGTGTATTCGAATATGAAGCGCTACTTCTTTCGAAGCGATTTCGGCACAAATTTATCGATTTCTTCGTCGCGAAAAGTATAGTCTTCATTCTTCTGCAAAGCTCTTTGTGCATCGGCATAGGCTTTGGCGGTAGTTTGTGGCGCCCCTAGATAAATTGCAGCCAGCTTCTTCTGTAGTTCATCCCGGCGCTTTAACACCTCTTCCGATGGGATCCCTCCCATTCGAAGATCGGCCAGCAGAGACAGATATGATTCCCGTATCGGCCATAAATTGGCGGCGGCGTCCCTGTGCTTTTGTGCGGTACCGCCTGGGTCAAAACCCTTCATGTAGCCGGAAGCCCACAGGCCGACGATCGACAGAAATGCTGTGGCAAGCTTCAGCCAAAACTGGTCGAGAAACACCACGGACAACGCCCCGGACGTGGTCAGAACGGACACGCCAATCTGACAGAGCTTATATCGCTGCAGCGTCGCTGAGCAGCGGTCGGCCATCTTTTCGTGAGTCTTGTGGGTGTAGACGACACGGCCAAAGCACTCGCGGATCTGGTCCTCAAGCGGCGAGAAGTCGTCCCGATCTGGTTGCTGTTCAAGCTGCATCAGCGCTTACCTGACTGCCTTGGATAGGAACATGGATGCGATCGGTCGCAACAACAACGCCGTTTTGGACGGCGTAGCATTCAACGATATGATCTCCCCTGAAATTGGTGTGCTCGGTTCGTCTCATGTTGCCTCGATCTCCGTCAATTTGTCCACGGATGCAGTCCCTACGGCGTGCCTCCTCGCCGCGATTCAGCACCTTCCAATAAAGGTTGAAGTCGCCCTGGACGTCGTGATCAACAACGCTGAATGTCAGCGTCTTGGCCGTCTTGAGCGGCAGGTTCAGCCGTAACATCTCTCTTAGGAACCGTTCTCGGAACCCATTTTGCGAGACCTCACAATCTAGGGTGATGCTATTGCGTATATCGACCGGATACCTGTTGTCGATAAACTCCTCGGTGTTTCTCCACGAAGAAGAGGCAAAGGCTGCCTTTTGCGCCGCCTGTTCTGCAGCAGGGAAACCGCGACCATAAATTTTGCGCCACTTTTCATTCTCGGTAGTCGAGCCCGCGGCAGCGATGGCGTCCAAAGCCAGTTCGTAGGCCTTTTTTGCCTTCCTCTGAAATTTCTTCTTCACCTTGACACGCTGGCCGCTCCCAAGAGCGGCGTAATAGTCTTGATCAGGACGTTCTGAGAGGAATTTGAAGAAATCGCGGCTCATGTAATCGTAGTAGAGGTAGCTCTTTTCATCATATTCATTCGTTGATTTTAGGAAATTATAGGTCAGTGTGTCGATCAGCAGCCCACCCATCGCAAGGCCATGTTTGTTCTTCCAAGCTCGAGCCATCTTGCAGAGGCGACGCAGGTTCTTGTTCTTCTGTACGTTCGCCTCTTTCATGGCGGCGATCTCTTCGCGGGGCTTCGTAATTTTCCATGACCCACCATCATAGGTGTCAGGGTATTTGAAGCTTCCGTCCGCCTGTTCAAAAACCGGTTGGACTTCAATATGAAAGTCTCGGTAGAGCACCTGGATGACAAGGCGATCCTTGAGAACAGTTGTGTTCGGGTAGCGGCTCTTGATCGCATTTTTGGTGTCATCGAGAAGACGAGATTGCCCGCCGTCCTTGTAACTATCCCATTTCCCGGCGGGCATAATATACAGCATGTCGAGGTCAGAAATGCCCTTGATTGCGGTCCACCTGCCGTATGAGCCAACTTGCAGAGAGTTCGAAACTTTCGAGTCGGTGTCGCGGAATTTTTTGTTTAGTGCGGCCGTAACCTCGCCGTAGCGAAGGCTAATGGTATCGTCATTGTCTACCGCAATATTGCTGAGAAACTGCTTGAACGTGTCGGCAATGCTCATCGGCCTGTTACCTCAAAAATGTGGTTTGGAGGGGAAATCGATGTGTTCATCTCATGCTGCGGCTGTCTTGCGACGAAGCCGACCCATCGGTCGGTTGGACTGGGAAAAGCTCCAACGTGAAAGGGTCACGCCGCCGGCTCAGTCCGGCACCACGGGTTTGACATGGGTGCTTCACCCTGCTTAGCCCGTCCCTTCCTTCGAAGTGCGCCCAACCGCCGTTGGGCAAGCGCCTTGTCAGGATCGTTGCACCGCACATTCGGCAAGGATGGAAGTAGCTTGTTTTCTCATTCGCATCGGTAGCCTGACGGCGAACGAGAGTCTCACGGACCGAGATGACGTAGCCTGACGACAGCTGTCTCGGGTGCGCCTTGCGTGTAAACCGGTCCTTTTTCATGAATCAGTTCCTAGATCGAGGGTGATCTCTTTGCGAAGAAGCTCTGTAGTTCGATGTATGCCGTGAAGATCCGAGTTGTGCAGGAATCGGTGGTTGATCTTTCTCAGAAAAGAGAAGGCATCTGACCGCTCATTTCAAGAGGGAAGGTTTACAAAAATGCAATTATGGGCTATTTTGTAAACTGAAATCTAGGAGATCGATATGATCGGCAACAAATTGAAGGTCGCTCGGCAAGCGGCTGGGCTGTCATTGAGGGCATTAGCGGATGCAATGAATGGCGTGGTGTCAGCGCAGGCGATTGGCAAGTATGAGCGAAATGAAGATATGCCCGGCTCCAAAGCCTTGATAGCTTTGGCCAAAGCCTTGGGTGTGTCCGAGGAATTCCTTCTAAGTGAAGATCAGCTATCCCTAGAAGGCGTGGACTTCAGAAAAAAGCTCGGAACGTCTTCCAAAGAGGAAGCTGCAGTCCAGGCGCGAGCCATCCATATGCTCGAGCGATATCTTGTGATCGAGGATCTTCTTCACTTGCGCAGTGTCGAATGGGAGCAACCGCGAAGCGCGCCATATCCAGTTTCAGACATTCGCGATGCGGAAGATGCAGCACGCTCGGTCCGTGATGATTGGGGACTTGGAAACGACCCTATCCCGCAGCTAGCCGAGCTATTGGAGGAACGAGGAATAAAGGTCCTCTCGATGGACTTGAACGACGTCGACGGTTTAGCGGCGAGGGTTCGTCGCAAGGACCGCGACGCCGCTCGGGTAATTGTTATCAAGCGGGGAACGTGGTCAGAGCGTAAGCGGTTCAACCTGGCACACGAACTTGGACATATGGTGATTGCACCAGCCGAGGGAGTCGACGTGGAAAAAGCAGCTCATCGATTCGCTGGTGCTTTTCTGATGCCAGCCGACGTCTTGCGAGCAGAAGCCGGTGCTCATCGATCGTCTATAAGTGTTGGCGAGCTTGTCGCGCTAAAGAAAAGGTTCGGGGTAAGTGTTCAGGCACTCGCTTATCGGTGCAAAGATCTGGGAATTATCAGTCAGGCGGCATGTTCACGACTATTCAAAGTTTTCGAAGAGAGAGGGTGGCGGCACTATCCTTACGAAGAGCCAGAGAGCATGGCTCCCGAACTTGAGGAACCCAAAAGGTTCGAGCGTTTATGCTATCGTGCTTTGGTTGAGGGCATATTGGGCGAGTCCCGTGCCGCTGAAATGCTCGATATTTCCGTTCGCGAACTCGACAAACGCCTGGACCAGACGGCAGTCTGACGCATGGCGATTCTGATATCCGATACCTCAGTCTTAATTGACCTGGAAAGGGCCGGCCTTCTCGAGTTCATGTTTCTTTTGCCGTTCGAGTTCGCCGTCCCTGACCTGCTATATGAACGGGAATTGGTCGGCGAAATCGGACAGACGCTTGTGCGACTCGGCTTAAGGGTAGAACCTCTGACGTCTGCTGAGGTTCGCAGGGCCACCGAGGTCAACCGTGCCCACGCTCGCCTCTCTGCTCCTGACACGTTTGCATTCGTGCTAGCGCAAACTCGGGGTTGGGGACTGCTTACGGGTGATGGAGTGCTTCGAGAGCTTGCGATTGCCGAGAGGCTTGAAATGCACGGTGTGCTGTGGGTGATTGATCAGTTCGCCGATGGTGGCCATGTGCAGTTCGAGCATTTGCATTCCGGCCTTAGTCGCTTAGCAAATCACCCCCGGTGCCGCTTGCCATCAGGCGAAATCCGCCGTCGGCTCATCCGCTTCTCGAGATAGGCCACGTTGCGCTCTGCATTGCAGATTTAATTTTTAATCAAATACTTAGCTCAATTGGCAAAGCGGATCGTAGGTTCATATCCGTTCAAGGCGTTCGATGCCAACAGCCGTCCATGCTTATCTGTTCTATCCCGGCAGACGGCAGAACTCGCCAGCCTTCAAGGTTATTGTCGAGGCGTTGAAGATTTGATGTGCCGATCAGCCGGTTGAGCTGCAAATGGCGAGCCTGATCCTCAGTTGAGCCACGCAAGCAGCCCAACCACGCCGACGGCCTGTCTTTGTGCGACTGCGTCTGGTACCGAGATTGCGTGAGTTTCTCCTCGAAGGCCGTGCTCCTCAATGTCCAGTTCCAACAACAATGACGGGCCGCTTAAAACACTGGCCGACGCTTTGCGACAGTCGGCTGCGCGACACCGAGACGCTGGGCAACATCCACTTGCCGGGCCTCGTCCGCCGGAACTGTCGGTTGAAGTCTGCCAACACAGTTTTGATGTCAGCCTCAGGGTCTTCCTCCCGCCATGGCGTCGATGATCCGGCAATCGGCCACCTGACCGAGACGGCATTCGGCTATCATCCGCCGCAGTTCCGTTTTCAGGTTCGTAAGACGGGCGATACGATCTTCCACGGCGTCGAGTTGGCTTTGGGCGATGCGGCTTGCATCCTCACACGATGCTTCCGGTTGTTCCTGGAGAGCCAGAAGAACGCGCACCGATGCCAGATCCAAACCAAGTTCCCGGGCATTCCGGATAAAGCACAGTCGTTGCGCGTCTGCTTCGCCATAGGTGCGACGGCCGTTGGACATCCTGGCTGGGATTGGGAGGACCCCGATGCGCTCGTAATAGCGAATAGTCTCTATGTTCACGCCCGATTTCTCGGATAAGTCGCCGATCTGCATTTTTCGTCTTGCTCCTGTAGTCACTACAGGTAGTACCATGGTCGAATTCGAATATCGAGGACCGACGAAATGGCAGCAGCTGCAACCGACACGATCCGCTATCAGGTGACGGGGATGGATTGTTCCTCCTGCGCCGCCAAGATCGAGGGGGCCGCGCGCAAGGTCGAAGGCGTGGCCGACGTGAAGGTATCGATCGCATCGCAGATTATGACACTGCAAGTTGACGAGCCGGCGAACCGCCTGCCTCTGCTGGAAAGCGCCATCACGGGTCTGGGTTATCAGCTTGACCGCATCGGCCCATCCAGCGACACGGCAGACGGCGATGACGACGACAGGATTCCGGACCTGTCGCATGTCACCCCGGCATATAAGAGGGCGCTCTGGATCGTCGTGCTGCTGAACGTTGGCTACGGAGTCGTTGAGATCGTCGGAAGCTTCCTCGCCGGCTCCCAGGCGCTACAGGCGGACGCCCTCGACTTCCTGGGGGACGGCATGATCTCATTCCTGGGGCTGGTCGCGGTCGGATGGGGCCTCGCCGCTCGCGCCAAGGCGGCTCTTCTACAGGGTGTTTTCCTCGGCCTGCTCGGACTTGGCGTCGTCGCGTCCACCATCTACAGGGTGTTTATCGAGCATCAGCCGGAATCCGTGCTCATGGGCGGCTTCGCGCTTGTCGCCTTCGTCGTCAACGTTCTGGCGGCCGTGGTGCTCATCCCGCACCGCAAGGGCGACGCGAACATGCGGGCGGTGTGGTTGTTTTCGCGAAACGACGCGATCGGCAATCTCGCGGTCGTGGCCGCCGCGGGCTTGGTCTGGTGGACGGGAACACAATGGCCTGACCTCGTGGTCGCGTTCGCAGTTGCAGGCCTCTTCCTTCAATCGGCGTGGTCGATCATCCGGGACGCAAGACAGGACCTCTCTGCGGCGAGGGACAGATGAGGGCGGTTGCTTCAATTGCCGTGGTCCTGGTCGGCGCGGCACTTGACCTGGGAGCGAAGGCGTGGGCGCGGGCGAGCCTTGAACCTTACGGCCCCCCCACGGACTTTCTGCCTTTGGTACCGTTGCGACTGACCTTCAACAAAGGCGTGTCGTTCAGCATGTTCGCAGTCGACGGCGAAATCGGCAAAGCAGTCCTGATCGGGGTTACGGGCATTATAACACTTGTCATCGCTATATGGGCGTATCGTTCGCGCGGCTGGCAACGGGCAGCCCTGTCGATGATCCTGGCTGGCGCGCTCGGAAACCTGATCGACCGCAGCATGAGGGGCGCCGTGACTGACTTCCTGAGCCTCCGCTTTGGTGAATGGGAGCCGTTCGTGTTCAATCCGGCCGATGTCTGGATTTCTTCAGGCGTGGCCCTTCTGTTGGTCCTGCAGACCACGCAAAGCGGAACCGCCGAGGTGGGCGACGGTACGTCAGCACGGTAACGGGGCCTAAGGGCCATTCCTGTCATTGCGGCGAGAGTGGCAGGGCGCGCTTGTGGGCCGTCGCGACGTGCGTCGCGAGGATGCGCTGAAACGCGGGTTCTCCGATCGGCTTTCCTTCCAGGAAGTCGTCGATGTCATCATACGTGACCCCGTAGACGTCTTCATCGGGCCGCAGCGGAGCGTCGGACTCCAGATCGGCGGTCGGCACCTTGAACACCAGGTCCCTCGGCGCTCCGAGATATTCGGCGAGCGCCCGCACGCGCCGCTTGGTCAGTCCGGAAAGCGGCAGGACGTCCGCAGCGCCGTCGCCGAATTTCGTGAAGAAGCCCATCAATGCCTCCGCCGCATGGTCAGTCCCGATCACCAGGCCACGAACCGCGCCGGCGAGCGCGTACTGGGCGATCATCCGCTGGCGCGCCTTGATGTTGCCAAGGTGGAAGTCCAGCCGAACGGTTTCGAACAGGTCGCCTGCGTCCCCGCAGACCTCGGCCATCATCGCGTCGGCTGCGGGCTTTATGTCGATGGTGACTACGCGGTCGGGGCCGATGGACGCGAGCCCTCTCTGAGCGTCGGCCTCGTCGGCCTGCGTGCCATAAGGCAGTCTGACCGCGATGAACTCCGCCTTATGCCCTCTGCCCCGGAGGCGGTTCACCGCAGTCTGGGCAAGCAGTCCCGCGGTGAGCGAATCCACTCCCCCGCTGATGCCAAGGACGAGCGCTCCGCACGACGAGGCTTGCATGTAATCCGCGAGGAAGGCCGTTCTGCGCTCGGCTTCCGCGGACGCGTCGAATTCCTTCGCTACTCCGAGCGCCTCGATAATCTGCAAATGTTGGTCACGCACGACAATCCTCCATAACAGCTGTGAAATCCAAACCAGGCGAGAAAGTTGCAACCTGCCGAATCCCGACTGTCTCGTGAACTTACATGGCTGCAGATCGACACGTAACCGGAGCAGGCGCGAAGTGCGTCGCTGTCGATAACGCACTTTTCCGTGAGACCTCTTCCAACCCCGATGTCTTCGTGCCAGACTATGCGGGTGAGGTTCATGAAGGTCATCCATCGACTGCTGTTCGTGACCGCCCTGCTGGGGATTGTGGTCGGTCCCTTGAGCATCGGGGCGGCGGACAGCGTAATGGCGGCCTCCGGACCCGCGATGCACGGCATGTCCGGCATGGAGATGTCAGGCGACATGCCGTGTTGCCCTGACGAAATGCCGGCCAAGCCCGACTGCAGCGGCAAGTCATGTCCTCTGGCCTTGGTGTGTACGACGGTGATCGTCGGCCAGGTGGCTAACCCGCATTCCTGGTCGTTGAATCTCGGTTGGGTCGCCCATCGGTTCCTCATTGCCCTTCATGCGGAGCTTGCCTCCTCACTGGTCGATCCGCCAGTACGTCCTCCGCGAGTCTGATCCCACGTCAGTGAACACGTCGTCGATCGGCGCGGTCGCAGGTCTTGCGTCCGTGCGGTACCGACGGCGATCCATTTTGACTGAGGACGCGGTCACGGACCCGTCCGGATGAGACATTGAATCATGGAAAATACCACCTTCAACGCGAGGACCGCGCTCCTCGCTGGCGCGATGCTGTTCAGCACCGCCACCGCTTCCTTCGCCGGAGCGCAGGACTACGAATTCCAAGCCGTGAACACGGACATCAAACAGGGACGAGGCTCGACCGTGTCGGTACGGCTGATCGACAAGCGGACGGGCAAGGCAGTCCCCGACGCCGTCATCTTCACAACGCGGATGGACATGGCTCCCGACGGCATGGAGATGATGACCACCACCGTGGAACCCTCACCCTCCACCGAGCCGGGCGTCTACGCCTTCACGACAAACCTTTCCATGGAAGGCGGATGGCGGTTCCAGGTCGCCGCCAAGGTTCAGGGCGAGCCTGAGACGGTCAAAGGCGAAGTCGTCTTCAAGGCTGTCCCGTGAGCACCTCGCGCATCATTGTCACGCTCTCCCTCGCCGCGATCGTCGGCGGGGGAGGCTATTGGGCGGGAAAGAACGATGTCGGTGCGTACCTGCGGCGATACGTTGAAGGCACCGGGATGGCCACCGAGGCTGAACCGCGACACGAAGGAACGGGAGCGGTGATCTACTACCGTCACCCGGACGGTATGGCCGAATACTCTGCCAAACCGACGAACACGGATGACGGGCGGCCATTCACACCTGTCCGGGCAAGCGAGGACATCAGCCTCGGCGCGAGCGGGGCGGTCCTGCCTGCGGCCGACACGTCATCAGTCACACCGGAACGGAAGGTCCTGTACTACCGCAACCCCATGGGCCTTCCCGACACGTCCAAGGTGCCGAAGAAGGATTCGATGGGGATGGACTATCTCCCTGTCTATGACGGCGAAGTCAGCGACAGTTCCACCGTCAAAGTGACGCTGGGCAAACTCCAGCGGACGGGGGTGAAGACCGCGCTCGCTGAAAGGATGAACGTCAGCCGGAAAATCCGAGTACCCGGAACCGTCGCACTCGACGAGCGCATGGTCAGCATCGTTTCCATGCGGGCCGACGCCTTTGTCGAAGACGTCGCGGACGTCACGACAGGAGACAGGATCACAAAGGGCGAGAATCTCTTTCACTTCTATTCGAAGGAGATCGCCACCGCCGGGGCCGAATATGCGACGGAGATGCGCAATGGCGGCAAGCCCGGGCCGGAATCTGGCTCTGCGCTCCGCCTGAAGAACCTTGGGGTGCCCTCGGCGACGATCGCCAGCATTGCGACTGAGCGAAAGGTCCCACAAAGCATTGCCTACACCTCGCCAAGGGACGGCGTCGTGTTGGAGCGCATGGCGGTCAGCGGCATGATGGCCGAGGCTGGAGACATTCTCTTCCGCATCGCTGACGTATCGAAGGTCTGGGTGATCGCCGACGTCCCCGAATACGAACTGGGCTCCGTTCGTATGGGTGCCAACGTTTCCGTCAGCGTCCGAAACGTATCCGGCACGATCTTCCGGGGAACGGTCGACCTCATCTATCCCGAGGTGCAGATGCAGACCCGCACGACAAAGATCCGGATTGAGCTTCCTAATCCCGAGGGGCAGCTGATGGCCAACATGTATGCGGAGGTGGAGATTGAAGCGGGAGCGGGAAACCCGGTCGTTGCGGTCCCCAACAGTTCAGTCATCGACACGGGCGATCGCCAGATCGTCTTCCTCGACAAGGGCGAGGGCAGGTTCGAGCCTGTCGATGTCGCTCTCGGTGTTCGAGGTGAAGACGTGACGCAGATAACCAAGGGTGTCGTCTCGGGTGACCGCGTGGTTGTGTCCGCCAACTTCCTTCTCGATGCGGAAAGCAACCTGAACGCCGCGCTCAGCGCCCTGACCGTTGACGACGAGGCGAAGCCATGATTGCCAACGTCATCGCCTGGTCGGCCCGCAACATTGTCCTCATTTTCGTCGGCGCGGCGCTGTCCATCGCGGGTGGTGTCTATGCGCTGCGCACGCTTCCGCTGGACGCCATTCCCGATCTCTCCGACGTACAGGTCATCGTCTTCACTGACTATCCGGGCCAGGCTCCGCAGGTCGTCGAGGACCAGGTTACGTATCCGTTGACGACCTCGATGCTGACAGTGCCCAAATCGAAGGTCGTGCGGGGGTTCTCGTTCTTCGGCGTGTCTTTCGTCTATGTGATCTTCGAGGACGGAACCGATCCCTACTGGGCGCGCAGCCGCGTGCTCGAATACTTGAACGCGGCCGCAAACCGGCTGCCTGACGGCGTGTCGCCAAGTCTCGGCCCGGATGCCACGGGCGTGGGCTGGGTCTACCAGTATGCCTTGGTCGCCAAGGAGCTGTCGCTCGCGGAGCTGCGTTCACTTCAGGACTGGGTAGTACGCTTCGCCGTCTCCAAGTCCGAGGGAGTGGCGGAGGTGGCCAGCGTCGGCGGCTTCGTCAAGCAATATTCCATCGTCGTTGATCCAGCCCGGCTAAGGGCCCAGAATGTCTCGCTTTCGGATATCGCCGATGCCGTGCGCTCCAGCAACCGCGATGTCGGCGGGCGCACGATCGAACTTTCCGAATTTGAGTTCATGGTGCGTGGCAAGGGCTACCTGCAGGGCATCAGGGACATCGAGAGCATTGTCCTGAACACCAGTGCGGGCGTTCCGCTGCGTCTGTCCGACGTTGCGAGAGTGGAATTGGTCCCGGACGAGCGGCGCGGGATCACAGAGCTGAACGGAGACGGCGAAGTCGCGAGCGGAATCGTCCTCCAGCGCGACGGCGCGAATGCGCTGACCGTCATCGAAAATGCGAAGGAAAGCTTGGCGGCGGTGCAGAGCAGTCTTCCGGCTGGTACCGAAATCCTGCCCGTCTATGATCGTTCGAAACTCATCGAAGCGGCAATCGAGACCTTGAAAGTCACGTTGATCGAGGAATCGATCGTGGTTGCACTGGTGACTATCGCCTTCCTTTTGCATATCCGAAGCGCGCTCGTGGCCATCATCATGCTGCCGATCGGCATTCTCATCGCCTTCATGGCCATGCGGGCGCTAGGTCTGGGAGCGAACATCATGAGCCTCGGCGGGATAGCTATCGCTATCGGTGCGATGATCGACGCGGCCATCGTCATGATCGAGAACGCCCACAAGCATCTGGAACGCGCGCCTCCTGACAAGCCTCGAGCCGAAGTGCTGATCGAGGCGGCAAGCGAGGTCGGCCCGGCGCTTTTCTTCAGCCTGCTGATCATCACGGTGTCGTTCCTGCCGATTTTTACGCTTGAATCGCAAGAGGGCCGCCTGTTCGGACCGCTCGCCTTCACCAAGACCTTCGCGATGGCGGCGGCAGCGCTGCTGTCCATCACACTTGTTCCGGCACTGATGATCCTGTTCGTCCGCGGCCGCATTGTCCCAGAACACAAGAATCCGCTGAACAGACTGCTGATCTGGATATACCGTCCGGTCATCGCGGGCGTCCTTAAGGCCAAGAGCCTGACAATCCTGGTAGCCATCGTGATCCTCGGGGTGACCGTCTGGCCCGTGCAGCATATCGGGAGTGAGTTCATGCCTGATCTCGACGAGGGCACGCTGATGTACATGCCGACAACGCTACCCGGCCTCTCGGTGACAAAAGCGGCGGAGCTCATGCAAACGCAGGATCGCATCATCAAATCTTTCCCCGAGGTCGAGTCGGTGTTCGGCAAGGCGGGTAGGGCGTTGACGGCAACCGATCCGGCTCCGACGGAAATGTTTGAGACCATCATCACCCTGAAACCCAAGTCCGAATGGCGGCCGGGCGTCACGTCTGACAGTCTGAAACAGGAGATGGACGCGGCACTTCAGTTTCCCGGTGTCTCCAACGCCTGGACGATGCCCATCCGCGCCCGCATCGACATGCTTTCGACCGGAATACGCACGCCCGTCGGCGTCAAGGTCTACGGGACCAACCTGAACGAGATGGAGAAGGTCGCTCGCGATATAGAGACCGTTCTCAAGGCGGTGCCGGGAACGTCGAGTGCCTACGCCGAGCGCGTCATCGGTGGATACTATCTCGATATCATCCCTGATCGCATGGCGCTCGGGCGCTATGGGCTTTCGATCGACGATGTCCAGGATGTCATCGGAATGGCCCTGGGGTCCGAGGTCGTGACCTCGACGGTGGAGGGCAGAGAGCGGTACGGCGTCGCCATCCGTTACCCAAGGGCTTTCCGAAGCGATCCCCAGTCCATCGCGAGGGACGTCCAGGTATCATTGCCCGGTGGCGGCACGGTTCCGTTGGGCGAGGTCGCCGAAGTCAAGCTCACGCGCGGTGCCACGACCATAAGGACGGAGAACGGCCAGCTCGCCGTCTATATCTTCGTAGACATCGCCAACCGCGACCTTGGGGGCTACGTTGCCGAAGCCCAAGAAGCCGTCGCGGCGAGCGTCGAGATGCCCACGGGCTATTCCGTCGCATGGAGCGGGCAATTCGAATATCTGGAACGGGCAAAGGACCGGCTAATGATCGTCGTCCCGCTGACGCTGGCGCTGATCTTCCTGTTGCTCTACCTGAACTTTAAGGCATTGACCGAAACACTGATCGTCATGCTGTCTCTGCCGTTCGCTTTGGTCGGCGGCATCTGGATGATGTGGTGGCTGGGCTTCAACGCTTCCGTCGCCGTCGCGGTCGGGTTCATCGCGCTTGCAGGCGTGGCGGCCGAAACCGGTGTGATCATGCTGATCTATCTCGACCACGCGCTCAGGGACGAGAAGGCCAAATCCAAGGCCGAGGGCAGGGCATTCGAAAAGGAAGACCTCGACAGGGCGATCATGATCGGGGCGGTCGAGCGTGTTAGACCGAAGATGATGACCGTCGTGGCGATCATGGCGGGTCTCGTGCCTATCCTCTGGAGCACGGGAGCGGGGTCGGAAATCATGCAGCGGATCGCCGTGCCGATGATCGGCGGCATGGTATCATCGACGTTGCTGACGTTGATCGTGATTCCCGCCGTCTACGGCTTGGTCAAGGGCTACGGGTTGAAGCGAGCACGCGAGGTGAGCCAGTTTCCGGCTTCCGTAACGGCAGAAGCTTTTTGAGAAGGAGAACGACGATGAATCGAAGAAAATTCCTTTGCACCCTGGTCGCTGTCGCAGCGTTGCCCGTCACTGGAACGGCGCTGGCGGCAGGTGAAGGCATGATCGTGTATAAGGACCCCAACTGCGGCTGTTGTTACGCGTGGGCTGCGGCAATGACAAATGCTGGGTTTGTGGTGAAGGCCGAAGAGGTAGTCGACATCGAGGTCGTGAAGGACCGTTTCAATGTCCCGACCGACCTCCGTGGCTGCCACACGGCCGTGGTCGCAGGCTACTACCTGGAGGGTCATGTGCCGCTAGAGGCGGTGACGAGACTGCTCGCGGAGAGGCCCGATCTTGCGGGCCTCGCCGTGCCGGGCATGCCTGTGGGGTCATTGGGCATGGGAGACAGCCCTAGCGCTTCATATGACGTCATGTCCGTTGGAAGGGACGGCATTGGTACCCTCTACCAAGCGGTGAGGCCTAAGATCTAACCGTAGGATGGCATGACGTTTTAGGTTGCAGCACTTTTGGGTGCGTCTTCTATTGAAGTCATCGCGGTGGTTAGTGGCCACGATCGGTGTGACCCTGCCCGCAGGTCTGGTTGATGGGTAGAAGGTTTGAATCTCTGTTGGCTAAAAGGCAGCTTGAGCTTTCCGGCTGAATTAATCCGTTTCATTGAGAGATTTTTCTTGCGCCTCTAGTGGCTAGAGGTCGTACGGTTAATCTTTCACAATGTGAGGATTTCCAGTGAGCAACTCGTTACACACTCGTTTCCGGGTAATCGGAATGGGTGGCGTCGCCTTAACCGAGTTTGGGATGCGGTAGTCTCTTCGACCTGAACTTCACGCATCAATCGACAAAGCGATTTCCCGCCAGGTCGAGATGGCGTGAGTGCGAAGCTGGCGATGGTCTGCGGCGGTCAAGTCTTTGCGGTGAAGAAGGAAGAGATTGGCGATCTGGCCGTGAGTGGAGACGAAACGCTGACATTGCCGCGCGGACTTGAAGCGCATCATGCGCCGCTCTCGTCGTCGCACAGCAAGATGGGAATTTTCAGCCTGGTTGTTCAATCCCTTGTGCGAGCGATGTTCGACCTTCGGCATCAAATCCGCCTTCGCAGCCGAATAGGAACGCAGCTTGTCGGTCAGCATCACGCGCGGGGCGATGCCTTGACCCTTGAGCAGTTTGCGCATCAGACGCAAGGCTGCTGCCTTGTTCCTTCGGCTTTGCAAGAGGGCGTCGAGAACGTAGCCGTTGGCATCGACGGCGCGCCACAGCCAGTATTTCTTTCCCTTGATCGTCACCACCATCTCATCGAGCTGCCACTTGTCGGCAAACTGGCCTCGTGAGCGGCGTCGGAGCTGATTGGCGAACTTCAAGCCAAATTTCGCCGCCCATTCCGAGACGGTCTGGAATGAGACGTTGATGCCGCGCTCGGCCAACAGATCTTCGACGTCGCGTAAACTGAGCGGAAATCGGAAATACAGCCAGACCGCATGGGTGATGATCTCGGCAGGAAAGCGGTGGCGTCTGAAGTGGGCGGCAGGGAATTCGGTCATGACAATCCGAATATCAAGTCGGCTAAAACAGGCGGTTAAGGCGACGCCACCTCCGAACCCGTACATCGCTTGCACGCCTAGAGCTTGGCCTTCGCGAAAACGTCGACCAATTCATCAAACTTTCGTCGCTGAACCTCCGCATTGCCCGAGATGATCGCTTCTTCAACGCAAAAAGCCGCATGGGCCTTCAGCACTTGAGTTTCGACCTTCGAGAGAGCGGCTTTTACTGCATGAAGCTGATGAAGGATTTCGATGCAATAGCGCTCATCCTCCACCATCTGACCGACGCCGCGGACCTGTCCGGCAATTCGGTTAAGAGAGGTCAGAATACTGCTCCTGTCTTTGTCGCACATGCCAATACCCCTACATGGTATGGGTACTGAACTCTCGAAACGCTGGTCGGTTCCGAAGGGCGTGCAACTTCTGTCTCGAACTCTTGACCACCAGCAGCGCGTGCCCACGCATACGAGATCACGGACGGGAGCTTTGGGGCCGAGCCAGAACTTAATCCACATCAAAGATTCACGGTGCTCGGCAGCGCATGCTGGGATCAACAGCAAATCGCCTGGACGCCACATCTATACGCATCACCCCCGGAGACTGCACCATGGATAGCGAGGTTCCTGCATACGGCCTTTGGTCATTGGTAATTCTCAACTCAGCGGTCTTCATTTTCTTCGCATTTTCATTCTTCAAACCCTCGACAACCCGCGATTGGCGATCGTTCGGGGCCTTTAGCGCCTTCATCGTCGCGCTATTCGCCGAGATGTACGGGTTTCCCTTGACGATATTTCTCGTCTCGGGCTGGCTGCAGTCGCGCTATCCCGGCATCGATTGGTTCTCGCACGATGCCGGGCATCTTCTGGAAGAACTTTTTGGCTGGCGCTCCAATCCACATTTCGGACCGTTCCACATAGCGAGCTTTGTCTTCATCGGCGGGGGATTCGTTCTCATCTCGGCCGCCTGGAAGGTGCTGTATGAAGCTCAGCGCACTCGGATACTTGCCACGAGCGGGCCATATGCTTGGATTCGTCATCCGCAGTACGCCGGCTTCGTGCTCGTCCTGTTCGGCTTTCTCCTGCAATGGCCCACACTGCTGACCCTGGGAATGTTTCCTTTCCTGGTCGTCATGTACTGGCGCCTCGCTCGTTTTGAGGAGCGGCAGGCAATTGCGGAGCATGGCGGCGAATATGAGCGGTACATGCGGGATGTCCCCGGCTTCATCCCTCGCTTTCTTGGCCCGCCGGCCGATAAAGCACGCCCCTAATTGCCGGCCTGACCTATCCACCTTCCGCCATTGCTGAAGGACGCGACGGCGCTAGATCACGAAAAAGGTAGAGCAAAATGACACATAGAACTTCTGTTCGCGTCGCGGTGAACGGTTTCGGCGTTATTGGCAAACGTGTCGTGGACGCGGTGCTTCGACAAGAGGACATGGAGCTCGCAGGTGTGTGCGATGTCGTCGGCGACTGGCGTTTGCGAACCCTCAGCCAAAAGGACGTCACCCTGTACGGTGCCTCGGAAGAAGCTGTTCTCAGCCTGAAGGACGCGGGGTTTGAGGTTTCTGGCACGCTCGATCATCTCCTTGACAAAGCCGACATCGTTGTCGATTGCACTCCGAAGCACGTCGCCGCAGCAAACGTCGAGCGTTACAAATCTCGCCGCATCAAGTTCATTGTCCATGGCGGCGAAAAGCATTCGGTCACAGGCCATTCCTTTGTCGCCGAAAGCTCCTTCGCCAGTGCGGTCGGACGTGATGCGACCCGCGTCGTGTCGTGCAACACCACGTCTATCGTCCGAACGCTGACCGCTCTGAAGCAGGCAGGTCTGCTGAAGCGCGCTCGCGGCACCTTGCTGAGACGGGCAACGGACCCTTGGGAAAGCCACCTTGGCGGCATAATGAATACGCTCGTTCCCGAGCCCGAGATACCTAGCCATCAGGGTCCAGATGCCCAGAAAGTCGACCCGGATCTGGATGTCGTGACCATGGCCGTGAAGGTGCCGGAGACAATTGCACATCTGCACTACTGGTCGGTGCAGCTCACGCGAAATGCGGAGAAGGAGGAAGTCCTTGACGCATTCCGCGCGTCGTCCCGGATAGCTCTGGTACGAACGGCCGACGGCCTCACCGCTATCAACACGATCAAGGAACTGATGGCTGACCTCCATAGGCCGTTCGGCAACCTATATGAAGTCGCGCTATGGGAGGACATGCTGCGCACCGAGCGGGATGAGCTCTTCTACGCCTACATGGTGGACAATCAAGCGATCGTTATTCCTGATACGATCGACGCCATTCGCGCATTGTCTGGCCTGACACAGAATGCCGAGTTTTCCATTGCACGGACCAACACCGCCCTCGGCGTCAGGCAACGGTTCTATTAACCCGCAAGCGAGTGCCGCCCAAAAGCGGCACTCATTCGGAAATGCCAGCGACTGCGCCTTTGCGCGGTCTAATCGACACATCCTCGTCCTCCTCATCGGTCTCCAGGCGCATAAGAATTGGACAGTGAGGGCGATGGTCGCCACGGCAGGCGTTAACCAACATCTTCAGTGTTTGTGCCATTTCCTGCAAGGCTTGGATCTTTCTCTCAAGTTCCGCGATATGACCCTCGGCCAACCGCTTGACCTCCGCACTCTGGCGCGACTCGTCCCGCCACAGTTCCAGAAGTCCGTTGATCTCAGCGACGGAGAAGCCAAGGTCGCGTGCGCGACGGATGAAACGCAGCATATGCACGTCTGTATCTGAGTAGTCCCGATAGCCGGACCCTGTACGATCTGCCCGTGGTATCAAGCCGGTCTGCTCGTAGTAGCGGATCATCTTGGCCGAAACGCCGGATGCTCTGGATGCTTGTCCAATGTTCATGAGCGATTTCCCTTCGTAGTGGACACCGTCCTTGGCAGGCGGCGTCACCCTTTATTAATGAGCAGCCCGAAAGCGACGAAGCCGCAGGGCATTGCCCAGCACGAACACACTCGACAAGGCCATCGCGCCCGCCGCGAACACGGGCGAGAGAAGGATACCGAATCCGGGGAAAAGCGCGCCCGCCGCCACAGGGATGAGCGCCGTATTGTAAGCGAATGCCCAGAATAGGTTCTGTCGAATGTTGCCGATTGTCGCCTTCGACAACGCTATCGCGTTGGGCACGCCTTGCAGGCTGCCTGACATCAGTACGACGTCGGCGGCTTCGATTGCTATGTCCGTGCCCGTCCCAATGGCGAGACCTACATCCGCCTCCGCCAAGGCCGGGGCGTCGTTGATTCCGTCGCCGACGAAGGCCACCTTGCCATATTGTTCCTTGAGACGGCGAACCGCATCAACCTTGCCGTCCGGCAACACCTCCGCCGCCACGTCATCGATCCCGAGTTGAGCGGCGATGGCCTTGGCGGTGCGCATGTTGTCCCCGGTGATCATCGCAACCTTCAGGCCAAGACCGTGCAACGCCTTGATTGCGGCGGGCGTGGTCTCCTTGATCGGGTCGGCCACTGCGATGATCGCCGCGATCTTTCCCTCTATCGCAGCATAGAGCGGCGACTTACCCTCGTTACCGAGACGTTCGGCCGTCTCGCTAAACTGCGCAACGTCATGACCGAGCTCGACCATGTATCGATCAGCGCCGATTTCGACGCGCCGACCCTCGACCAAAGCTTTCACACCGAAGCCTGTTACCGATTCAAAGTCAGACACCGCCGGCATCCGAACGCCTTCCGCAGCGGCCGCATCCACGATCGCCCGCGCGATTGGATGTTCCGATTTCGCCTCGACAGCAGCCACCGTACCCAGAACCTCGGGTCGGTCGAAGCCTGCGGCAAGTTCCAGATCGGTCAAGGCCGGCTTTCCTTCGGTTAGCGTACCCGTCTTGTCCACGGCGACCACACTGGCGTCTTTCAGCAACTGGAGCGCCTCGCCTTTGCGAAAGAGGACCCCCAGCTCCGCACCGCGGCCTGTGCCGACCATGATGGACGTCGGCGTAGCCAGACCCATGGCGCAGGGGCAGGCGATGATCAGGACGGCGACAGCGTTGACCAGCGCGAAGGTGAGAGCGGGCGACGGCCCGAAATACAGCCAGGAAGCAAAGGTGAACGCCGCTACCACAAAGACCGCTGGCACAAACCACATGGTTACCTTGTCGACCAGCGCCTGGATGGGAAGTTTGGAACCCTGTGCCTCCTCCACCATACGGATGATCTGCGACAGAACCGTATCCCCGCCGACCGCCGTCGCCCGGAAAGCGAAGGCGCCCTTCTGGTTGACAGTGCCGCCCACGACCACGCTACCGATCGCCTTCGAGACCGGAACAGGTTCTCCGGTAATCATCGACTCATCGACATAGCTATCACCTTCGACCACTTCACCATCGACGGGAATGCGTTCGCCGGGGCGAACCTCAACGATGTCGTCGGGAGTCACCGAACCGATCGGCAAGTCGACCGTCTTGCCATCCCTGCGAACCCGCGCAGTCTTTGCCTGAAGGCCGACCAGCCGCTTGATCGCCTCGGACGTGCGCCCTTTGGCACGGGCTTCCAGCAAGCGGCCAAGCAGGATGAGAGTGACTATGACTGCCGCAGCTTCGAAATAAACGTTGATCGTTCCAGGCGGGAGGAAGCCCGGTGCGAAGGTTGCAACCAAGGAGTAGCCGTAGGCAGCAAGCGAACCGACCGCCACCAGTGAATTCATGTCGGGCGCCATCCGCCAGAGGGCTGGAATTCCCTTGTCATAGAAGCGAATGCCCGGAACGAAGAGCACGAGGGTCGTCAGCACGAACTGGATGTACCAGCTCCACTGCATGCCGATTGTCGATTCGATCAATGCATGACCGCCTGGGATGACATGGGATCCCATTTCCATGAGAAAGACTGGAGCTGTAAGCACCGCAGCCATCGTGAAATCACGGGCCAGTTCGCGCCGCTCCGCTTCCTTTCTCTCCGCTTGCTCGGCATTTGCATCCTCGTGGTCAGGGCCGGCATTTGCGCGCACTACCTCGGCTTCGTAGCCAGCATCTGCGATGGCGGCGATCAACTCAGCCGTGTTGGCGCCGCCGCGCACCGTGGCCCGTTCCGTGGCCAGATTGACCACTGCCTCGGTAACCCCTGAAACAGCCTTCAAGGCGCGCTCGACCCGCCCGACACACGACGCGCATGTCATGCCTTGGATCGACAGCTCTACGAGGCCGGTCGGCCCTGCGGCCTGGGACGGCACCGAATAGCCGACCTTCTCGATCGCCTCGATCAGAATTGCCTTGTCAACATATGATCTGGTGGTGACATTCGCGCGTTCCGTAGCCAGATTGACCGATGCGGCCTCGACACCGGGAACAGCCTTCAGGGCTCGTTCGACTCGGCCAACGCACGACGCGCAGGTCATGCCCTCTATCGGCAGCGATATAGCTTCAGACATCTCATTGGTGCGGACGGGGGCATTCATCGCCTCTTCCTTTCTTATTCGAAGAATCAAATTCTGGAGGAGGATCAGGCTTCCAACGATAGGAAGGTCAATAGAATAAATCCTTGCATGTGACCCTTGACCTTACCATCGTTGGAAGGCCCATCTTGTTCAGCATGAGAGCCGAACAAAGGAGATTTCTCATGCTGCTCAAGATCGAAAACATGACCTGCGGCGGCTGCGCCAAGTCGGTGACAAAGGCGATCCAGTCCGTCGACCCGAACGCTACGGTCAAGCCGGACCCCGCCGCTCGCACGGTCAAGGTCGAGACGGCGGCGACCATCGCCGATATCGAACGCGTTCTGGAAGAAGCCGGCTATCCTGCGGCCGCGACCTGATGAGGATGAAACGATGAACAGGCTAACCCCGATTTTCATAGGTGGCGCAATCGCCATCAGCGTGGGCCTGGCACTTGCTCAAACCCAGATGGATAACAATGGCGCTATGCAGGGACACAATATGCCCGGCATGAACATGCAGGGCATGGACATGTCCGCCGCGGACGAACTCTCGACCAAGGCTTACATGGCCGTCATGGAAAGCATGCAGAAGAACATGCTGATGGACTATTCAGGCGATGCCGATGTTGACTTCATGCGCGGCATGATTCCCCATCATCAGGGCGCTATCGACATGGCAAAGGTCGTTCTCGAGTACGGTCGCGACCCTGAGGTCCGCAAGCTCGCAGAAGACGTGATCAAAGCCCAGGAAGGCGAGATCGCGATGATGAAGAAATGGCTCGCCGATCGTGGCAAGTAACGCCTGTCGGGCGGCTTCTTGAGCCGCCCGACCAATCCCTGCATCTTACACAGGCTCGGGAGAGGGCGCGCTATTCCGCGTTTGACCCTGTCGAGCCCGGAGACCACGACGTTGCCATAGAACGCGCCATGCTAAGCAACCTTCGGAAGGCCGGGTTGTCATTACGTGGAGACCATACGCCGCTAAATGGCAAGATTTCCCCGAGAATTGCCCGATAGCACACGCCGGGGAACTGAGCCGCAGTCATCGCCTCGCTAACGACCGTCAATCCGCGGCCCAGAGCCACGAGTGGGAGCAGGTTCTCTCGTCCGACAAAATGGACGGTAATCTCGGGGTGCTGCCCCAGACCAGCCAAGCGCTGAACCAGGTAGTCATGAATTTCTCGGCCGGGCGCCACGTCATTCACGATGAAAGTTTCATCAACGAGGTCGGTCCAATCTACCTCGTCGCGCGCGGCTAACGAGTGATCCTCCGGTAGAACCGCAAAGACGCGCTCAGACCAAAAGTACGAGGTGTCGCAATCAGACCAGAGGCGGGTGCCGGTAAGGAAGGCGACGTCAAGAGAAAACTGGCGAATCGCCGCCACATGCTCTGAAGGATTGCCATCGATGAGTTCAACCTGAACCCTCGGATGCGCGCGATGATATGCACGCAATAGTTCTGCGAGAAACCCCGAGGCAATCGATGAGAATATTCCGATCCTCACGAAGCCGCTTTCAGAACGCCCTATGGCAGCAATATCTTCGGCTCCGTCGTCAACGTTTCTGAGAATTTGTCTTGCCCGTCCAAGGAACCGTTGCCCTGCATGGGTCAGCGAGATCCCCCAGGTGTGCCGGTGAAACAGCGAGGCGCCGAATTGATCCTCAAGGTCAGCAATACATCGACTGACCGCTGATTGCGATAGCCCGATGGCCGCCCCAGCTTTGCGGAAGCTGCCATGCTCGGCCACGACCACAAAGGTGTTAAGGTGACGCAGCTCTATTGCAGGTGGTCGCCTAGCCATGTCAGCAGCCTCCTACGAGGCGCGAGGCCGTTTAATTCAGGAGATGCCAAATCCAACGGCTCGCGCCACTGTTCGGGTCCAAGCTGTCTGATACCCGCGTCGATCACCGTCGCCCCTCGTTCGCTCGTATCCGTGCAACGACGAGTCGCGCAGCGAGTAAAGGGTTTCGGATCTGGCATGTCGCGATTCGAAGTGCCGTTGGTCATGCTGCGCTCTCGCTATCTGAAGCTGATTCATTGGAGGTCAGCGGCTATCTTGGTCGGCACGCCTTTCGTGATGATTATGTCCATGTGCGCCATGCTTCCGATGCATGAAGATATGGAGTACCGGACAAGCCAGAATGAGAAGCCAAGGCAACCAGCCCAGAGTGTGAGCACGATGCTCCGTGATGAGGTAAAAGGCGGCGATTGCGAGAAAGCCATAGAAGGCGACGCTGCTCGCTGTAAGCTTGGATCGTTGAGCGTTACCGCCCGTTTGCCTATCAGAGTTCTGGTCCATATTGCTCCTCCAGTATCGCGCGTGGCCTCGGCAGGTGCATGTGTGCCGCGACACCGCCTGTAAGCCGACCGCGAGGCAACTGCTGTTGAGATAGCAATGGCCGTCTGGGGGAGTCTTTAATCTCGATTAAGGTGTCGGGAACGACGAGGCTACCCTGCGCGGTTCGCCAAAAGGCCAACCTGGACGGATCCGGTTCGACTTCTCGCACATCAATGTGGAGGGCTTCGGTGGCCAGAGGAGCTACGCCATCACTGCTTTGATCGGGAACGGACACGCCGCTCCCCGTCGACACAATTCGGCGCGCTATTGAGGAGAGCTTGGCAGATCCCTTGTGGCCCATGGACTAGGCATGTGGCAGCGCCTCGAATCCGCAAACCAGATCGTCGACCGGACACGAGCAGGAACCGATCCTCACATCTACTCCGCATAGCACGAGCCGATCGCGGTCCGCGTCTGCGATGAAGCCGCACACGAGTCTAGTTGCGCTGCTGATCGCGATCATCGCGCATGTCGCCTCACTGGTGCGGTCGGCATTCGGCATATAGTCGCGGCAGCGAGTGACCGGATCGACCAGCAGGATTCCGTCGCATTTTGCGAAGAATGGGCTCAGCATCGTCCGTCGTCGAGTGCGAGCGACGAGAACCGCAACCCAGGTCTTCCGATCTGCCCGCAACAGCGCCATCGATGACATGCGTGACCCGCTGGAACAAGTTTCTGGATGTGACGAAATCATCACCTTGCGCGCCGCACTTTAACCTCGATCAAGCACATCGACCCTCGTCCCGGCGGATTGGTCGCGTTCCCGACACGAATTGACACCCTGCCGCGAACCTCCGCCCTGGACCTTGATCTGAATCAATTTGAGGTGGCTGTACATATAGTATGTGTTCCGGATCGGGGTATTCGCTCTATGTTGAAAGGGCGAGCCGTTCGATTGCGGAATCGAGGAATGCTCAGGTATTTGGCAGCACTGATGGTCTGCATGCTCGTTCTGGCGATCCAGGCCGGGCCAGCCATGGCGCATAACGGTGATTTCACGCCGTCCGGCACCGAAATCCGGCTTGCGAACGCCGAGTTCAGGGCCTCTGCAGCGGCCCAGGAAGACTGCCCGACCGACGCCAGTTGCTGCAAAGCCATCTGCGCTCCGTGCTTTGCACCGCTATGCACTTACCAAGGCAGACTCACCATCATCGGTTCCTGGACCACCAAATCATTTGCGCCAAGGCAAACCTGCCTGCGGTCGTTCATTCTTGGCCGCGACCCTCCCGTACCCCGAAATCAAATCCTCTAGGCGGCGTTCCGCGGCTAAAACCCTGTCGCCAGATTGGATCAACACTCTGGTTCCTGGAGATTTGTCGTGTTCGCGCCCACCTGATCCCCGGCGCAAAGCTGCGTCGGCGCACAGGTCCTCACGTCAGGATTGATTGCCTGTTCGGATAGCCACCGAGACGGGCTCCGCGCCCCGGAGGTGCAACATGAACTTGGATCGCTCTTTTTTCTCCCCCGAGCCCGCCCGATCATTTCAAAGCGCCAATTTGGCCATGATCAACGGCGCTTGGAGCAGCTTGCTGCCAAACAACCCCCCAGCAGACGGCGCTTCAAACGCCGAAAATGCCATTGTTCCTCAATCATCGAAGGCTTTGACGCTCTCAAGTCACGGCACCCATACGTCTGCTTCGCTTGGCGCCGTGTCTCCTCCGATCGATGCAAACCGCCTCATTCGGGGGTTCAGGACCGGCGACCGAAAATTCGACGCAGGCAACGAAATCCTCGGTATTGGGTCCACTACCGGTTCTTTGTTCAACCTTCTTGACGGTTGGATAGCGGTATATTCCTTGCTTCCCGATGGCCGGCGACAGATCGTGCATTTCGCATTGCCAGGCGCAGTGCTGGGGGTGCTCTCGTCCGGTCACATGCCCTCAAACGTCGGCGCGCAGGCCCTGACGGACGTAGTCGTTTCCGTCGTTCCGATGTCCGTTCTGAAATCGCGCCTGCGGGAAGACCCGGAAATCGGCTTGAGACTCGCGCAATCTGTAGCGCGCGAACGCGATCTTGCCTTCGATCACCTGACGAGTATCGGGCGTCGCTCGGCACGAGAGCGCGTCGCCCATCTCCTGCTGGAGCTGTTCACGCGATATCGGGCGCAATGGCCCGGCAACCGCATCGAAGAGATGGCGCTTCCCCTAACTCAAGAACAGATCGGCGATGCGACGGGCCTGACATTCGTTCATGTCAACCGTGTCCTCAGTTCCCTGCGGAAGGAGGGAATCGTTCAATTTCAATACCGGCGTCTTCGAATCCTCAATCCGGATAAGTTGATCGAGGTCGCGGGAGTGGATGTGGAGATCGCGAAGGCGTGGCTCGATCAAAACTCTTCGCGATCAGATGATCGAAGGCGGACCACATAGGCCGGTCCGCCATGCGACAGCCGGATGCGCGTTATCGCGGTGACCAATCCCGACCGACAGGTGAATACTGGAGCAAGGGCCGATGGTCCGGCATTGGTTACCGCCTGAAGGCGGGCGTCTTCCGCTCGATCTCATGCGCACAAGCCGCCGGTCCGCCGGAAATCGTCTGTAGCGATCCCGAACGCCGGTCGTTCTTCACCCTGCCGCAGCGCTTGCGAGCGGCTCATCGGGCGTGAAGAATACGTCGGCGTGCATATCCTCGACGCGGAGCCTCCGGTTGGTGGCAACCACCATGACGGCCTCCACCATCGGTGGCGGCCCGGCGATATATGCCTTCCAGCCGTCGAGATCTGGCAGATCCTTTGCGACCACAGCATCGACATAACCGGTTCGCAAAGCCGTGCCCGACGCCTGGTCGGACAGAACAGGGGTAAATGCCAGATTTCCGTGGATGGACGCGAGACCCTCAAAGTGGTCGACGAGATACAGATCGTTTTCCGTCCGCACCCCGAAATAGACGTGAATGGGTTGTCTCATCCCCCGTGCCAGCGCGGTTTCAACGATCGACTTGATCGGGGCGAGGCCCGATCCGCCCGCCACACAGAGAATTGGGCCGGCATGCTTCTCGCGCAGAAAGGACGAGCCGAAAGGCCCCTCGACCATGACCGGGTCCCCGAGATCGAGCACTGAATGAATGAGGTTAGAGGCCACGCCATCCGGCACGCGACGAATGTGAAATTCCAGCTCGTCGGCGCCCGGCGGGTTCGCCATCGAATAATCTCGTGTCGGCGTGGCCGGAAATGTCACGCGCGCGAACTGGCCGGCCGTAAAGGAGGCAGGCCGACCGTCTTTCGGGCGAACCCGGACAATTTTGATATCGTGGGTGACATCCTCAATGCCAACAACGCTACACTGGAGGCGTCGACGTGGATGGTCGGCCAGCTCGTCCGCACCACCCAGCCATGTAACGGTGGCGTCGGTTTTGGGGATTGCCCGGCAGGCGAGTATCAGCCCCTCAGCTTTCTCCTCGACGGAGAGCGCGAAACGCGAATGCTCCCGAAGGTCGACCTCGCCGGAGTTGAGGCGGGATTTACATGACCCGCAGCGTCCGGATCGGCAGCCGTGCGGATAGGCGATGCCGCTTGCAAGCGCGGCCTCGAGTATCGTCTGGCCTAGCGCGACTTCGATGCTGGCTCCAGCCTGCGGCAGGTCCACTCGTTTGCTGTTCATGACCATATCACTCATGCGGGCGTCGACAAGTCGAGGGCGGCCATGAGTCCGGGCTTCTGGCTCGCAAACGTCCCGTAGAAGATCTGCGACCCGACGATGGTTATCGGTGCGACCCGCACCCCGGTTCGCGCTTTCGCTTCCTCCATCACTGATGGATCGGTCAGATCGCGCTCCTGGAACGTGATGTCTTGTTCTTTGAGCCAGGTCTTGAGCGCCCGGCAGTCCGGGCAAGTGGGTGTCGTATAGATGATGACGCTGTTTGTGCTGGAATGCTTCATCTGTCGTCTCCTTTCGATTTGACAGTTCTTCATCCAGCTTGCGGTTTCCAACGATGGCAGGGTCAAGAAGATTTATTAAGGGTTGACCTTACCATCGTTGGAAGCCCCAATCTCCTTGGACGCGAACAACAGAGGAGGTCCCTATGCTTCGCTTCCAGGTCCCGAACATGACATGCGGCGGCTGCGCAAAATCAGTGACCAAGGCGCTTTTGAGCGTCGACGGGATGGCCCGGATCGAGACTGATCCTGACAAACGCGAGGTCCTGATCGAGACGAGCGCCGACAGGGCAGCCCTTGTCGCCGTTCTCGAAGAAGCAGGTTACCCGGCAGACACTCCTGAATCATCGGGGTGAGAGGCGTTTCGCCACAGCGCCCTGTTTCCGAACAAGCGGGAAGAACGGTCGGCGGCGCGGCCCCATCGCCTCAGCCGAGCCGCAAGAACTTAATCTGGATCAAAGATTCGGAACGTCGGACCGAAGACCTTTGCACCGAAGATTCTGCCCTGCCGAGAACTGGCCAGTGTCACGGAACAAGAATGGCCTGCATTCCGAGTTATCGCCAATGGCCAGTGAAGGACAACATCGAATGAGCTCATCGCATAGCCAACACGGCAACCACCACGCACATCATCGGACGGCTGCCAACGGTCCGCACCACGACCACGCGGCCGCAAGCATCGTCTCGGCAGCCGGCTCAACCCATGCCGAACATACCGGGCACGGCGGACACGATCATGCGGAGATGGTCGCCGACTTTCGCCGCCGCTTCTGGGTTTCGCTCATTCTCACGCCGCCCGTCCTGCTTCTGTCTCCGATGATCCGCCATTGGCTCGGCCTGACCGAGCTATTGTCGTTTCCGGGCGACGGTCTCGTGCTCTTCGTCCTCTCGACCATCGCCTACGTCTATGGCGGCTGGCCGTTCCTGACCGGCTTCACCTCGGAGCTGCGCAAGGGCCAGCCCGGCATGATGACGCTGATCGCGCTCGCGATCTCGGCCGCCTATTTCTTCTCGGCGGCGGTCACCTTCGGGTTCCCCGGCGAAGCCTTCTATTGGGAATTGGTGACGCTCATCGCCATCATGCTGCTCGGCCACTGGGTGGAGATGCGTTCCGTCATGGGGGCTTCCCGCGCGCTGGAGGAACTGGTGCGCCTGCTTCCAGACAGCGCGACGCGGATCGATGCGGACGGCTCGACGCATGAAGTAGCGATCTCCGCCCTCCAGCCCGGCGACCGCGTCATCGTCCGGCCGGGCGCGAAGGTGCCGGTCGATGGCGAGATCATCGAGGGATCGTCCGCCTTCAACGAGGCGATGCTGACAGGCGAATCGCGGCCTGTTTCCAAGACCGTCGGCGCGCCAGCCATCGGCGGGGCGATCAACGGCGCCAATGCCGTGACGATCAAGGTGACGGCGACGGGGGACGCGACCTATCTGTCTCAGGTCATCGACCTCGTAAAGAAGGCGCAGGCGACCCGTTCCAAGACCCAGGACCTCGCCAACCGGGCAGCCGCCTGGCTCACCTATATCGCCCTCGTCGTCGGCTTCGGGACGCTTTTCGTCTGGTGGATCGTTCTCGGATCGCCCCTGGAGTTCGCTCTGGAGCGCATGGTGACGGTCATGGTCGTGGCCTGCCCGCATGCACTCGGCCTCGCCGTGCCCCTGGTGGTGGCCGTCAGCACATCGCTGAGCGCGAGCAACGGTCTGTTGATCCGCGACCGGGCCGCTTTCGAGCGCGCGCGCAATCTTGATGCAACGGTCTTCGACAAGACAGGGACGCTGACGGAAGGACGTTTCGGCGTCAGCGATATTGTCCTTCTGTCCGCTGGCGACGAAAGCCAGGAATTGGCGTTCGCCGCCGCAGCGGAGAGTCAGTCGGAACACCCAATTGCACATGGCATCGTCGCTGAAGCCAAGAAGCGCGGCATCGCGATCCCCAAGGCCACCGAGGTCAGCAATATCACCGGCGAAGGCATTACCGCCAAGGTTGACGGCGAGGAGCTTCGGATCGTCAGCCCCGGCCATCTCGCTCGGCAAGGCAGCCCGATCGATCATCCGAAGCTCAAGGAGCTGGAAGCAGACGGCAAGACGGTGGTTGTACTTGTCCGCGATGGCGCGCCGCGCGCGCTCTTCGCGCTTGCCGACATCGTGCGTAGCGAATCGAGAGAAGCCATCGCCGAACTGAATCGCCTTGGCATAAAGTCGGTGATGCTGACGGGCGATGCGAAGGGCGTTGCGGAATCGGTATCCAGGGAACTCGGCATCTCCGAATATTTCGCCGAGGTGCTTCCCGATCAGAAGTCGGACAAGATCAAGGAATTGCAATCGCGTGGCCTTTCGGTGGCGATGGTGGGCGATGGCGTCAACGATGCGCCAGCTCTTGTCCAGGCCGATCTCGGCGTCGCCATCGGCGCTGGTACGGATGTCGCCGTGGAATCCGCCGATGTGGTCCTCGTCAAAAGCGATCCGCGCGATGTGGCGGCCATTCTCGGTCTCTCGCGCGCGACCTACCGTAAGATGGTCCAGAATCTGATCTGGGCGACTGCCTACAATACCGTGGCGATCCCCATGGCCGCCGGCATCACCTTCGGGACCGGCTTCCTGATGACGCCGGCCGTAGCTGCGGTCTTCATGTCGGCCAGCACCATCATCGTCGCCATCAACGCGCAGTTCCTGCGCCGCTACCGCAGGAACGGATGACCCACATGGATACGACGAACCACGCTTCGAGCCATGTGATCCTTCCCCGTCCGGGAAACGACGCCTTTGCCCAGCGCCTCGCCAGCGAGGGCGGTTGGCCGCTCGGCAACCTCGAAACCCGGAATTTCCCCGACGGCGAAAGCTATCTCCGCATCCTGTGCGACGTGACCGACAAAGCGGTCATTTTGGTCAGCACCCTGTCTCACCCCGATGAAGGCTTTCTGCGGCTGGTCTTCGCCGCCGACGCCGTACGATCACTGGGCGCCAGAGAGGTAACGCTGATCGCCCCGTACCTCGCCTATATGCGGCAAGATCGGCGCTTTCGACCGGGCGAGGCGGTCACGTCCCGCACATTCGCAAGACTCGTATCGGCAACCTTCGATCGCCTGATTACCGTCGACCCGCACTTGCATCGCCATCCAACACTTTCGGCGATCTATTCCATTCCGACAGCGACGCTTCATGCGGCCCCGCTCCTTGCCGACTGGATAGGGTCGGAGGTCAAGGCCTCACTGCTTATCGGCCCTGATGAGGAAAGCGAGCAGTGGGTCTCGGCCATCGCGAAGCGCATCGATGCGCCACATGCGGTCCTGAGGAAAGTCCGACACGGCGATCGCGACGTCGAAATCGAACTTCCCGATCTCTCCGCCTGGCACGATCGTCAGCCTGTACTCGTGGATGACATCGCCTCATCAGGCCATACTCTTATCGAAGCGGCGAGGAAGTTGCGACTGCAAGGTCTGGCTCCGCCTGACGTCGCTGTCGTGCATGGCATCTTCGCGGGCGATTCGTATCAACAGCTTGCCCCGCTCTGCGGTCGCATCGTTTCGACCGACTCCGTTGTCCACGCCAGCAACCGTATTGAGCTTGCGCCGCTTATTGCCGCGCATCTCCGGACGGACACGGCGGCAGGGTCGGATCAGATCCGCCACCGCCGTCCTCCGGAGCCGCTCGATGCAGTGGAGCGCGCGGGCATCGACTCATTCCCCGCCAGCGATCCACCGCCATGGTTGGGGGGACATCGGTAGCGCTGTCGATAGATCGCACTCAACAAGCAGTCAAAAAAGGATCCCGAAAGCATGGCCGCAGCGACTCCCGAACTCTTCAAGGCATGGCGCGACGGCTATGGCCAGATCCGACATAGCGACGAAACCATCGAGCGCATTCAAACGCTGGCCATGTCGGGACGGATCGAACCTGATCGGCTCTACCGACTGCTCGCAGCGGCCGACCGCCTGACCTCGGCTGCCATGTGGACCATCGTCCACATGACCTATGCGAGGCGTGTCGATTTGTCCGGCGCTCCTCTGCCAGCCGACGCCTTCAAAACCGTTCCGGAGGGCCATACCGGCGGTTCGCTCAACATGGCCCCGGCTTTCGTCGGCTATCTGGTTGCCAACGCGATTTCGGCAACAACCCGATCGTGGCTTATGGGTCAGGGGCATTGCGTGGCGGCGATCGATGCAGTCAACGCGCTGACAGGCGACGTTTCGCAAGCTCAGCTCGGGCGCTATGATCGCAGCGAGAAAGGGCTGTCTCAACTCGCAGCCGATTTCTACTCCTACGCTATCGACGCGAGCGGCCGGCCGGGCGTGCCGATCGGCAGCCACGCCGGCCCAACCACCGCCGGTGCGATCTCGGAGGGCGGCTATCTCGGGTTCTCGGAAGTGCAGTACGTCCATGCGCCACTGACAGGCGAAAGCCTCGTCGCCTTTCTCAGCGATGGCGCGTTTGAGGAACAGCGCGGATCGGACTGGACGCCGCGCTGGTGGCGCTCGGAGGATTCCGGCTTCGTTGTTCCAGTGATGATCATGAACGGCCGCCGTATCGAGGAACGCGTCCAGATCGCGCAGCAAGGCGGGGCAGATTGGTTTGCCGATCATCTCAGCCTCAACGGATTCGCGCCGATGAGGATCGATGGCCGGGACCCCGCCGCCTTCGCTTGGGCCATCCTCTCAGCGGAAGAGCAGCTCACGCGCTTCGCGACCGATCCCAGCCGCCGCTATCCCGCACCCATTCCCTATGTCATCGCCGAGACTGTCAAAGGATTCGGCTTCCCCGGAGCGGGCACAAATGCCGCGCACAATCTTCCTCTGACGGGCAACCCGTCGCGAGACGAAGCGGCGCGTCAAGCCTTCAACGACGCTGCAAGGGCTCTATTCGTGCCGCCGGGCGACATTGATGACGCCGTGTCCGAGATTGCCATTCATGAGAGGCAGGGCCGCGTTCCCGAAAGCAAGCATCCTCTGGCATCCCGTAATCCCGCAGCGCCGCACCTGCCCGAACCTGACTGGTCCCAGGAAGGTTACCCCTCCGACTGCGCCATGCATGCAATAGATCGCTGGTTTGTCCGGGTCGTCGATGCCAATCCCGGCCTTCGTCCGCGGGTCGGCAATCCCGATGAACTCCGCTCGAACCATATGGGCGCAACGCTCGACAGGCTTCGCCACCGCGTAAACCAGTCGGAGCCTGGCGTTGCCGATGCCGTCGACGGCGCGGTTATCACGGCCCTGAATGAGGAAGCCGTGGCCGGTGCGGCGCTCGCCAACAAGGGCGGCATCAATCTGATCGTCAGTTACGAAGCCTTCGCGATGAAGATGCTAGGCGGCCTGCGCCAGGAGATCATCTTCTCCCGCCACCAACGGGAAGCGGGCAAAACGCCGGGCTGGATCTCCGTGCCGCTCGTCGTCACATCGCACACCTGGGAGAACGCAAAGAACGAACAGTCACACCAGGATCCGACGATTGGCGAGGCCCTGTTGGGCGAGATGTCGGATACGTCCCGCGTGCTGTTTCCCGTCGATGCGAACAGCGCTGCCGCGGCGCTGCGGTCGGTCTATCGCGGGCGCGGCCAAGTAGCTTGCCTTATCGTGTCCAAGCGCGACATGCCTCACCGTCTCGACGCCGAGGCGGCCGAGCGCTTCGTCAACATAGGTGCGGCTCATATCGACGGCGACCCGGATGGAGCGGCACTCCAGCTCGTCACGATCGGCGCCTATCAACTCGAAGAAGCTCTCAAGGCCGCCCACCGGCTGAAAGCGCATGGTCGACGGGTCGTCGTCACGGCGATTTCGGAGCCTGGACGCTTTCGGGCGCCGCGCGATCCGCTCGAGGCCGAATTCACAGCGCGCGATGACCAGCTTGCAAGCCTTTTCCCACCCGATCTGCCCCGCCTTATCGTCACTCACACCCGCCCAGAACCGATGGTCGGCCTGCTTCGACGGCTAGACGGCGGCCCGAAACGGACCGCGGCGCATGGATATATCAGTCGTGGCGGCACGCTGGATGTTTCCGGCATGCTTTTCGCCAACCGCTGCTCATGGGCGCACCTTGTCGACGCATCCGCACGGCTCTCGGACTGGTCGCGCGATGAACTGCTCACCCTGGCCGAACGCAACGCAATCGATGGATGTGGCGCTCCTGCCGATCTGTCCAAAGCACAAGATTGAGGGCAACATGCTCACACTAACTTCGCTTGGCGGTGCGGGAACCGTCACCGGCTCGAAACATCTCCTCACCAATGGCGACAAGCGCATCCTGATCGATTGCGGCCTGTTCCAGGGCCTGAAGAACCTGCGCGAACTCAACTGGGCAGCACTTCCGGTTACGCCATCGAGCATCGACGCCGTCGTCCTGACGCATGCCCACCTCGACCATTCCGGCTATTTGCCCAAGCTCGTTCGAGATGGCTTCCGCGGCCGAATCTACTCTACCGAGGCGACGCGCGACGTTGCCGAGCTGATCCTGAAGGACAGCGGCCACCTCCAGGAAAAGGATGCCGAATACGCCAATCGAAAGGGCTTTTCGAAGCACAAGCCTGCGCTTGCGCTCTACGGCATCCGCGACGCCGAGCACTCCCTCGAATTCTTCTCGCCCGAACCTTTCGACAAGCCCATTCACCTTCCAGGCAATGCGACACTGACCTTCCGCCATGCCGGGCATATCTTGGGCGCGGCTATCGCGGAAATCGAATGGGCAGGGCGTCGAGTCGCTTTCTCGGGCGATCTCGGCCGCTACGATGACCCCGTTCTTCCCGACCCCACGGCTGTCGAAAACGCCGACTACGTCGTAATCGAGTCGACCTACGGAAATCGCATCCACGATCAGGTCGATCCCACAGAGGCTTTGGGAAGCGTCATTGAGCGCACGACCGCCAGGGGCGGAACCGTTGTGATCCCCGCCTTCGCGGTTGGGCGAGCCCAATCACTTCTCTACCATCTCTGGAAGCTGAGAATGAATGGCCGTCTCGGAAAGATTCCCATCTATCTCGACAGCCCCATGGCGATCGACGCAACGGATTTGCTGCATGCGCATCGTTCCGATCACCGGCTGAGCCCGCAGGAATGCAATGCGATTTGCTCGATCGCCACCTACACGCGCGACGTTGAGGGTTCCAAGGCGATCACCGCAAGCGCCTACCCGAAGATCGTTATTTCGGCGAGCGGCATGGCCACCGGTGGACGGGTCCTGCACCATCTCAAGGCGTTTGCCCCCGACAGCCGCAACACCATTCTCTTCTCGGGTTTTCAGGCAGCCGGAACGCGGGGCCGCGCTATGATGCAGGGCTCCCGCGAGATCAAAATCCATGGCCAGTGGATCCCGGTTCGGGCAGAGGTCGCGGACCTGTCCATGCTGTCGGCGCATGCCGACGCAAACGAGCTGATGCGCTGGCTGTCCGGCTTCCGTCGGCCGCCGTCCCGCGTGTTCATCGTGCATGGTGAAGACGATGCCTCCGAAGCGCTGCGCGTGCGGATCGACCGCGAGCTTGGATGGAACGCAGTCGTCTCACGCCAGAATCAGGCTTTCGACCTATGACGATCAACAACGTCGAACCCGAGGTTCCTTCTCAGCCGACGCTACGCGTGCGGCGCCTGCGGCTGCACACTCAGCACCAGGCCGTGGTGGTGATGCGCACCGATTGCCATGTCTGCCGCTCGGAGGGTCTGTCCGCGCGCACCCAGGTCCTCGTCTCGATCGGCGCGAGACAGGTACAGGCAACGCTCTTTCAGGTCGAAGGAGATGCATTGCTCGCTCAGGATGAAGTCGGTCTTTCTGAAACAGCCTGGCAGATCCTCGGCGTTAGCGAGAATGACAATGTGACGGTGACCCATCCTCCGGCCGTGGAGTCTCTGACGAGCGTGCGCCGTCGCATATATGGCAATCGCCTCGACGCGCACGCCTTTGCCGAAATCGTGAGCGACGTGGTCGCAGGCCGCTATACCGAGGTCCATCTCGCCGCCTTTCTGACCGCCAGTGCCGCGCTTCCTCTCGACGAGAGCGAGACTGTTGACCTCACGCGCGCCATGGTCGATGTCGGCGACCGGATGAGCTGGAATGCTCCGATCGTTGTGGACAAGCACTGTGTCGGCGGGTTGCCGGGCAATCGAACCACGCCGATCGTCGTCGCGATCGTGGCCGCCAATGGCCTTGTCATGCCGAAGACGTCTTCGCGCGCGATTACCTCGCCAGCCGGCACCGCCGACACAATGGAAACGCTTGCCCCTGTCGACCTCAGCATCGAAACCCTTCGACGCGTCGTGGAAGCAGAAGGCGGATGCATCGCCTGGGGCGGGGCGGTGCATCTCAGCCCCGCCGACGACATTTTCGTCCGGATCGAACGCGAACTCGACGTGGATACCGAGGGACAGCTTGTCGCTTCCGTCCTTTCAAAAAAAATCGCCGCTGGCTCGACGCATGTGGTTATCGACATCCCGGTTGGGGCAACCGCCAAGGTGCGCAGCGAAGCGGCCGCCGATCAGCTCGCCAGTCGCCTCAGCGCCGTCGCTGCCCGTTTCGATCTGGCCCTGACCTGCGTCCAGACCGACGGTTCGCAACCCGTCGGGCGCGGCATCGGCCCAGGTCTAGAAGCCTTCGACGTCCTGGCGGTTCTTCAAAACGCGCCGGATGCGCCGGACGATCTGCGACGCCGCGCGATCCTGTTGGCGGGCGCCGCGCTTGAGATCGGTGGAAAGGCCGCAAAGGGGAAAGGTGAAGCGCTTGCGTTGGCGACCTTGGTCGACGGTCGTGCCTGGTCGAAGTTCATGGCGATCTGCGAGGCGCAAGGCGGACTTCGTGAGCCACCGAAGGCCGCACAGGTTCATCCGTTGATCGCGTCGCGCGCCGGCCGCGTCGTCCATATCAACAATCGCAAAATCGCCCGACTCGCCAAGCTCGCCGGAGCGCCGGAGTCGAAGGCGGCAGGCGTCCAAATGGCCGTCCGCCTCGGCGACGAGATCGCCAGCGGCCAGCCGCTTTTGCACGTTCACGCCGAGACGGCTGGTGAACTTGGCTACGCACTGGACTATGCCGCGCATGCAGGCGACCTTTTCGAGGTCGAAAGTTGACGTGGCGGCTGTCCATTTGGATACGCCGGCACCGTTCGGCCGGCGCATTCTCGATCTACCAGCGCTTGATGCACTGGATGGTCCTTATCCTGTGTATCATCCAGGTCCCCACGGCCTGGGCGATCCAACGCACGCACATGGCGCACCTTTTCTTGAAACCTAAACCCTTCGACCTTTTCCTGCATCAGGTTCACGCCTGGAGCGGATGGCTGATTATGGCGCTGGCGCTCAGTCAACTTATTCTGCGCTTCACATATGGCCGACCACCTCCGATCCAGGGCATGTCGGTGCTTGAGCGCATGATCGCAGGGGTCACTCATGCGGTGCTCTACGGCCTATTGCTCGCACTGCCGATCACAGGCACGATCGCTATGTACGTGACGTTCCGCATCGCTTCCCTGCACAGCCTGCTGAGCTGGATGCTTCTGGTCGTTGCGACCACTCACGCCCTCGCTGCTCTGTGGCATCACTTCTGGCGTCGCGACGACGTGCTGCGGCGAATGATCAGGAACACGAAATAGCGCGCCGGACAGTCAGCCCACGGGTAAATTCTATCTAGTCGAGCGCGCTTCTCCGCGCGAGCAGCACACTCATTTGCGGAGATTGGCGCGCAGGTCGTTTCGGTGAGCGGCCTCGCAAGCATTGATCCCTACGTGTTTGATGCAGCGCAAAGTGATCATTCTGGATCTGCGCTAGATTTGCCCCCAGTTTCTACATTCAAGCAAACCGAAGGATGAGCCGTGGTGGCCGCCGGCGTGACAATGGTCAAGGCGTTCAGAAGGTCGCATAATTGGGCGACCGCCTTGCGGCGCGGGTTTATCCTTTTCCTCGCCATCGCGTTCGGGCTTACGGCGTTTCTCACAGATGGCGGGCATCAAGCGCGTGCTGCTTCAAGGGAGGGCATCCCGGCGCTCATGACTCAAGCTGGGGATTGTGCCGACCTCCTCGTGCGCATGCCCTGCGACAACGATACCCAACGCGGCGCCGAGCACCCGTGCGACAGCGGTCACTGCCTGTCGAGCCTCGGGTGCTTCCTCTGCGCTCCGCTGAACACGGCCTGGAGCTGGCGCACGTTGAACGGCGAGACAGTCTCGCCGGCTGCATCGCCCGTGCCCTCATCCGCGGAGTTGCGTCGTCAGAAGCGACCTCCGCGATCCATCTTGGTCATCTGAGCACCTTCGGCCTGTTCTGTCCGTGTGCTCCAGCCGACCCGAGGACTGGCACAATGCCTTAGTCTTCCGACCGTGCGCGTCCCAGGCCGCCCAACGATACGGCCGAGGAGACGAGCCGTTCTGCGTGACGCCGACGTGACATAGCCTCCAATCGTCGGCTGCCGGCGAGCCAGAAAGGGCCATGCACGGACCTTGCCGAAATCGGTAGGCAGCGGCACGCGAGGAAGTCTTCGGTATCCGCACGCCGGGCCACTTTTCAAACTCACCTCAAGATGTGCTCGAGCAGCCCGCAAGGCTGCGAGCCGAGGAGCTGAATACCATGTTAAAGACCCACTCGACCCGTTCGATTTCCATCACCGCGGCAGTCCTGACAGCAACCGCGATTCGCAGACGTGCGGCCATGCTGGCCTTCGCGACGGCATCGGCCCTGGTGCTTGCTATTCCGTTCGCCGCCACCGTCCGAGCGGAGCCTGCTGCAACCGGCTTCGTCTATACGGCCGATGAATTTGGCAACACCGTTAGCCGCATCGACCTTACCACGGAAAAGATCGACATCGTTCCGGTCCCGATCACGCCCCACAACGTGCAGTTCGTATCGGGAAAAGATTTGGTGCTGGCGGTGGGCCTGCCGGTCGCCGGCAAAGCTGAAGACGCTCATGCGTCCAATGGGGCTGGCCATGGCGGCGACGGACATGGTGATGCCGCTGTCGCAGGCCAATTGATCGTCCTCGACGCGGCCGATATTTCCTCCGGCGTGAAGGCGTCGATCCCCGTGGGTGGGCATCCTGCGCATGTGATCGCAGACGCGCAAGGCAATCGCGCCTACGTCTCGAATTCCGAAGACGACAGCTTGTCGGTCGTTGATCTTGCCAAGGGCGAGGTCGTCGCCACGGTCGGCACCGGCGACTACCCCCACGGCCTGCGGATGAGCCCGGATGGAAGCGCCATCTATGTCGCGAATGTCCAGGACGGTACTGTTTCGGTTATCGACACAACGGCGCTTTCGGAAGTTGCCAGGATCAAGGTAGGCGTTGCGCCCGTCCAGGTCGGCTTCACACCTGACGGAAAGCGGGTCTATGTCTCGCTGCGCGATGAAAACAAGGTCGCCGTTATCGACACGCAGTCGCGCGAGGTGATCGCACGCATCAATGTCGGCCGTTCGCCCATCCAGGTTTACGCCACGCCTGATGGCCGGCTGGTTTACGTCGCGAACCAGGGAACCGAAACGGAGCCGGATGAGACGGTCTCGGTTATCGATGTCGTAGGCGGGAATGTCGTGAAGACCATCCAGACGGACAAGGGCGCTCACGGCGTGACGGTCGTTGCCGACGGAGCCTTTGTCTTCGTCACCAACATCGTGGCCGGGACCGTTTCCCAGATCGACGTCGGCAGCCAGTCCGTGGTCAAGACATATGCTGTCGGCAAGGGACCGAACGGCGTCACCTATCAGGCGCAGTGATGCAACGTCGGGGCGGCGCTTCGCCGCCCCGCACGACCTAAGCCTCAAACCTAGGAGCAGGACGGCCGGCATGCAGGCTTCATCAATGGACAAAGGGTCGGCGAGGCTCTATTCTTTGCCCATGCTTCGCGCGTTGCTTATCATTGTTACAACCATCTCGCTTGCCGCTGCTTCTTTTGCCGTTCAAGCACACGAGACCCGCATGTCCGGGATGTTGGAACGCGCCGCGCTGACGCAGCACATGGAGCAAGCCTCTTCTTCGATGGCCGCTTGCAGCGAAGGGAAATCCTGCAAAGCAGATGCCGGATTGTGCGCCTTCGCCTGCGCCGGAATATCGGCCTGGCTTCCGGTTGTGCGTACTTCGGCAAAGCAAATCAGCTCGCGGCAAAAATATCCCTTCCCGCCGGATGCCGTCTTCGTTGCGGCAGCTCCCGGCCGGAATGATCGCCCTCCTATATCGCGCCTCCTCTGAGCCTGCGGCGGGGCTGATCCCGCTGCGATCCATTTGGACCTTTCAGGCGGGACAGATCGTCCCGAGGTGACGAATATGACGACCTTTTCACGACGCGGCTTCCTCGCCGCCAGCGCAGCCATGCTTGCTGCATCCCATTTCCCCATCAGGGCCTACGGCCAGGACGCGGCTGCGATCCGCCTGGCCGCCACCAGCCGCACGCTCGATATAGACAATCGACCGGCCACCGTTTTCGGACTTGCTGGTCCCAACGGGCAGGGGCTGCTCCTCGATCCGGGCGAGCGATTTCGGGTGGATCTGACCAACGATCTCGCCGAGTCCACGATCATTCATTGGCACGGCCAGATTCCCCCGAACGCTCAGGACGGCGTCCCGGATATGCCGCAGCCGCTTCTTCAGCCCAGTGAAACGCGCAGCTTCGATTTCGCGCCCCAGCCCGGAACGCACTGGATGCACAGCCATGTGCCGATCCAGGAAATGCGATTGCTCGCCGCGCCGCTGATCGTCCGGAGGGCAGAAGACCTATCCGCCGATCGGCAGGAAGTCGTCCTGTTCCTGCACGACTTCGCGTTCAAGACACCGGAAGAAGTGCTGGAAGAGATCACCAGCGCAAGCGCTGATGGACATGGCGCTGCCGGCATGTCACGCGCGATGCAAGGCATGAACCATGGCGGCATGCCTGGAATGAACCAGGGCGAGGCCGGGGGAATGGGCTCGATGGCCATGGATATGGGTAACATGGCGATGGATCTCAACGACTACGACTGGGATGCCTATCTCGCCAATGACCGAACCCTGTCCGATCCCGATGTCGTTCAGGTCGAACGCGGCGGCCGGGTTCGGCTCCGTGTCATCAACGCAGCCGCAGCCACCGTTTTCTGGATCGACACGGGCGAAGCACAAGCCCGGCTCGTCGCCGTCGACGGGCATGAGGTCCAGCCGGTCGCGGGTTCGCGGTTCGGGCTGGCCATGGGGCAGCGTCTCGACCTGGAGATCGACCTTCCAAATGAGACCCGCGCATGGCCGATTCTGGCGCTCAGGGAGGGCGAACGTGAAAGGACCGGCATTATTCTCGCCCCCGCGGGCGCCACGATCGACAGGATCGATTCCCTTTCAGCGAATGACGCCCCGGCCTTCGACACGGACTTGTCTCAGGAGTCACGGCTGGTCGCTGTCGACACGCTTGCCGCCCGTCCGGTGGATCGAAGCCACATGATCATGCTCGGCGGCTCGATGCAGCCCTATGTCTGGACCATCGACGGAGCAACATGGGGCAAGCATCGGCCGGTTGCCGCAACGAGCGGCGATCGGGTGGAACTGATGTTCCACAATATGTCGATGATGGGGCACCCGATGCATCTGCATGGGCATGCATTCCAGGTTGTTGGCATCAACAGGCGACGCTTCGAAGGTGCGCGCCGCGATACCGTGTACATACCGCCGATGTCGATGGTCACTGTTGCCCTTGATGCCGGCGAGGCCGCGAGCTGGATGTTGCATTGCCATCATATGCCGCATCTGGCCACCGGGATGATGACCGAGTTCAGGATCGCTGCATGAAACCGCTCTGGATCGCGGTCGCCGCAACTCTCCTGGCGGCGGCCGGTGCGATCTTGGTCGGAAAGGGACGGTCCGGTCAGGAGGCGAGCGATCGCATCGCCCTTGGCCGGGCAGTCTATCTAGCGAACTGTGCGAGCTGTCACGGCACGAAACTCGAAGGCCAGCCCGACTGGCGCAGCCCGGGCACGAGCGGCCGCCTTCCGGCGCCGCCGCATGACGAGACCGGTCACACCTGGCATCATTCGGACAGGCAGCTCCTCGCAATCATCACCGATGGGACCGCCGCGGTGGTTGGCGGTGGCTACGAGAGTGACATGCCCGGCTTTCGGGAGGCTCTGACCTCCGCCGAGATCGAGGCTGTCCTCGACTACATCAAGAGTACCTGGCCGCAGCGAGAGGCAGACTACCAACGCCGCATCTCGAACGGCTGACACGCCGGAGGCCACGAAAACAATTTCGTGGCCCCACATCGCCATCGCGCGCCGCCCCACCACCACATTCATGCCGACGGGTTCGGCAGTTGATGGCGGCAGAGAGGGTGTTCGGCGGCCTAAAGACATAAGGATTCACAAATGAACAAGAGAAACGTCTTCGCTCTGCTCGTCGCCGCGGCAGCGGTTGCGGGCTTTGCGCTTTGGAATCGAACCGGATCGGAAGACGAAGCCAGAAGAGGAGTATCGGGCCAGGGGACGGCATTGTCGGTTGTCGTGCCTTCGTCATTGTCCGACACCGCAAAGATGGGAGAACGAGCTTTCAACGCCGTCTGTGCAGCGTGCCACGGCAAGAACGCGGCCGGAACCGATGCCGGCCCGCCGCTCATCCATCGGATATACGAACCTTCTCACCACGGAGACTACGCCTTTGAAATGGCCGTCGCCAACGGCGTGCGCGCGCATCACTGGAAATTCGGAAACATGCCTCCTCAGCCGGGTCTGACGAGGGCCGACGTCGCTACGATCGTGGCCTATGTGCGCGAGCTTCAGCGGGCGAACGGCATCAATTGAGGAGCATTGGCGGCGAGATACCCTGCCAGACCTGTCGAGGCGGGTTTGAGGAAATCGGGCGGCTGCGAGTGGAGTTGTGGTGTGATAGGATGAGGCGGCCAAGTCGCCTATGGGAGGGGTGTGCAATGCGAACTGGCATAACATGCGCATTTGTCGTTCTGGCTTTGCTGGTGTCGGCGTCAAATGCCCAAGAGGATCAGCCGTTTCATACGTCTTATTTCGCGGATGAAACGACCATCAGCCTGTCCGTGACCGTCGCGGCAACCTCTCTTGACCCGGAATATAATTTCGATGTGCAAGTCGCGCTCACAGAGCGCGGACCCGAGGGTCAGATCAGATTCATCGACCACAGCGCCCACCTTGCAAAGGTACGATGCGCCGCGCCGAAGGCCGTCATGATCGGCCAATCAGAGTTTATGCTGTCGGATTCGCCCGAGCCGGGGGATTGGAAGCAGGATCTCTGGCGCACCTTCTGCCTCCTGCCGGTCTCATGAGGAACGGGGCCGCGCTGCATCCAGCGCGGCCCTGTGCTTCACTTGACCTGGGTGACAGTCAGCTTTCCGTTGACGCGCTCGGCAACGAACTGGACCTTTGCGCCGACCTTGAGCTTTTCTAGCATCGCGTCATCAGCGACCTGGAATACCATCGTCATGGCCGGCATCTCGAGGTTCTTCAGCTCTTCATGGATGAGCGTGACCTTCTTCGCCTTCTCGTCCAGCTTCTTGACCGTGCCGCTGGTGAATTCCTGCGCGAAGGCGGCGGTGCCGAAGGCGAAGGCGACGGCGCCGGCGAGTGTGATTCTTGTGATAGCTTTCATCGTCATTTCTGTTGCTCCTTATTTCTTCGCGACCGTGACGTCGCCGTGCATGCCGGTATCGTAGTGACCGGGAACGAGGCAGGCGATCTTGAACACGCCGTCGTTGGTGAACTTCCAGACGATCTCGCCGGATTTTCCGGGCGCGAGGCGAATGGCGTTCGGATCCTCGTGTTCCATTTCCGGGAATTTCTCCATCACGGCTTTGTGCTCCATGATCTTGTCTTCCTGGTCGAGCACGAATTCATGATCGACCTCGCCCGCATTCTTGATCGCGAAGCGAACGGTCTGGCCCTGGCGGACCTTGAAGGTGCTTGGTGTGAAGATCATCTTGCCGTCATCCGTTTCCTTCATCGTGACACGGATGGTCTGGGACGCCTTGGCCTTTTCACCGGGTTCGCCAACGGCCATTTCGCCATGACCGCCCTCATGCGAACCGGATGCAAAAGCAGCGGTGGCAAACGTTGAGAGTAGCAGACCAACTAGAATGCGTTTCATAATCGTTTCCTTTGTCGTTTCTGGGAGGAAGTTAACCGTGATTGGAATGGCCAGACGGAAGTTGTGTCTTGGCATCTTTCGCTTTGACAGGCTCGGGCAAGCTCCCGGTCCATTCCCACGCCTGCGTGCCGGGAGGGTTCTCGTACCAACCCGGATCGCTGTAGTCGCCCGCTGAGATACCCTCGCGGACCTTCACCACGGAGAACATGCCGCCCATTTCGATCGGGCCGTGGGGACCCCACCCGGTCATCATGGGGACGGTGTTCTCCGGTATTTCCATCGACATTTCGCCCATATCCGCCATGCCGGCCGTCCCCATGGGCATGTATTCGGGACGGATCTGCCTGATCTTTTTTGCAACCTCCTTCTTGTCGACCCCGATGAATGTCGGGATCTCGTGACCCATGGCATTCATGGTGTGATGCGACTTGTGGCAATGGATCGCCCAGTCGCCGACGTACTTCGCGTCGAACTCGTAGGCGCGCATCGCACCGACAGGGATGTCGATGCTGACCTCGGGCCAGCGCGCCTCCGGCCTGACCCAGCCGCCATCGGTGCAGGTCACCTCGAAATCGTAGCCGTGCATGTGGATTGGATGGTTCGTCATCGTCAGGTTACCGACGCGAACACGAACCCTGTCGTTCTTGGAAACGACGAGCGGATCGATCCCTGGAAAGACGCGCGTGTTGAACGTCCAGAGGTTGAAGTCGGTCATTTCCATGATCCGGGGCACGTATGTTCCCGGATCGATGTCATAGGCGCTGAGCAGGAAGACGAAATCCCGATCCACCGGCATGAACTTCGGGTCCCGGGGATGGATGACGAAGAAGCCCATCATCCCCATCGCCATCTGTACCATCTCGTCCGAGTGCGGGTGGTACATGAAGGTGCCGGATTTCACGAGATCGAACTCGTAAACGAAGGTCTTGCCAGAGGGGATGTGAGGCTGCGACAGCCCGCCAACACCATCCATCCCCGACGGCAGGATCATACCGTGCCAATGAATGGTCGTGTGCTCCGGCAGCTTGTTGGTCACGAAAATGCGAACCCGGTCGCCTTCGACTGCTTCGATGGTCGGACCCGGTGACTGGCCGTTGTACCCCCAAAGATATGCGGTCATGCCTTCGGCCATCTCCCGCTCCACCGGCTCGGCAACGAGGTGGAATTCCTTCACCCCGTTGTTCATTCGGAACGGCAAGGTCCAACCGTTGAGGGTGACGACCGGATTGTAATCTGGGCCGACCGTCGGCTTTACCGGGGTTTGCGTGGCCGCCGAGTCCATGAGAGCGGCTTCCGGCAAGCCCATGTTGGACGTTTGCGCCCAGGTCTTACGATAACGCTGCAATGGTGGCAACTAAACCACATATGTGCTAATGTGGGTCCGTCACTTCGGGAGTATGTGAAATGAGCCGCTTGACGATCGACATAACGGACAAACAACATCAAAGCCTCAAAGCGCTAGCCGCTCTGCAGGGCAAGACAATCAAGCAGTACGCACTTGAGCGCCTGTTTCCCGGCGACGTCGAGGGAGAACGGGCCTGGGAAGAGTTAAAGACGTTGATGAATACGCGCATCAGTGAGGGGCTCGCCGGAAAACTGTCGACCAAAACCGTAGGTGAGATCCTCGACGAGGAGATTGCCGAAGGTCGCGCTTGACGGCTTACATCCTGACCGCAGAGGCAGAATCCGATCTTCGCTCGGTAATCCGTTACACACGGGCACAATGGGGTGCCGCCCAGGTACGTCAATACGTCTCGGCTTTGGAGCGAGGAATGGAGGACATTGCCGCGGGCAAAGTTCCCTTCAAGGATCTGAGCGCACTCTATCCGGCGCTGCGGATGGCGCGATGCCAGCACCACTACTTCTTCTGTCTGCCTCGAGAACATGCGCCCGCTCTCATCGTAGCGATTCTTCACGAACGAATGGATCTCATGAGGCGTTTGGCTGACCGTCTAAACGAGTGATGTTTTCACGACGGGAGGAACTCCTGCGCGCGTGCTAGATAAGGGGTCGGTTCCGGTATGGGGCGAAATGACACCCTAAGCGCCCGTCAAGCGGCGAGCGCGTTAAGGATCGGGCATTCCGGCACGTCTTCGCCAGAGCATTGCGAGATCATTGTCACGAGCACCGCTTCAATGCGCTGGAGGTCGGCAATCTTGGCGCGAACCTCGGCTAGATGCGGTTCGGTCCGGCGCTGCACCTCCGCGCAGGTCTGGCTTCTGCAATCGACAAGATGAAGCAGGCCGCGGACCTCGTCGATGCCAAAGCCGAGTTCGCGCGCCCTGAGGATGAAGCGCAGGCGGCGGACGTCGGTTTCGTCATAGATGCGATAACCGCTGGCGCTGCGCGGCGGGTCGGGTAGCAGGCCGATCTTCTCGTAATAGCGGATGGTCTCCAGATGGCAGCCGGTCGCACGGGCCAATTGGTGGCGCTGCAGTCCCTTGGCGGAAAGAAGAGAATTCATGGTGAAAATACCTCTTGAGTCTGTACTGGCTACAGAGCCTATCCTGTTTTCAGTCAGAAATCGAGGATGGTTTGCGATGAACGAAATTGGTAGCAAGACATTGAATTCTTCGAAGGCGGCCGCCGAACCGGATCGGCGCGAGGGCGGGCTCGCGGCGATAAGCGTTATCGGCGCTTTTCTGGCATCGGCCTGTTGCATCGTCCCGCTGCTCCTGGTGACACTCGGTGTATCGGGCGCATGGATCGGCAACCTGACGATGCTCGAACCCTATAAGCCCTATATCGCGGCGGCGACACTCGTGCCGCTCGGGTTTGGCTTCTGGCAGGTCTATTTCAAGCCCAAAGCCGCGTGCGAGCCGGGTTCCTACTGCGCCCGTCCGCGCTCCGCCATCATCACCAAGACCGCGCTTTGGATCGCAACGATCCTCATCGTGCTCGCCAGCACCATCGGCTGGTGGGCGCCGCTGTTCTATTGAAACGAGGAGATAACCACGTGAAATACCTGTCGAAACATCTGGTCGCCGCGGCTGCGCTTGGCTTGAGCGGTACTATTATGCTGCCACTTGCCCTTCCCGCGTCCGCACAATCCGCGTCGGAAACGGTTACCGTCAAGGAGCTGACGCAGACCTTCGCAATCGAGAACATGTATTGTGCCCTTTGTCCGGTCACCGTGCGCAAGGCCATGGAAGGCGTTGCGGGCGTGAAGTCGGTCAAGGTGGATTTCGAGGCCAAGACGGCGACGGTTGCCTATGACCCGTCGACCGCGACGGTCGCGGCCATTGCCGCTGCTTCCACCAATGTTGGCTATCCTGCCAAGGCGATCGGGAGTTGAGTCCGTGCCTGACCGGTCCATGCTTGGCGTCGGAGTGGTTGGCGTCTTGATCGCGGCGCTGTGCTGTCTGGTGCCGATCCTGCTGGTGGCGGCAGGTTTGATCGGCGTGGGAGCGCTGACAACAGCGGTCTACGGTCTGGTGCCAATTCTCATCCTCATCATTGCCGCAGCCGGTTACCTGCTGTGGCGACATCGTTCACACATCGATACCAGGAAACATTAGGAGATTTTCATGTCTGACTGCTGTGCGCCCCAAAAAGGCAATGGCCGCTACGATCTTGCGGTGATCGGTGCCGGTTCGGCCGGGTTCTCGGCCGCAATCACGGCCTCTGAGCAGGGGGCGAATGTCGCCCTGATCGGCCACGGCACGATCGGCGGCACCTGTGTCAATGTCGGCTGCGTACCGTCGAAGACGATGATCCGCGCTGCCGAGGCGCTGCATGGTGCACGCGCCGCGCATCGCTTTCCCGGTCTTGCCGGGGAAGCCAACGTCGCTGACTGGGGCCGTTTGGTCGCCGCCAAGGACGACCTGGTGACCACGCTCAGGCAGAAGAAATATGTCGACCTTCTGCCACAATACAACGGCGTCGCCTATCTGGAAGGGAAAGCGCGCCTGAATGGTCAGGGCGCTCTGATTGTGAACGGCGATCCGATCATGGCTGGCAAAATCATCATTGCTACCGGATCAGCGCCGGCCCTGCCGGACATTCCCGGCATTGGGGATGTGCCTTACCTCACCAGCACGACCGCGCTCGAGCTTTCCGAGCTGCCGCGTTCGCTGCTGGTGATCGGCGGTGGCTATATCGGCTGTGAACTGGCGCAGATGTTCGCCCGTGCCGGGGCGGAAGTGACACTTGTAACCCGCCGCCGCCTGTTGCCGGAAGCCGAGCCGGAAATCTCCGCAGCATTGACCGGTTATCTTCGCGACGAGGGCATTACCGTCCTAACCGGCCTCTCCTATCGCCGGATCGCGCGCACGGACCGCGGTGTCGAACTGACGGTCGCCATCGACGGAGCGGACGAAGTGATCGCGGCCGAGCAGGTGCTTTTGACCACTGGGCGGTCCCCGAACACCGGCGGTCTTGGCCTTGCCGAGGCGGGAGTTAAGCTATGCGGTAATGGCGGCGTCTTGGTTGATGAGCGGATGCGCACCTCAAAGCCTGGCGTCTATGCGGCAGGTGATGTCACCGGTCGCGACCAGTTCGTCTATATGGCAGCCTATGGCGCCAAGCTCGCTGCCCAAAACGCACTGAACGGTGACAGCCTTGTCTATGACAATGCGGCCATGCCGTGGGTGACGTTCACCGATCCGCAGGTCGCGGGCGTCGGCCTGACCGAACAGGCGGCTCGCGACGCCGGCTTCGAGACCAAGACTTCGATCGTATCTCTTGACCAGGTGCCGAGGGCGCTGGCCGCGCGCGACACGCGCGGGCTCATCAAACTGGTTGCCGACGCCAAAAGCGACCGATTGCTTGGTGGACAGATCCTCGCGCCCGAGGGCGCCGACAGCATCCAGACGGTGGTGTTGGCCATCAAGCACGGCATGACGGCGAAGGCGCTCGGCGAGACAATCTTCCCTTATCTCACCACGGTCGAAGGGTTGAAACTGGCGGCGCAGGGCTTCGGCAAGGACGTGGCGAAGCTGTCATGCTGCGCCGGATAGGAGGCTTCGATGGAACCTTCGAACGGATACGGCCTTGCGGGATTGCTCGCGGCTAAGATCGTCTGCTGCGGCGCGATTGTACTGGCAGCAACAGGCGCGATCAGCTTTGCCGGCCTTGCCAGTTGGCTGGTCGGCGGCGGCTACTTCTGGCTGGCAGCGGCCGTCTTGGCCATTGTCGGAATCTACTTGTGGCGGCACCGCGCGCGGGCAAATGGCAAGACCGACGGCAAAGGCCCCGTCGGTCAACCGATATACGGTCGGCGCAAGTAGTTCTGCTCAAAAGCGTCGCCGGATGTCATGTTGAGAAGGGTATTATTGCAGGCAGGGCGTTGCAAACCTTGCTGTGGGGGTTAGGTTTTTTGTCAGGGGGAAAAGTAGTCTTTTAGGAGAGGAGAATTGCATGAGCGATAACAAAAGCTTCGATCTGATCGTGATCGGAGGTGGGACGGGTGGAAATGGTGTCGCCCGGATGGCCGCTGACGCTGGCTGGAAGGTCGCCAGCATCGACGCCCTTCCTTTCGGCGGCACCTGTGCATTGCGAGGCTGCGATCCCAAAAAGATGCTGATCGCCGTGACTGAGGGCATTGACTGGGCCCGCAACTTGAGCGGCAAGGGGCTGGAAGCACAGACATCCGTCGACTGGGCGGACATGATCGCCTTCAAGCGCACGTTCACCGACGCGATGCCTGGTCGCATCGAGGGCGGGCTGGAGAAAGCCGGTATCACCGTGTTGCATGGCGAGGCACGCTTCACCGGGCGAGACAAGATCGAGGTGAATGGCGAGATCTTGTCGTCCCGGAACTTTCATATCGCCACCGGCGCTCGGCCAATGACGCTGAATATCCCCGGCGAGGAGTTGCTGGCGACTAGCACCGACTTTCTCGAGCTGCCCGAACGGCCGGACCGGGTCGTGTTCGTCGGCGGCGGATTCATTGCGATGGAATTTGCCCATATCTCCAAACGCGCAGGGGCGCGGGAAGTCACGGTTCTGGAGATGATGGAGCGACCGCTGGGCAATTTCGACCCCGACCTGGTCGGTATCCTTTCCGAGGCGACCGCCGATCTGGGGATTGACCTGCGGACCGAGGCCAAGGTTCTGAAGATCGAGAAAGACGGGTCGGATTTCACCGTTACCTATAAGACGCCGGAAGGAAAGCAGACGATCAATTGTGATCTGGTGGTTCATGCCACCGGGCGCGTGCCCAACATCGAGCATCTCAACCTGGAGGCCGCGGGCGTGGAATACGGCCGCAAAGGCATCAAGGTCAGCCCCTACATGCGGACCACAAATTCCGCCATTTTTGCAGCCGGCGACTGTGCCGACAGTGGGCCTAATCTGACCCCGGTTTCGGCCAACGAAGGCCGGATTGCAGGCAAGAACCTGCTCGCAGGAAAGGATGAGCGCGCGGTCAGTTATCCGCCGATCCCAAGCGTTGTCTTCACGCTGCCGCAGCTTTCCTCGGTCGGCCTGTCCGAAGCCGCAGCACGCGACAAGGGGCTGGCCTTTGACACGCATTTCGAAAAGACCGCCGGCTGGTACTCGTCGCTGCGGGTCGGGGCGCGCTACAGTGCCTACAAGGTTCTGGTCGAGAACGGGACCGGCCATATTCTTGGTGCACATCTGATCGGCCCCGGAGCGGAGGAACAAATCAATCTCTTTGCCATGGCTATGGGCGCAGGGCTGACCGCGAACAGGATCAAGGGCATCATCTTCGCCTATCCCAGCTATGCGTCGGACATCAGTTCGATGGTGTAGCTGATGCGGCAAGGCTGGCATTTCGATTGCGGGCGTCTCTGAAAACGCTCGACGCGACGGGGAGCAGAGTTTGGGAGGCGCCCCACCGGCAGACACACGATCGTTTCGAACGGCCAACGGCCTTACCATCGAGGACAGCATGAGCAAAGGAATGTCCCCCAGTCAGCGATTCCCGACGGTCGAGCGTCTTAGTCCTGCCCGTTCAGCAGGATTACGCCCATGACCAAGCGCCGGGTCTGTGATTCCGAGGCACCCTACGGCGATCCGGGCATGCATCTCGGCCGCCTCGCACTCGGTCTCTCCGACAGCGCCGCTGCGTCGACCGACGCGCGTGCGGTGATCCGCGATATCGGACGGTTGCTGTCCGCGGCAACGCTTCGCGTCGATCGCATCTTTGTGAGCGCGCAGCCGCTGCATCCGGCCTTCCGTGCCCGGACCTATCTCTGGCTTGCTGACGACGACAGAGTTCGTGTCATCGATTGGCCGCATGGTCTGAAGAACCGACCGGGCTATCTCGCTTCCCCGGATCATCATGTGCACACGACGCGCACGGAGCTCCGCGTTCCTCGCCTGCAGGACGTCCGAGCGTTTCGGTGCGACCTCTACGGCGAACTTAGGGCTGACGGCTTTACCGACTATCTTATCGTTCCGCTGCGCTTCGGTGATGGCACGATCAATACTCTCTCCATCGCGACACGCCGGCGGAACGGCTTTCCGGAGGTGGCTTTGGAGGGTTTTCGGCGGCTGGTCGGTCTTCTGACCGTGATACTGGAGCGCCTGGTCGCGCTCGAAAACATCGATATTACCCTGAGGACCTATCTCGGCGGGGCATCCGGCACCCGGCGGAGCGTCGGGCGACCCGGCGCCGTAACGATCCGGCGATAGAAGCAACTCGCCCGGCCGGTATGGCAACATCCGCCGTCTCCGCCAGCGCGCACCTTGAGCCACACCGCGTCCTGATCACAATCGATGCGCAGTTCCTCGACCTGCTGGACTTGCCCACTCGTCGCGCCCTTATGCCAAAGACACTTGCGGGACCGGCTCCAGTACCAGGCCTGACCGGTCTCGATCGTCTTTTCCAGCGCCTCCGCATTCATCCACGCCAGCATTAGCACCACACCGTTCGCCGCATCCGTGGCGACTGCAGGAATGAGCCCATCCGCGTTGAATTGCGGCGTCAGAATGGAGTTTTCTTCGATCGTTTCCGCGAGGTCCGCGGCCGGCGTGGTCATGGGCAAGGGCGTATCTCCGAGTGTACGGGGTATTTCGCGATTGGAGTGTGCCGGCTCAAAGGATGGTTGGTGGTTGGCGGCTGCCGGGCCGTGCTTTGGGCTCGTCACATGTGCATGTCGGGGAGGCATCTTCCCGACGAGATGAAGCCCGGCGCCAGCGCATGAGGGCATAGCCGGCGGCTCCAGCCAGGAGTGTCAGCACACCCCCTATCACGAGACCTTGCCCGCTGAACCAGCCCAAAACGCCGCCCACCGCCGAGCCGATGACTACCGGTCCAAGGCAGCAAAGCGCGACTAAAGGCGCGATGATGATCGCGGTCACGATGCCGGCGGTCGGTTTGTCGTCCAAGGCGCTCTCCGTTCTGATCGCAGATCCATAGCATCGCTGCGGCGCGGTCCATTAATCACAAGCACGACCGCGTCGGGTATCCCGATGACGCGATCGCTGCCAAAGAGATTCGTTACACCCTGTACTCGGTACAGGGTCAAGACAAAATCTTGATCGCTTGGCCACGTAGGCACTGCGGAAACAGAGATTGGTAGCGCCACGGTTCATGATGCTTGAAAACCCCAGCTACGGTCTTCAGACGACAGCGACTGCTCAACGGGTTCCACTTTCCAACGCCCTCACAGAAGCGTGATCGCAAATCGTTGAAATCCCCCTTGAGTCTGTAGTGACTACAAGGCGTAGGCTACTTCGCAAATCGCTGTTCAACGATGCAGAAAGTGAGCAATTATGGAGGCATCATCAGGTCTCAAAGGATCCCGAACGTCGGCGACCGCCGCCATCCACGTGACATCGGAACACCAGCGGGGCGGACGCCAGCAACTGCTCGCCGCCGGCGGCATTCTCGGGGCGATCGCCGTCTCGAGTTGCTGCGTCATCCCGTTTGCCCTGTTCACCGTGGGCATCGGCGGAGCCTGGATCAGCAACCTCACCGCCCTCGAACCGTATCAACCGATTTTTGCCGCCATGACGTTCGGTATCCTCGGCTACGGGTTCTATCTCGTCTATCGCGAGCCAAAGGTCGCCTGCGCTGAGGGCTCCTATTGCGCCCAGCCCAAGTCGGGACGGATCGCCAAAGCCGGCCTCTGGGTTGCCACCGTCCTCGTCATCGTCGGACTAGGGTTCCCGAGACTTGCGCCCCTGTTCCTCTAAGCCAAAGGAGAATGATCCCATGATCCGCCCTGTCGCAGTTGCCGTTCTCCTCGCTCTGCTTTCCCCGCTCGCCGCCGTGGCCGGCGAGAAGACTGTTATACTGAACGTTGACAACGCCACCTGCGCGCTCTGCGCCCCCATCGTCAAAACGGCCCTCTCTCGTGTCTCGGGTGTCACAGCGGTCCAGGTAAAGGAAGCCGACGCAATGTCGGGTGCTGTCGCCACGGTCTCTTTCGATGACGCAGTCACCGGCGTACCGACCCTCATTGCTGCGACGACCAACGCCGGCTATCCGTCGCATGTGGCGCAATAGCCGCCGGCTGATTGGCGGCGGCGGGCGGAGAGCGGTATCACCTCTCTTCGCTGCTCCACATCGGCACGCTGCTGCCTCAAAGGGTGAACGGCGCCGTCGAAAATATCCACCCGGCGGGTGCGAAGTTGCAGGTGTGTAGGAGACTGCAGCTATGGCCGCGAACACCATCGAGCAAAGTACCTTTTGGAAACGGCACCTGGACAAATTCGGGGCCGCCGGATCGGTCTTCGCGGCGCTCTGCTGCCTCGGTTCCCCGGTACTCCTTTCGATTGTATCGGCCGTCGGGCTTGGCTTCATCAAAAGAGATGCGATCCTGTTCCCATTGTTAGCAGCGTTTCTGGCCGTCACCCTACTCGGGCTATATCTTGGAACACGCAGCCATCATCAACCGTGGGCTCTCATCATCGGGGGGCTCAGTACGCTGGCGATAGCGGTCGTGTTTCTCGGTCTCATGCCAAGCCTTGTCCTGGCCTACGTCGGCATCTCTGGTTTGATCGCCGCCAGTTTTCTCAATGTCTGGCTCAGAGTACGCCAGCTAAGGAGCCGGTAACACCGAAACAATCAGTTCGCTTTTGGCGAACGGGAGACGATGTAGGCGTATCTCTGGTCATGGAGCCGGCGTTGCCCGGCGATCAACCGGCGTTCCGGTTCTCGCTCGATGTCATCGGGACCTTTATCGGGCTCAACGATTTGGCTCGCGAGCGACGATAGCGTTGCGGTTACGTTGCACGATATCGGAGACGGTGTTCTTGCTGAGCCCAAGTTCGCGACCAATGAGCCGATAGCTGCGGCCTTCAGCAACGAGCGCCAGAACTCGCGGAGCCAGACGGTCCGACTTCGGGCGCTGCCCCCGCTGTCGACCGAGTTTCTTGCCGCGCGCTTTGGCAACGGCCAAGCCCGATTTGACCCGTTCGCTGATAAGATCGCGTTCGAATTCAGCGATACCGGAGAGGAAAGTCGCCAGCATACGGCCATGAGGAGATGACAGATCGAAGGTCATGCCGTTCATGGCGATGACTGAGACCTTCCAGCTTTCCAGCTCGCGCAACGTGTTGAGGAGATCGATCGTCGAGCGTCCCCAGCGGGAGAGTTCTGTGACCAGGATGGCGTCGATATGTCTGGCCTGAGCGAGCGCCATGATCTTCTTGCGCTCGGCCCGGTCCAGCTTCACGCCCGAGCCCGTCTCTTTATATATGCCGGCAATTTTATATCCGGCACGTCCGGCGAAGGCGGTCAGATCTCGCTCCTGTCGTTCGCAGGACTGATCAGCCGTCGAAACCCGGCAATAGATGGCCACGCGCTGTCCCAATTGAACCCTCGTGGTTTTGTGGCTCGCAAAGCCTTGATTTGCATGGGGCGATTGTTGTCCAAAACAGACTGTACTTCAACAGGGACAACGCGCGCATGCCAAGACGACATATTCTCGCCGAGCGACAGCGCTCGGCGTTGCTCGACCTGCCGACGGACGAGTTATCACTGCTGAAGCATTACACATTGGGCGACGACGATCTGGCAAACATTCAGGAACGCCGCAGACCAGAAAACAGGCTGGGTTTCGCCCTGCAGCTTTGTGCACTACGCTATCCAGGGCGCGCGCTGGCTCCGGGCGAAATGATTCCGCATGAAGTCCTTTCCTTCATCGGAGCTCAGCTCGGCGTTCCGGCCGATGCGCTTCTCACCTATGCCGCCCGGCGTCAGACCCGCCAGCAACATATGGAGGCGTTGCGCGAGATCTACGGCTACAAGACATTCACGGGGCGCGGGGCCCGTGATCTGCGGGATTGGCTTTTCGATCAGGCTGAAGATGCCAGGTCGAACGAAGATCTGGCGCGGCGCTTCGTCGCGCAATGCAGGAAAATGGTGACCATCCTGCCGGCGGCGTCAACGATCGAGCGTCTGTGCGCCGATGCCCTTGTTGCCGCCGAGCGATGCATTGAGACACGGATAGCGGAAAGGCTCGACTTTAGTGTGCGCGAGCAACTGGACGGGCTTCTGACCGAAATGGTTGACGGAAACATCAGCCGTTTCATCTGGCTTCGCCAGTTCGAAGTCGGCAGCAATTCCGCATCAGCGAACCGCTTGCTTGATCGGCTGGAGTTCCTGCGCGGTCTGGAAGTCGATCCCCAGATCCTCCTAGGCGTACCGCCACACCGCATCGCGCGCCTGCGTCGGCAGGGCGAGCGTTACTTCACGGATGGCCTGCGCGACATCAGTTCGGATCGGCGGTGGGCGATCCTCGCCGTTTGCGTCGTCGAATGGGAAGCCGCGATCGCCGATGCCATCATCGAAACCCACGACCGCATCGTTGGGAAAACTTGGCGAGAGGCGAAACGGCTACATGACGAGCGGATTGCCGGTTCCAAGGCCGCAGTCACCGATACGCTTCGCGCTTTCACGGCATTGGGAGCCTCTTTGCTGGAAGCTCGCGACGATGGTGTTCCGTTGGACAATGTGTTGGCACGGTCGGCCGAATGGCATCAGCTTGAACAGCTGGTTGCCGTAGGGACGCAACTCACCAGTACATTGGCAGACGAGCCGTTGGCTCACGTCGGACAAGGGTATCATCGTTTTCGCCGATATGCGCCGCGGATGTTGCGATGCCTGAAGCTCAAGGCTGCGTCGGTGGCGGAGCCATTGATTGCAGCCGCGAAAGCCATCGGCGAAACACGTGCGCCGACATCAACAGGTATATCATTCCTGCGGCCGAATTCGAAATGGCATCGCCATCTCCGAGCGCAAGACCGAGGCGATGGTCGTTTATGGGAGGTCGCGGTGCTGTTTCATCTTCGCGATGCTTTCCGGTCTGGAGACATATGGCTGGATCATTCCCGCCGCTACGGCGATCTCAAGCAGGTGCTTGTTCCGATGACCTCGGCGCAGGCGAATGCCAGGATGGCTGTTCCTCTCGATCCTCAAGCTTGGCTGGCTGACCGCAAGGGTCGCCTTGCGGATGGTCTGAAGCGGCTGGCACGTGCCGCTCGCGACGGGACCATCCCCCATGGTAGCATTGAAGATGGAACGTTGCGGATCGACCGGTTGACCGCAGACGTTCCCGAAAGCGCAGAGGAACTGGTCCTCGATCTTTATCGTCGAATGCCGCCTGTGCGGATCACTGACATCTTGCTGGAAGTTGACGCGGCGGTCGGATTCTCGGACGCCTTTTCCCATCTCAGAACCGGAGCGCCATGCAGCGATCGGGTCGGCTTGCTGAACGTTCTGCTCGCCGAAGGGCTGAACCTAGGCCTTCGAAAAATGGCGGAAGCCTCGAACACGCATGATTACTGGCAGCTCTCGCGCCTTGCCCGCTGGCATGTCGAAAGCGAGGGCATGAACCAGGCGCTGGCGATGGTCGTGGCCGCGCAGGGCAAGCTGCCGATGTCCCGGTTCTGGGGCATGGGAAAAACCGCATCAAGCGATGGTCAGTTTTTCCCTTCGGCACGACAGGGCGAGGCCATGAACATGATCAACGCCAAGTACGGCAGTGAGCCTGGGCTCAAGGCTTATACCCACGTCAATGACCAGTTCGCGCCGTTCGCCTCACAGACTATTCCCGCAACCGTCAGTGAAGCTACGTACATCCTCGATGGCCTGCTGATGAATGAAGTCGGCCGGCAGGTCGGCGAGCAATACGCCGATACGGCGGGGTTTACCGATCATTTGTTCGGGACCAGTGCCATGCTCGGCTACCGGCTCGTCTTGCGCATCCGCGACTTACCGTCGAAACGGCTTTATGTCTTCGATCCCGCGGGGACACCCAAAGATTTACGCAAGCTGGTGGGCGGCAAAATCCGCGAAGAACTGATTGTGTCAAACTGGCCTGATCTCTTCCGCTGTGCTGCCACGATGGCCGCCGGAAAGATCAGACCGAGCCAGTTGCTCCGGAAACTCGCATCCTATCCCCGACAGAACGATCTTGCGGCCGCGCTTCGGGAAGTCGGCCGCGTCGAGCGCACTCTCTTTATCATCGAGTGGATCCTCGATACCGATATGCAGCGCCGCGCCCAGATTGGCCTCAACAAGGGCGAAGCCCACCATGCCCTCAAGAGTGCCCTGCGCATCGGCCGTCAAGGTGAAATCCGTGATCGAACCACTGAGGGGCAGCATTACCGGATCGCCGGGCTGAATCTGCTGACGGCGATCATCATCTACTGGAATACCGTCCACCTTGGCCACGCCGTCGCCGAACGGCGAAACGAAGGCCTCGATGTGCCACCCGAACTTTTAGCCCACATCTCTCCTCTGGGCTGGGCGCATATCCTGCTGACCGGCGAATATCTTTGGCCCACGGAGGCAAACGCTTAGGGTGTCATTCCGCCCCCAGCCGGAACCGACCCCTGGGTCAGTGTTTGCCGCCGATGAGGATCCCAGATGGCAATATCGGCGTCTGCGCTGACGGCGATCGTGCCCTTGCGCGGATAAAGCCCATAGGTCTTGGCATGATTGGTCGATGTCAGGGCGACGAACCTGTTGATGTCGATCCGGCCCTTCATGACACCTTCGGAAAACAGGATCGGCAATCGTGCGCCAACGCCCGGAATACCGTTCGGAACCCAGCGGAAGCTGGTACTGCCCTTCGGCGTCAGCTTTCCCTGCGGATCGTCGTATCGGAACGGGCAATGATCGGACGAAAAAACCGAGAAGACCTCCTGCTGGAGCCCTTGCCAGCATGCCTCCTGGCTGTCCGCGTCGCGCGGCGGAGGCGAGCATACGTATTTCGCGCCTTCCATGTTCAGCCCTTCCAGATTGTTTTCGGTCAGCACGAGATATTGCGGGCAGGTCTCGCCGAAGATTTTCAAACCTCGCTGGCGGGCTCGCCGGATTTCTTCCATCGCTTCTCTGTTCGAAACGTGGACGACCATCAGGGGAACATCTGAAAGTTCGGCAAGCGAGATCGCCCGATGCGTCGCTTCCCGCTCGGCGATGATAGGGCGCGAAGTCGCGTGAAACCTGGGCTCGATCTTGCCCTCGGATTCTGTCCCGGATCAGCGCCTTTGAGACAGAAGTGTTTTAATTGGGAAGAGAGGATTTTCGGCTCATCGTAGCTCTATCAAAGGAAGCGAAGATGAGACAGAAAACCGGGCCGCAGACATCGGCGGCCGAGAAGACAATCAAGGACATCCGCCGCGCGACGCGCAAGCACCATTCGTCGGAGGAGAAGATCCGTATTGTGCTGGAAGGTCTGCGTGGCGAAGACAGCATCGCCGCGATTTGCCGCCGCGAAGGGATCGCCGAGAGCCTGTATTATAGCTGGTCAAAGGAATTCCTCGAAGCGGGCAAGAAGCGGCTTGCCGGAGACACTGCCCGCTCGGCCACCAGCGATGAGGTCAAGGCGCTACGCCGTGAAAGCCGCGACCTGAAAGAGGCGCTGGCCGACCTCACCCTGGAAAACCGCCTGCTTAAAAAAAGCATGATCGCGGATGGGGGCGACGAAGAATGAGATATCCCGCCACCGAAAAGCTCGAGATCATCCGGCTTGTCGAGGGGTCTCATCTGCCAGCCAGGCAGACGCTCGACAAGCTCGGCATTCCAAGACCAACCTTCTATCGCTGGTATGATCGCTTCCAGACCCACGGTGTCGAGGGGCTGGAAGACCGGACGTCCGCACCTTCACGGGTGTGGAACCGTGTTCCCGACGATGTCCGTGACCGTATCATCACCATGGCGCTCGACCATGCCGATCTGTCACCGCGCGAGCTGGCCGTGAAGTTCACCGACACGGAACGCTATTTTGTGTCAGAGGCTTCGGTCTACCGCCTGCTCAAGGCCCACGACCTGATCACCTCGCCAGCCTATATCGTCATCAAGGCCAATGATGAGTTCAAGGACAAGACCACGCGTCCGAATGAGATGTGGCAAACCGACTTCACCTATCTGAAGGTCATCGGCTGGGGATGGTTCTACCTGTCGACCATCCTCGACGATTATTCCCGCTACATCATCGCCTGGAAACTATGCACCGGCATGAAAGTCGATGACGTCACCGACACGCTCGACCTGGCACTGGCCGCCTCGGGCTGCGACAAGGTCAAGGTCGAACACCGCCCACGCCTGCTGTCCGACAACGGCCCGTGTTACGTGGCCTCAGATCTCGGCGAATGGCTGGACAAGTACAAGATCGACCAAGTCCATGGCGCCCCCGGCCATCCCCAGACACAGGGCAAGATCGAGCGCTGGCACCAGACGTTGAAGAACCGCATCCTGCTCGAAAACTACTTTTTCCAGGAGGACCTCGAAGCCCAGATCGCCGCCTTCGTCGAGCATTACAATCATCGGCGATACCACGAGAGCCTCGATAATCTCACCCCGGCCGACGTCTACTTCGGACGCGGCCATACCATCTTGCTCGAACGCGAAAGGATCAAACGCGACACCATCAGACAACGTCGCTTGAAACACCACGCCAAAGCGGCTTAAATCAACCCGCAAACCGAGCCGGAAACTCCATTCTTCCAGAGCCCAAAAAGTCTCAAATCATTCGACGACGGACAGGATTAGACATGATGGAAAGTAGGCGTGGGGAAGCTTCCACCTGAAGTTTGAAAGTATTTTTGACCACAACCATCTTGACTATCCGTTTTGCATCGGGAGGACAATTTCGAATCAGTCTGTTCGAATATACTAATCGAATCTCATATCGCTAGCACGTTTGGTGTGGGGCATTGTTACACCACTCAGCTTCCGACGGCGACAACGGAGCAGACAAGTGGAAAACCGCCCTTTCAATCTCGCTATTCCCTGCTATGCGTCCGCTGATGCAGCGAACACGCCGTTATCGAGTATCTCGATCCATTGGCGTCTTTCCACCGTCTGATCCCGGACGAGACCGAAACCATCAATCTAGGAGCGGCGCAGACCTCCAGCTAGACCTTGGAGCTGATGCGTTTCCGACGATGACCAATTCAAGTGAACTGATCTTCCATGCGGAACCACCAAAACACGACTTCGTCTAAGCCGCTGATCGTTGGTTCTTCTCGCCGCCGATTTGCGGAGCTGCACCGTTCGCTCTATTTTGGTAGATCGTCTTCTTGCCGTATCCCCTTGCCTCTGGGCCGAGTTTGGACGCTTCAGAGCCGGGCTCGCGAATCCACTTGCGCCGGTTGAGCTTGAAGCGTTTCACCAGGGTTTCCAGCTCGCTTGCGGCGGCAGAGACGGATTCGGCAATGGCACCCATGCTGCTGACCATGCCAGCGTTTTGCTGCGTCATTTGGTCCAGCGAGTTCACCGCGGCATTGATTTCGTTCAGACTGGTCGATTGTTCTCGCGCGCCGACGGAAATGCTTTCGATGTTAGCATTGATCGACTTCACATACTCTTCAATATGTTTCAGGGCTTGACCTGTTTCACCAACGAGCCGAACACCTTCCTTTACCTCAGCCGAAGAATTGGCAATAAGACCGGAAATCTGTTTCGCAGCACTGGCCGAGCGTTGTGCGAGCTCGCGGACTTCCTGTGCGACAACGGCGAAGCCTTTACCCGCTTCGCCGGCACGCGCCGCCTCAACGCCTGCGTTGAGTGCGAGGAGGTTTGTCTGAAAGGCAATTTCGTCAATCACGCTGATGATGCTGGTGATCTCCTTTGAAGCGGATTCGATGCGTCCGATGGCATCGACGGTAGCCGTGACAACTTGAACAGAGTTTGCTGCGACCGTGTTGGCTTCGGTAACCAGTCTATGGGCTTCGGCAGTCCGTTCGGCCGACTGCCGCACTGTGACCGTGATCTGTTCCAGAGCGGCGGATGTTTCTTCAAGAGCCGCCGCCTGCTGTTCTGAACGATGAGCAATTCCGTTGGCGCTGGAACTCATGTCCCCGCTTTTTTCCGTTAACATTGACGTTTGGCTGAGGACCTCTTCCAGCGTTCCCTGGAACTTCGCTAGCGACTCATTGAAATCGTGTCTGAGGTGCTCAAACTCATCGACAAACGGCTCGTCAATCGTGATGCGTATATTGTTATCCGAGAGACGTTCAAGGCCTGCTCCGATCTGCTGCAGTGCGGTCACTCGGCCCGAGACATCGGTGGCGAATTTGACAACCTTGAAGACTTTGCCTTCGTCGTCCATGATCGGATTGTAGGTTGCCTGAATATAGACGGAACTTCCGTCCTTCCTCAAGCGCTTGAATTCGTCGTTGAAGAACTCGCCTCTCGCGAGGCGTGGCCAGAACTCGGCATACTCCTTTGATGCAAGATAATCCGCCTCACAGAAAATCTGGTGGTGCTTGCCGACAATCTCGTCAAGGGAATAGCCAAGTGTGTCGAGGAAGTTCTTGTTGGCCGTCAGAATCTTGCCATCAGGTGTAAATTCGATCACGGCCTGGGCACGGGAGAGGGCATCCAGCTTGCCCTTGCTTTCCAGGCTCTCGCGTTTGATGTCTGTGATGTCGGTTGCGATCTTCACGACCTTGATGACCTTGCCGCCACGGATAACGGGATTATAGGAAGCTTCCAGCCAAATTTCCCGACCATTCTTGCCGATCCTCTTATATTGGCCGCGGTCGAACTCACCGGAACTAAGACGTTTCCAGAATGCTGTGTATTCTGCAGACTGGGCATCATCCGGCTTGACAAACATCCGATGGCTTTTGCCGATAATCTCGTCACGACTATAACCGACCGCCTTGCAGAAGTTCTCATTGGCGTCGAGGATCGTGCCGTCGGTTTTGAACGAGATAATGGCTTGCGATCGTTCGAAAGCCTGCATGACAGAATAGAGACTGCCGGCCAGGATGGTGTTCAGGTTCACGAAAGCCTCCGCCTTGAAGAATTAGGCCTTCACTATCTAACGAACTGATTAATTTATGATTATCCATGGCGCTAATTTAACCCAGCGGGCCGAGTTCGGCATCCTATTAAAAAACGCTGTGACAAACGAGCTCAAAGCAAAGACCGCCGCGCGCTTTTAACCGAAAAACAATGGATTTGAGTAAAATCGAAAGTAGTTTCCACCGCACGCGCTTGAACTACTATCAAGGCCGCGCACAGAGGTTCCATGCCAAACTTCCGTCATAATCGCGCCAACGTCGAGATCTTTATCTGGATCGGTGCATTCGTTTTGCTCTACGGCCTTGCCTCGTATTTTAATGCCCATGAGGTTCTGGACCATTATTTCCGAGATCATGAGAGTTACAATCTCGATGAGGTGTTTACCGCTCTTAACATCGGTGGTTTCCTGGGACTGGCCTACTCTGTCCTCCGTATCAAGGATATGTCTCACGAAATCTCTCGCCGCATTCTCGCCGAGCGTGACGTCGACTGGATTGCTTTCCATGACCCACTGACAAAGCTGCCAAATCGCCGTCTTCTTGATGCCGTGGCCGCCCGGGAAGATTTCCTTTCCGGTGACCGCTATGGGGTGTTCAGCATCGATCTGGATGGGTTTAAAAAGGTCAACGATCTGCTTGGGCATGATAGCGGCGATGCTGCTCTCAAAATTACGTCCGAACGGCTGGCGGAGGTTTTCCCAGACGAGCATATCTATCGGCTAGGGGGTGACGAGTTTGTCGTGCTGGCGAAGCTTAGGGGGCAGGTCGATCTCAAAGCGCTGTCGGCCCGAATCGTACGTGCGATATCCAAGCCACTGACAATCAAAGGCGCGACGGTCGATCTTGGCGCAAGCGTTGGATATACCGTTGCAGGCATTAACGGCGGAACGCTCGCAGATGCAATCCACCAATCGGACTGCGCCATGTATGCTTCGAAAAAAATGGGCCGCAACAATGCCTCGGCCTTTACTCCGGCAATGCTTGATGAGCTCAACAATCGCATACAACTTGAGGCTCGTTTGCGCCAAGCCATGAGAGAGGGTGTAATCGAGCCCTATTACCAGCCTTTTGTAGAACTCAGCACCCGGAAGCTGGCGGGGTTTGAAGCACTTGCCCGGTGGAAAACAGCTGATGGCACCTTTATTCCCCCGTCTGATTTCATCCCGATCGCCGAAGATGCCGGGCTCATTGTCGAGCTAACAGAACAATTGTTCAGGCGAGCCTGCAAGGATGCAATGTCCTGGCCGGTCGACACCATTTTGTCTTTCAATGTCTCACCGACGCAATTGTGCGATCGGCTGCTCGGGCTGCGACTGCTGAAAATCATGGGCGAAAGCGGCCTGCCGGTTCAGCGCCTGGAAATCGAGATCACGGAAAGTGCGCTGATCAAGGACGCAGTTGCGGCCAAGGAAGTTCTGGAGGATCTTACCAAGGCGGGTATCCGGATTGCTCTGGACGACTTTGGGACCGGCTATTCGAGCCTTTCGCAGCTGTCGAATTACCAGTTCCAGAAGATCAAGATTGACAGGAGTTTCGTTCAGACATTCGAGGCAAGCGAAAGGCAGGATAAGGTCGTCCGCGCCATGATCGCGCTTGGTCATGGTTTGGGCGTTGAGGTCACCGCCGAAGGAATCGAGGAGCAAAGCCAACTGCAATACCTTCAGCAGCTTGGCTGTGATCTCGGTCAGGGCTACCTTTTCGGCCGGCCACAGCCGATTGAAGATGCCATCAGGACGTCGTTGGCGGCTGCAGGGACTGGCGAGGATTTGATGTCAGACGATGAGGGACGCCTAAAGCGAGATGTTTTGGGCAGATGACCCTTATTTGGCGAGGCGGAGACGATTTCCGCTCCCGCGAGACAATAGCGAGCGGTGCGATTTCGAGGGGCCGCGTCCCAGAAGTTCACGTGGGTTGGAGTGCCTTAGGACGATGAATCGGATCATTCACTGGTATAACCGCAGAAGGCCTGAAACACCTGTGATGGCAGCAGATCTAGTCGCGCTGCTTGCGGCGCTTCCCAACAATAGACCGATTTGCATCAGGGTCGGCATGACATATTTCGTGTTAACAGCGAGCACGGTCGCTATCGACGAGCAAGAGGGGTTGCTATTGGAGCCGCCAGTTTTAGGCGCGTAGGCGGAGTTCCAACGTTTCAATTCGGGCAAGCTATACACTCCATGCCGGTATAGGGTGGCGCCCAAGCGGTTGATCGTCAGGCGAAAACCTTATCGCCCGAGGACCTCTCCAGGTTTCATGCCTGGCCAATTCTGTGCCTTCAACCTGGGACACCGGCGTCTGCCGCCATTGCCATGCAGTCGGTAAAAGCCGTTTCACTTTGTTCTTTCCCGCCCCGCAGGGGGGGTATATGGCCACACTTTGACACAGTGCTCGACCTGGGGCACATCTTGACAATGGCCAATCGATTGACCCGAAACGTATCGCTGACACCTGAACTTGAGGCATTCATCGCTGATTGTCTCGAATCGGGTGATGGAGTGCACCCCGTTTGACCGGACAAGTCGGCTAGGTTGATTTAGCCCTGATGAACTGCCGAGGGGAAGCCATCTTGAGGGCAGAATGGGGATGGATTTCATTATAATCCGCGATCCATCCGTCGATGAGCCGGAGCGCTGTTTCGGCGTCCGGCAGAGGTGATATGCGCACTTAATCCCGTTTCAGGGTTTTGACGAATGCCTCCGACATGCCGTTCGATTGAGGGCTGGCGACCGGCGTGAAGCAAGGTGTGAGATTGAGTGCTTGTGCAAACAGCCTCGTGTCCCTCGCGGTGTAAGCAGAGCCATTGTCAGAGAGATGCTCGATAGCGTGCGGGGCTCGGGTTGCATGGAAGCGTTTCTCGACCGCCTCCAGCATCATGTCACGCACGTCCGAGCCGGAAATGCCTGCATTGGCAACCGCCGTCCATGCGATGATCTCCCGGTGGAAAGCGTCGATGATGAAGGCGAGACGGATCACCTCGCCGTTCCAGCAAGTGAACTCCAGCCCATCCGAGCACCAGCGCAGTTCGAGCGCATGACATGACCTTGCCGTCATGGATGCGGCCCTTGCGAACGGCCGTATGCTTCTCCAGCAACATGGCGTGGTTGCCCATAATGCGGTGAACCCGTTTTGCGTTGACGACAGGCTTATCGGCGGCTCGCCTTTCGCGATTGAGGAGCGCGGCGATCCGCCGATAGCCATAGGTTGGCCTTTGATCTACCAGCCTGCGAATGATGGGTAAGCTCTGCATCCTCGGCCTTGTGATAGGAGCCGCGCGGCTTCGATCGGCCTTTCCGCCGCTCGATGAGGTTGGAACGGGACACTCCCAGCGTATCTGCGACGGCCTTCATCGCGAACCGTCCTTCGGCAACAAGATCGGCCGCGATATCCGTTTTTTTGAGTCCGCTTTGGAAAGAGCTTCGTGGAGGATTTCGACCTCCATCGTCTTGCGGCCAAGCATGCGCTCCAGCTCGCGGACGCGATCGTCCAGCTTCTTCACTTCCGAATTGCCGACCACCGGCTCGTCAGAATCCACAGCTGCAGCACCTCCCTCGCTCAAGAGCCTGCGCCACCGGTAAAGCAGATTGGGCGCGACGCCATGGCGGCGAGCGGTGGACGATACCGTCTCGCCTGGTTCGAAACTCTGCTCAATGATCGTCAGCTTTTGCTCGGTTGTCCACCGCCTGCGGCGCACATCACCCGTCAGCAATTCAACATGTCGATACTCGTTAGACATAAGCCTGATGGAGTGGACGCCTTCTTCGCCACCTTGTGGCAGTATCGAGGATGTCCAGCACCAGGAGGTTGACGCAATGACCCAGATCGTTCTCATCGGCTTGGATGTCGCCAAGCATGTTTTCCAACTGCATGCCGTAGCTGCAGACGGACATGTCGTTTTCCGCCGACAGGTCCGGCGAGCACAACTCATCACGCTGCTGATGTCACTTCCCCACTGCCGGGTAGCGATGGAGGCTTGCGGCACCGCGCATTATTGGGGGCGGCAGCTGCGAGAGTTGGGGCATGAAGTGCTTCTGATACCTCCGGATTACGTCAAGCCGTTTGTGAAGAGGCAGAAGAACGGTGCTGCTGACGCCGAGGCCATCGCGGAGGCGGCGCAGCGGCCGGACATGCGCTTCGTTCATGTGAAGAGTGAGGCATCGCAGGCCGCGAGTATTGTCTTTCGCGCACGAGATCTGGTGGTACGCCAGAAGACCCAGCTTCTGAATGCGATACGAAGCCATTTGGCGGAATTTGGTTACATCTTCCCTCAGGGTGCCGCCGCTTCTGCAAAGATGCAGGAGATCATCGAGAGTGATGATAATCTGCCGCCCGCAGCTCAAGGCATCCTGCGTTCACTATAGCAGCATCTCTCATCGTGTGAAGCTCAGCTAACAGAGTTCGACAGGGAAATCCAAAAGCGGGCGCGTGACGACCTTGATGCGAGTCGATTGACTTCTGTGCCAGGGATCGGACCTGTGACAGCGGCAGCAATCGCGGCCCTGGCTCCCGATCCGGCGACTTTCCGGAAGGGACGTGACTTCGCGGCATGGGTTGGCTTAACCCCGCTCGAGCGATCCACCGGAGGAAAGCAGCGGTTCGGACGAATATCCAAGATGGGCGAACGGACGCTCAGACGTCTGCTGATCATGGGGGCCAGTGCCGTCGTTTCTTGGGTAAGGCGTGGGAAGATCAGGCCAAGCGCTTGGCTTGCCAGCATCCTCCACAGAAAGCCACCGATGCTCGCGATCGTAGCGCTAGCGAACAAGATGGCTCGCATCGCCTGGGCAATTCTAAAGCACGGAGGGTCTTACATGCAGCCAGCCTGACGAATTCCCGCGCAGCAATGAAGGTCTAAGGATTGAATGGCCGAAGAGTTTGAACGGGGCTCGGAGAACCTGATTGAGGATAAGTGCTGACAGCACGTAAGCCTGAAGTGGATCGAGCTCGCGTAATCCATACTGGCTGGCGGCGGTGCTTCGCCGCAAAAGAAGCCGAACACATGTCCGCACCAAACTTCGACGCCGTCAAACAAAGATTCTTCTTGCGACCCCGGAGGCGTCACACATGTCCTCAAGCCTGTGCTTGAGCCTTTCTGCTTATGCCGACTGCCCGGTCAAAATGGGGTGCAGTTCAAGCACCACTGTTCGCGGCCAACTCGCCTGGGCGCACGATTGGCATATTCGCGAGGAAGGGGACACGGCCGCGCACGCCATTCTCGTCAACGCCAAGAGGCAATTGCCTCTGGCAAGCTTGTGGGGCGATGGAACAACGTCATCCTCCGATGGCCAGTATTTTGCGGCGGGCGGACACGCCGAGGCGATCGGCGACCTCAACGCCTGCTATGGTCCCAACCCCGGCGCCAACTTCTACGGTTCACCTCTGACCGGTCCGGCGTTTTCTACATCATCGCCATGAATGCCAATGCGAGCGAAGCCATCTATGTCCTCGACGGACTGCTCTATCATGGAAGCGATCTCCCCATCGAAACCCACTATGTCTATACCGGCGGGGTAAGCGATATGAGCTTCGCCCTTTGCCATCTCGTTGGTTTCCAGATTGTGCCCAGGCTGCGCGGTTTCAAGGATCGCAAGCTCTATCTCTTCCGGGCGACACACCTCCCGAAAACCTTGCATCGCTCGTTGGCGACCCCATCGACCTCGAGCGGAACAAGGCAAACTGGAACGACATCCTGCGGCTGGTCGCGCCGATCCGTTCCGGGCTGGTTCGGCTTTCGACCCTGTTGGCAAAGCTGTCCGCATTCCCACGCCATAACGGACTGCCGTTAGCGCTACGCGCTCTCGGTCGCATCAATCGGTCCATCTGTCTGCCTCAGTGGTGGCAGAACCCCGAAATGCGCAGGAACGCGACGGCCGGCCTCAACAAGAGCGAATCCCAGAACACCTTGGCCCGTGCGCTGTTCTTCAACCGGCTCGGAGAACTGCGAGACAGGACCTTCGAGAGTCAGTTCTACCGGGCGTCCGGGCTGAACCTGCTGTTCAATGCCATCGTCTACTGGAACACTCTCTATCTCCAACCGGCCTTCGCCCAACTCAACCGGGAGGGTATCGCCCGACCTAGTCAAACAGATCACCCCGCTCGGGTGGCGACACATCAGGCTCAGTGGCGATTACATTTGGACCTCGACGGAAAGCCTCGATCTCAGGCCGCTACGGCGCGAAACATCCATCCTCGCAGCGTGATCACCATACGTTCTCAAAAGTCGGACAGATTCAACACTTTCGTGTCGTGACGCCGCTTTGGCCTGGTGGTTCAAGCGGCCTTGTCTGATGGTGTCTTTGCATGAGACCTGCTCCGGCAGATTTCTTTTTGGCCGTTAACCCATCATTAACCGCAGTGCCACACTATGAGCGTGCGCGGGACCAGAAGACCGCGCTCCAACGTATGGTAGTGCATCGTGAGGGAACCCGCCGAGAATGGTGGGTTCCTTTGCTTGAAGCGAAGTAAAGTGGCAAGACCATGGCGCCCGAAGAGTTTCGCCGTTGCCTGTACAATCTCCAGTGGTCACTTCCAGACTTGGCAGAAGTACTCCAATGCGATCTGTCAGTCGTGGAGGCAATGAGCCGAGGTAAAGCAAATGTCCCGCCGCTGCTGGCTATCTGGCTCAGGCTACTCTCAAAAAACACACTGGGGCTCGTGCAGACATACACTTACAACTAGGCCTTGGTGAAGGGCCAGTGAGCTACCGGAACAATCCAGCTTCGCTCACGTTCGCGCCTTTACAACGACGAACGTAACAAAAAGTTGACTGACCAATGCCACGCTCAGTGCTTACTTGAATCAAAATAAATAAACAGGGATATGTGGAGAGCCGTATGACGGTGCACACCAGCCAAACGTTCATAGTATGTTTGACATCTGCGCCCATGAGACAGAACTGGCATCGTAAGGTTAACGGAACTTGGAGTTTGATAGGCGATGAAGGGGCATGACCACCCGTGATCCGCTCTACCGTCGCCACCGCTTTCCCGCTGAAATCATTGCCCTCGCGGTGTGGCTCTAGTTCCGCTTCCCTCTGAGCCTGCGGATGGTCGAAGACATGCTGGCCGTGTAGAAAAGTAGGGACCTTCGAGACATCCTTGTTTTTGACTTTCGATCACAAGGATAATCGCGATGATGACATTCCGACGGGAAGTTTCACATAAGATGCGCGTTCTTCAACATGCCGAGCGTCACGGTGACGTATCGCAAACCTGCCGCTATTTCGGTATTGGCAGAGCCAGTTTCTATCGATGGAAATCGGCTTTCGAGCGCTATGGCGAGGCCGGGCTTGAGAACCGATCCTCCGCACCAAAAAATCCCGCTAACCAGAAGCCTGCAGAAATCATCGAGAAAGTCTTGCATCTGCGCACCAGATATCATCTCGGCCCGATGCGCATTTCCTGGTATATGAGCCGGTACCATGCCATCACCATCTCTGACGCCTGCATCTATAGAATTCTGAAGCGGAACGGGCTTAGTCGGCTTCCCGGCGGTACGCGTGTTAGGAAAATCCATACCCAGAGATACGAGCAGCGCGTGCCGGGGCATCAGATACAGGTCGACGTAAAATTCCTGAAATTTGAAGGCGTTGACGGCAAGGTCGTCAAGCGCTTCCAATACACGGCAATCGACGATGCCACCCGCATCCGGGCCTTGAAGGTCTATGATCGCCACACCCAGGCCAACGCCATAGACTTCATCGACACCGTAATCGCCAAATTCCCGTTCCGCATTCGCGAAGTGCGCACCGATAATGGGCACGAGTTCCAGGCCAAATTCCACTGGCACGTCGAAGACCAGGGCATCCGGCACGCCTATATCAAGCCAGCGTCGCCCCAACTAAATGGAAAAGTCGAACGGTCACACCGCACTGATGATCAAGAGTTCTACCAGCTTTTGTCATATACAGACGACACCGACCTCGTTCAAAAGCTCAGCGAATGGGAGAGGTTCTACAACCTTGCAAGGCCGCATGGCGCTTTCAATGGAAAGGCACCTTACGAAATCCTCCGCGAACGCCTATAATCCAAACAAGGATGTCTCATCGCCCTTCAGAAGATTACACGGTCGTGTTGACGCCTGTTCCGAGCAACGAGCATTACGCATACGCGGTGGTTAATGACCAGCGTGTGATCATTGACCCTCGCACCCATACCGTGGTGCAGATCGTCCGATAGTCCCGGGCCAATCAACCGTTTCAAACGAGCCGGAAGCTGCCACGCAGCATTCCGGCTTTTTGTTGCAATGAGCCCGCGGCCGTTTATGGCCGGGGTACAGGCTCCCAAGCCTTATGCCTGTCCCATAAGCGGGGCGCCAGGAATCAGGAGTTGAATTGTCTTGTCGATGAAGGCGCTTTGCGCTTGTGGCACGCCGACTTGCCTCAATGCGATAAAAAATTGTCTTCGCCGATGACTTGATCTCTGAGACCGGCACCTAAATGTCCCGGCAGCAGCCTCAACAGTGAAACTCATCGGACATGGAAAAACATACCGAAGAACGCCTTGGGGCCATTGTCGAGTCGTCGTTCGACGCGATCACCAGCAAGGATCTCTCCGGCACGATCGTCAGTTGGAATAAGGCCGCCGAGCGAATGTTCGGCTATTCCGAGGTGGAAGCTGTTGGACGCTCTATCTACTTGATTGTCCCCGACAACAAGCGGGATGAGGAGGCAGAGAGGCGATGTCACGTTATCGAGCGGTGATTGCGCTCTGCCGACGGCTCTCGGAAATCAGGCAACCGCGCCCGTCACAGCTTTCCAATGCGCAATTGCGCGGATGCGATGGATGTGGGTGGCGAGAGCGGAGCGGTTATGACGTGGGGTGACAAAGAGATTTCGCAGCGCCGAGAAAATCGAGATGAAACGCTGCAAGCCTCCGGCTGATCGGAAACCCTGCATCGTCCGCTCTCGTTTTCGAAGCGGCAGGTGAGAGTTTTCCGCTCGGTTGTTGAGACCTTTATGGGACCGGTGTTCAACCGTTGGCATAATGTCACGCCTGGCTGCGCCATATGAGCGGAGCTTGTCGGTGACGATCCGCCTTGGCGGCATGCCTGTTTTCTTCAGTAACCTGATGAGCAATCGCTTCGCGGCCTTGGTGTCGCGTCGGCTCTGAACAATCTCATCGAGAACGTAGCCATCTTGATCAACGGCACGCCAAAGCCGGTGCTTCCTGCCCGCGATGGAAATCACCACCTCATCCAGATGCCAGACATCCTGAAGCGAAGACCGCCGGCGACGAAGCTGCTTTGCGTAGGCCGGTCCGAATTTCAGACCCCATCGCCGGATCGTTTCATACGAGACGACGATGCCACGCTCCAGCAGCAACTCCTCGGCCAGGCGCAGGCTCAGCGGGAACCGAAAGTACAGCCAGACCGCATGGGCGATGATCTGTTGCGGGAAACGGTGACGCTTGTAGCTGATGGCCGGTTTCTTCATCCCACCGTCTCTACCCACCACTCACTCACAGGAGGTTTACGTGACAACGCCCTCCGCTTCGATGATGGCGATCAACGGAAGAATCCAGCGGGAAGGGGACGTCGTTCACCTTGTCGCGCAGCGGCTATTCGACCTGTCGGACGATCTCGGCCGGCTGGGCGAGCGGGACGAACAATTTCCCTTGCCGCATGGCCGGGGCGACGAATTCGCGCGTGGCAATGGCGCACCGGACCCGCGCGAGCGGCCAAAAGCGGCGGCGCCCGCGCGCGACATCTATGTACCCGACCTTTTGATCGATCGACTAAAGGTCAAGAGCCGGAATTTTCATTAGTTGCCACCTCGAACCGACCATTGCGGATCGAATCGAGCGCAGTTGCAGCGGAAGCCGAGGAGTCTTGTAGGTCTTACCTACTAGGCAGCGACGTCACCAATCAGTGACCCAGCTGGAATATTCCATTCCTTGCTGAGCTTTCGGATCTGTTCGAGATTGATTTCCCGCTTGCCATTCAAAAGATCGGCAGCCCGCGCTTTAGAGCCGATAACGGCTACCAGATCCGCACGAGTGTAGTTGTTAGCGGCCATCACCGACTTGACCACCTCGACCGGGCTCGCAGCCGGGATTGGATATTTTTTGCCTTCATACTGTTCGATCAGAAGAACGAGCGCGTCAAAATGAGCCGCTTCTTCAGTGCCTTCTTCAGGTTCGTTCTCGAAATACGGCCGAACTTCCTTCAGTGCGGCGTTGTACTCGTCTTCGCTCTGAAGGGTTCTGAAAGCTTTCAAATTCAACATATCGACCTCCTCACATCAGAGTTTTGCGACGTCAATCGCGTCATACTGAGCATGCGTACCGACAAACAGAACGAAAATCCGTTTCGTCCGAAATGCGACCAAACCTACAATTCTATATTTGTTGCCACCCACATCGAAAATCACTTTGTTGCCCGCGACGATGTCGGCCGAGTTGAAGGTTTTCTTCAGCTCACTGAAATTGCTCCAGCTTGCCTTTGATGCGGTTGCATACCATTCCGTCATCGCCGCTTCAGCCGTCTCTCTTGGCGCTCCTTTCGGCAGGTCGCTCCAGAATTTGACCAACGCGGACTTGGCGATAACGTTCACGTAGGCTCCTGTATATCGCGTTCCCAATCTGGAAACAAGCTCAAAATTCCCAATTTGGAAACCAGCATTCGAATCCAAAATTGCGCCGCATAAAATCTCAGTCGGTCTTGCCGATCAACCCCATCCAGTCCACGCGAAAACGCTCGCGGTGACGGTTCTGCGCCACGGCCACGAGCGCCCTGTGAAGTCACTCGTCGATCAGAAACTTGAGGAACTCGGGTCTGCCGGATCGTCAACGTGGGCGGCGGCTCGTCGCCCATCACGAGGCCTCATGCGACCTGGGGTCCGTGGTTGAACCTTAACGCCCAGGCGCCGATTGCCTGGCTATTGTCAGCGCGTATTGCTGTCAGCCGGGAGAAGCCCGGCACGAGTGTCGGCTTCGCGTCGAAGGTCACCGGGATCGAATAGATGTCCGCCGCGTAACGGTTCTGGAACCTCGCCTCGGCCCTTTCGACGAAGGTCGGCCCGATATCCCGAAAAATCGAAAGCAGGAGGAGGACGATCAAGGTGCCCGCGACAACCAGCGACGTGCCGAACGGGGTTATGAAGGAATTGAACGCGGTCGCGAAAAGATAGATCGTCGAAGGCAGAAGGATGACCAACGCGAAGAGGGTCTTCTCCCACCAGAACCGTGGGGCGCGCGGGAGGTCCTTGGTCGCTTCGGTCATATCGCTTCTCCGAATTCATTTGTCGATGAAAACATAGAGTAATGCGGGTGGCGGATCAATTACCGATACCGCCCATAACGCGCATTTCGTAACGTTATATCATATCGCATAAGATGCCTTATGGAACTAACTCATTGCTTCGTTTTTAATATCAATCCGCTCTAAGCACCCGCACCGGCCTGCGATCCATATATCATGTCACCAGGACTATCTCGCCCGCGAAACTCGTCACACTCGATCGCCACGCGAACTGGAAGTGCTCAATCGCATCCGGACGCACGCTGCAAAAGACGCTTTTCTGCGTGCTGAATCTACGAATCTCAACCGTGGGCTGTCAATCGGCATCGAAACGGGGCTCTGACTCACTTTTGATGAAATCAAGTGCTGGCTGATGTTGGTTTCACGCAAGGAATCAATACCATGGGCCATTCGCTCAGATCGTCGACGCTCGTCCCTCGCGGCTTTATAGTCGACAATACAGCCATTGATGACGACGTCATGTTGATCGCAGTCCGGCCGACGAGCAAAGCAAGCTTTTGCCCAATCTGTGGAACAAGGTCGGAACGAATCCACAGTCGATATCAACGACGCCTGGCTGACCTGCCCTTGGTGGGAAAGCCCGTTCGGCTTGTCATTGAAGCGCGCCGGTTCCACTGCGATGCAGTGCTATGCGGTCGTTGAATCTTCGCCGAGCGCTTCGACGGAGACATTCTCGCGCCTTCGGCGCGGCGAACCGCCAGGCTTGACCACATCGTCCATCATCTCGGACTTGCACTGGGTGGCAGGCCAGCGGCCACCTTTGCCAAAAGGCTGATGTTGCCGGTCAGCAACGATACGCTGCTGCGCGTCGTGCGGCGACGCGGCAGTCCGCGCTTTGTCCCACCCACCGTGATCGGTATCGACGACTGGGCGTGGCGACGAAATCAACGCTATGGGACCATCATCTGCGATCTGGAACGGCGCAAAACCATTGCTCTCCTGCCGGATCGGGAGCCGTCGACGGCCCAGGCCTGGCTCTCGGACCAACCTCAGATCAGCATCGTCGCTCGCGACCGCGGCGGCGGTTACGCGACGGCTGCAGCCAAGGCGTTGCCACACGCCACCCAGGTCGCTGACCGCTGGCACTTAATGGAGAACGCCAGCCGGGCATTCCTCGATGCGGTGCGCAAATCGATGCGCCAGATCCGAACTGCGATCGGAGCGGCCACGATCAACCCCGAACTGCTGACGGCCGCCGAGAGGATCCAGTACGAGGGATATCTTCGACGGGAAGACACCAACGCCGCAATTCTCGACATGGCCAAGTCCGGAGCAACAATCAAGGAGATCGTGCGCCGGACCGGATACAGTCGCGGCCTTGTCCGACGCGTACTGCGTGGTCAACGTTCGGATGTCTTCCGCGTCCGTGAGAACTCGCTTGAACTCTACCTGCCCTGGCTTGACGCTCAATGGATGGCCGGACACCGGAATGGAACGGAGCTATGGCGGCAACTCAAGAGCCAAGGGTTCCGCGGCTGTCTTCGAGTTGTCACCGAGTGGGCCACACGCCGTCGAAAAGCAGAGAAGGTCGATGCGGGCGCGTTGAGCCGAGCGCCTTCGGCCAGGACCATTGCACGTCTCATGACCATCGGCCGCGACGACCTTTCCAAATCTGAGACCGTGACGGTTGCGGCGATTGAGGGTGGCGTGCCGCTGCTGGTTGAGGCGCGGGAAGTCATCGCCGCCTTCCAGGCCATGATCCGCAAGAAATCTCTCGCTGATCTCGATCCGTGGTTGGAACGCGCTCGATCGGGCTTGGTCGCCTCCTTCGCCAACGGTGTCGTTAGAGACCGAGCAGCCGTCAGCGCAGCGATCTCTTCACCATGGTCCAACGGCCAGACGGAGGGGCAGATCACCAAGCTCAAACTTGTGAAACGCCAGATGTACGGCCGCGGAAAAATTGATCTCCTCCAAGCCCGCGTCATCGGCGCGGGATAAAATCCATCACCACCAAAACTGCGTCAGAGCCACACCTACCTGCCTCGTCCATCTGGAGCGCAATCGCTACAGCGTGCCGGCATCCTTCGCCAACCGACCGGTGAGCTTGCGCGTCTACCCTGATCGGGTCGTCGTCGCCGCAGAAGGTCAGATCGTCTGCGAGCATCGTCGCGTCATCGATCGCTCCCATGACCGACCGGGACAGACCATTTACGACTGGCGGCACTATCTGGCGGTGGTGCAGCGCAAGCCAGGCGCTCTGCGCAATGGCGCACCGTTCGCCGAACTCCCCGAAGCATTCGGGACCTTGCAGCAATATCTCCTGAAGAAGCCAGGTGGTGATCGCGAGATGGTCGATATCCTGGCGCTCGTCCTTCAGCACGATGAACAGGCCGTGCTATCGGCGGTCGATATGGCACTGAAGTCCGGCGTTCCGACCAAGACGCATGTGCTGAACCTGCTGCATCGACTTGTCGATGGCAAATCCTTCACGCCGCCAACCCTCGACGCACCACAGGCCCTGACGCTCACCAATGAGCCCAAGGCCAATGTCGAACGATACGATACCTTGAGAAAGACGGAGGTCCGCAATGCGTCATAACCCAGCAAGCGGCGCGATCGTTATCATGCTGCGTCAACTGAAGATACATGGCATGGCCCACGCCGTCGGTGATCTGACCGAGCAAGGATCGCCGGCGTTCGAGGCTGCCATTCCAATCCTGTCCCAGCTTCTCAAGGCGGAAACGGCTGAACGAGAGGTCCGATCGACCGCATATCAACTCAAGACGGCACGCTTTCCGGCCTACCGTGACCTGAACGGCTTCGACTTCGCCAGCAGCGAGATCAACGAGGCGCTCGTGCAGCAACTCCATGGCTGCGACTTCCTCAACGACGCCAACAACATCGTCCTGGTCGGCGGTCCCGGCACGGGCAAGACGCATATCGCCACGGCCATCGGTGTCCAGGCCATCGAGCATCATCACAAGCGGGTTCGGTTCTTCTCGACCGTGGAATTGGTCAATGCTCTCGAGCAGGAGAAGTCCCAAGGTCGTCCAGGACAGATCGCCAACCGCCTGGCACACTCCGATCTCGTGATCCTGGACGAACTCGGCTACCTGCCATTCAGTGCTTCAGGCGGTGCGCTGCTATTCCATCTGCTGAGCAAACTCTACGAGCACACGAGCGTCATCATCACGACGAACCTCAGCTTCAGCGAATGGGCCAGCGTGTTCGGCGATGCAAAGATGACCACGGCATTGCTCGACCGGCTTACCCACCACTGCCACATCTTGGAAACCGGAAACGACAGCTTCCGCTTCAAAAACAGCTCGGCCCATGAGCCCAAAACGACGAAGGAGAAACGCAGGAACTTGACCACTACGACCAGCACAAACGATATCTAAAGGCGGGTCACTTCTCGGTGGAAACGCCGGGTCAGCTCTCAGTGGAAATCAACAAGCCTCGGACGTTTTGAGCGCATATGCACGGGAGTCGGGGATAGGTGCGATACTCGCCCTTCCGCCAAACCCTCACCGCATGATAACGTTACGCGCTGGCGGCCAATTCGACAGGCACGCGCTCCAACTCATCAACATAACCTTCTTTGATATTTCGGATCGCTGGCAAAGTCGCGATAAAGGCGGCGACGCAGGACGGATCGAACTGACTGCCAGCGCGGCTACGGATGTGAGCGACAGCCTGCTCGACGCTCCAAGCCTCTTTATATGGTCGGACGGTCGTGAGCGCGTCAAAGTTATCGGCAATAGCCACGATACGGCCGGCGAGCGGGATTTCCTCACCGGACAATCTACGCGGATAGCCCTGCCCGTCCCATCGCTCGTGGTGAGACCCCGCGATTTCTGCCGCGAGACGGAGAAGGCTTGACCGAGATTCATTCAGGATATCGCAGCCGATCAAGGTGTGCGTCTGCATCTCCGAGAACTCTTGTTCGGTGAGCTTGCCCTTCTTCAGGAGGACCGCGTCACGTATACCGACCTTCCCGATGTCATGCATCGGCGACGCCAGCCTGATGTTGGAGCAGGTCTCGGGTGGGAGGCCCAGCGCCTGCGCGATGGCTTCGGAATATGCCGCGACACGCTTGGTATGCAGGCCGGTTTCCGAGTCCTTGTAGCTGGCCGCAATCGAAAGGCGGTCGATGATTTCCTCCTCGCGCGCTCTGATTTCCTCCGTCGCCTTCTCGATTTCCTGGCGCAGCCACTCCGCCTTGTCCGCCAGTTTGTTACGGGCCTCGACCAAAGCGACGAGATTGCGCATCCGCGCCTGGAATTCCAGCGGGTTTACGGGCTTTGTTAGAAAGTCGATCGAGCCAGCGTCCAGGCACGTCATGCGGGTCGCGAGGTCAGTGTCAGCCGTGACCATGACATAGGGCTTGTCACGGTATTTTTCGAAGAAATTGATCTCGCGAAGCAACTCGACACCGTTGTAACCCGGCATCTGGTAATCGACCACGGCGATGTCGAATTCCAGTTTCGGCATCGCGGCGAGGACCTCCGCCGGGTCGGTAAAGGCCAACGGTTCGCAACCCTTGATCTTCGACACCAGCTTCGAAAGAAACATGAGGTTGGTACGGTTGTCGTCCACAATAAGAATGCGCATGCACTGTCTCCTCATGCGGCCCGTTTTGTCCGCTGCGTTTCTATCTCGGCGGCGATGGCCGCCAGTCCGGACTGGGAAGCACGTTTCTCCCTAAGAGACTGCGCGATGAGTGCGACGCTATCGAAACCGAGGTTTCCCGCTGCGCCCTTTAGTGTATGCAGCAACCGATCAACCTCATCTGACCTCTCATGTATCATCGCCTTGGCGAGATCAGCGAGAATTTGAGATGCGTCGTCAAAGAACGCGTCCAGCAATTCGTTATACGCATCATCCCCAAGCGCCTCGACTATCTCGGCTTGACGGTTGTTCAACGCCTCGTCCGGGACGATCACAGGATCCGATGCCACGTCAACCCCTGCACCACCCTTTCCGCGAACCTCGAAAGTGGAAATAAGCCGGGCGAGTTGGTTCTTCGTCACGGGTTTGGATTGGAACCCGTTCATGCCGGCGGCCGCGCACAGACGGCGGTCGTCTACTGAGGCGTTTGCGGTCATGGCGACTATCGGTATGTCGTTTCCCGTGCCGCGGATCGCCCTTGTCGCCTCTATTCCGTCCATACGCGGCATCTGCATGTCCATCAGCACCAGGTCGAACCGAGACGCGGAAATCATTTCGACCGCTTCGGCTCCGTCGCTAGCCACCTCGACACCCTGTCCGAGATGGCGAAGAAAGCCAGCCGCGACCTGCTGGTTTACAAGGTTATCTTCCACAAGCAGGATGCGGAGATTGGGTATCACGCCAGCAAAGTCAGCTGGAGCTTCAGACAGCACCGTGGCCCTCTCGTCGGCCCTGTCAACCGGGATTTCAAACCAAAATGTGCTACCCTGTCCCTTGGCACTCCGCACGCCGATCCGGCCGCCGAGGGATTCGACGATTTCTTTGCAGATGATCAATCCCAACCCGGTTCCGCCGTAGTTTCTGGAAATGCTCGCATCGACCTGGGAGAAGGGTTTGAACAGGCGGCCCTGCCCTTCCTCGTCGATCCCGATCCCCGTATCGGTAACCGCGAACTTCAATAGCGTACGGTCATCGCTGTCTTCCTCAGAGAGCTTCACCGCGACCATGCCGTTCGACGTGAACTTTATGGCGTTGCTTAGGAGATTGAGGACGACCTGACGCAAACGGGTCTGGTCTGTCATCACGACAGTTTTGCTGTGTTCGTTGGGCAAATCGGCGACGAGCGTATTGCCCTTCTCCGCAGCCCGGTCGCGGAGCATTCCCACGGTATCGGACACCAGAGCGCCGACATCGACAGGAGCGAGTTGGACATCGATCTTGCCGCTTTCCATCTTCGCGAAGTCGAGAATCTCGTTGAGGATTTCCAGCAGCGATTGCCCGGAGCGGCGGATTGTCTGGACCGCTCCGCGAACGCGCTCGGGCAGGTCCGACAGCTCGAGAAGTTCCGCCGTCCCGAGAACAGCGTTGAGCGGCGTGCGGACTTCGTGTCCCATGGTCGCCATGAATTGCGACTTGGCCCTGTTCCCCGCCTCCGCGGCGGCAAAGGACTCCCTCAGCTCCCGCGTCATATCCTCGAATTCAAGACCTGCCGCCCGGACGGACTTCAACTGCCGCCTGAGGGATATGACGAGGATGCCGACGCTGAGCGAGAGGACTGCGGTCACGGCTCCCGTCTTGAGCTGAAGTGATTGCAGTGCCTCCCTCGCGTCCGCGCGCTCGGCACTGACCTTGTTGTTAGTGTTGGTCAGCAACTCTTCGGTGTTCTTCATCAAGCCCTTCATGTCGGAAACGAATTCCGCGAGCACGCCGGCGTCCAGATGATGCCCCGCCGCGATCCCGTCGAACATCGCGGCTTTCGACATAACTGCGGGCTCGATATTCGAGACAAGCTGGGCCAGGCCGGGGGTTTCGCCCAGGCGGAGGTCCAGATTAGCCTTTTTGAGAAGCGCCATACGGGAATACAGGATGTCGTACCGTATCGTCAGATTTGAAACGGTTTCGTCCGAGAGATCTCGACGTACGAGCATATCGTAGGCGACCTCGCTCAGCCGCCTCGTTTCCCGGTCAAGCTGGTAGACGGACCACAGGGCGTTCTCGCGGATTCCGTCCTGTAGCTCCTGATATTTCCCGTAAATTCCAGAAAGAAGGTAGATAAGGCCAATCAACAGCAAGACGGCAAAACCCTGCAGGAACGCAGTGCCCTTGCTAACACGCCGAATGACATCCCCGTTCTTCCCGGCTCTGTCCATGGTTACTTGACCTCGATCGACTTGATCTGCCAGACGGACCGCGAAAAGTACTTTTCGTTGTAGAGCGATTGGTCCTTGTCAAACGGATAGATCATGAACAGCGGCCCCTTGTCGCGAACTGACATCGTGTCGCCGTTCATCCTCGATGCCAGAATGCTGTCGATCTTGGTGGCATCCTCCATCGGCACCTCGGCCGCGTAGTCATTGAGAGCGACGAGCTTGATACTTGTCCCCTTGGCCCCGGCCGCTTCGAGAACCGCGCGGAGCAGCGGTCCGGAAAACTCGACCTTTCCGGTCGTCCAGGGGGTTTCCATCGTTCCCTTCCGCCCGGGCAACGCCTCAAGCATAGCAAGGTCGAACTCGGCCGATTTCCCGGCGTTCGGGTGGGAGAGCTCGCCTGAGACGGTCAGAATGACCTGCCCTTTCGGCGCGTCGAGCGCGAAAGCCTGACTGGCAAGGAGGGTTGCGGCAAGGGCCGCGATGCGGATTGCGGAATGCATTGGGGAATCCTCGCGTTCGCCGAAGCGGGAGGCCTCGACCGTCAAAAACGACATGCCAGGAGGGCTGGTGTCCACGCGTCTGCCATGGGAGCAGACCTGTGACGGACCGTCGTCATGACGGCCTGGGCAAGATGCCCGACACCCCAAATTTAGGGCAGAGTCGTTGAACGAACGTGAATCAGTCCGTGAAAATGCGGTGTAACTCTCTTTGCGAGTCGCCCAGATCGTCGGCATGGTTAAGCCGAGCTTGAGACTGGCGCTTTGGGACGTTTGATGGACGCAAGATGAACGCAGCGGAGATCATGCCGCCGCCGCGTTCATCGATATTTTCGGGGAAAACTGCACCTAAAGCGTCGATAGAAAGTTGAAATCGCCCGAATGATTAAACTTATAGGTATCCGCATTAACCTGTACTTAATACTTTGCCCCCAGATTTGGTGCCAAGGACGCGCACCGATCCCGAGAAACGTTGAATATGCTAAGCCAAGCCAAAATCGCTGAATTGCCTGACGATCTGGCATCCCTACCGCGGCATCGCCGGATGAGCGACGACGCCGCGGTGGCGTTGGCAAAGCGCGCCGTTCCTTTCGATTTCGTTAGCGTCAGCGGTTTCGATCTCGGATCGTATAAGGTCGGCAACTTCAACAGCGTGACCTCAAGCTTTCCCCCGGCCTTTGTGGAGGCCTATGCCGGAGAAAAGCTCTACCTAAACGATCCAATGGTTTTGGTCGGAAAAGACGGCGCTGATGTCGTGACCGAAGAGAGCGTAGCGGGCCGTTATGAGATGCCCCAGCGTCTCGCCTACCTTTTGCGCACCTTCCGCATATCCCGTCGGATCGCTTTCTTCCTGCGTCGCAGCGGACACAATTACGGTTCCGTCGTCTTCGCAAGGGACGGCGCGCCATTCGGGGCCGACGAGGCCGAGTATCTGGGCATGATCGCCACCCCTCTCCACGAGCGATTGACCCGCCCGCTTCTAGACCGGTTCGGCCCACAGATCGTCGGACTGCTCGACGGTGAAGTTGAATGCATACGCCTAGCCGGCCAGGGGATGACCAGCGAAGAAATCGCCTTTGCGTCGAGGTTTACCCGCGAGACCGTGGACAGCTACCTCAAATCGGCAACAAAAAAGCTACAGGCGCGCAATCGCGCACATGCGATCGCAATTGCCATCCGGCATCGGCTGATAGACTAAATCAGTCCCAATCCCAAACATGATCAAGTGCTGTCTTTTTGGGCAATTTCCCAAAAAGAACGCATTCGCTCGGCTTGTCGCGATTTTCTTAATCCTCCGTTAGGAGGTCACCCCTATTTTCGGGGTTATCGAAGGAAGACGGCCTCCACATTCCCGGCTTTCGAGATTGACCAGCGAGCCAAAAGCGCCGGCCACCACACTTCATCATTAACAAGACACCGGACGGTTGACCCGTCCCGGGTCTTCCATGTCCGACATTGGCGACTGCCCGCTCATCCGGGCAGCGGCTGCTTCTGCACGCTCTCGCCATCGGCAACAAAGAGGAATGCATATGAAAATACCGTATTTCAGTCAGTCCGACAGCGATGCCGTATTGTCCGCCATGAGCAAGTCGCAGGCGATCATCGAATTCGACCTGAACGGAACCATCCTCACCGCAAACACCAACTTCTGCGCGGCTCTCGGTTACGAGCTCTCCGAGATCGTCGGCCGCCATCACCGGATGCTCGTCGATTCCGTCGAAGCGAGTTTGCCTGAATACCGCACATTCTGGGACCGTCTCGCTCAGGGCCACTTTGACCGCAAACAGTACCGCCGCATCGCCAAGGGCGGGCGCGACGTCTGGATCGAAGCGTCGTACAATCCGGTTTTCCGCCGGGGCAAGCCATACAAGGTCGTCAAGTTCGCGACCGATATTACCGCGATCAAACAGAAGGCCGCCGAAGACGCGGGAAAGCTTGACGCGCTCTCGAGGGCGCAGGCGGTCATCGAATTTACTCCGAACGGTGAAATTATCACCGCTAACGAAAACTTCCTGAAGACCGTTGGCTACCAGCTGTCCGAGATCGTCGGAAAGCACCATTCGATCTTTTGCGATCAGGACTATACCCGCACGCCCGACTACCGTGTTTTCTGGGACCGCCTGCGCTCCGGCGAGTTTGTGTCGCAGGAATTCATGCGGATCGGCCGCGCGGGCAACAAGGTCTACATCCAGGCTTCTTACAACCCGATCTTCGGCGTGGACGGAAAGGTCTTCAAGGTCGTCAAGTTCGCCACGGACGTTACGGGTCGCGTTGAAAACGTACAGGCCCTCGGAAATGGCCTGCAGATGCTCTCTTCCGGAAACCTCTGCGCCGACCTGCCCAAGTCTTTCATTCCGGCACTCGAACAGCTTCGGGTGGACTTCAACAATACTTCGGGAAAGCTCCGCGCCACCATGAAGGCTGTCCGGCAAAACGCACAGGCGATCGCCGCCGGCTCGTCTGAAATGAAGACGGCAGCCGACGACCTTGCGAAAAGGACCGAGCAGCAGGCGGCCTCGGTCGAAGAGACGGCGGCCGCGCTCGAGGAGATCACCCAGACGGTCTCCGACTCCAGCCGTCGTGCCGATGAAGCGGGACGCCTCGTCGTTTCCGCCCGCACCAATGCCGAAGAATCTGGCCGAGTGGTAGCCCGCGCGATCGATGCGATGGGAGCGATCGAGAAATCGTCCAAAGAGATCGCCAATATCATCGGCGTCATCGACGACATCGCCTTCCAGACCAACTTGCTGGCGCTAAATGCAGGCGTCGAGGCAGCCCGCGCGGGCGAGGCTGGCAAAGGCTTCGCGGTCGTCGCCCAGGAGGTCCGCGAGCTGGCGCAGCGGTCTGCCGGGGCGGCAAAAGAAATCAAGGCCCTGATCGGGCTCTCGGGCGAGCAGGTGAAAGCGGGCGTCTCGCTGGTAGACGAGACGGGCCAGTCGCTCTCCCGGATCGTATCGCAGGTGAAGGACATCGACGTCAACGTCGCGGCGATCGTGGAAGGTGCGCGGGAACAAGCCGTCGGTCTGCGCGAGATCAACATATCGGTCAACACGATCGACCAGGGGACGCAGCAGAACGCGGCCATGGTGGAGGAGTCGAACGCCGCCAGCCATGGACTGTCCGGCGAGGCAGACGCGCTGTTCAACCTTGTAAGCCAATTCAAGGTCGACGAAGGCGGGGCTCTCGATGTCGCGGTGCCAACGACCTACGCAAGGCCAGAAACCGCGCCGACACCCGTGCATGCGCTTCGCCGCAGAGTGAGCCAACAGATCAGGGGCGGCAACGCGCTCGCCCAGGCGTGGGAGGACTTCTGATGTTGGCCAGCTCATTCAGACAGACCGCGGCGAGCGACATGGACATCATCGCGTTCAGCCTTCGGGGTCAGGAATTCTGCGTCGAGACGACGAAGGTCCGCGAAATCCGGGGGTGGGTTGCCTGCACCCCCGTGCCCCACGCCCCCGAGGACGTACTGGGCGTCATCAATCTCAGGGGTGAGGTCGTCCCGATCATAGACCTCGCGGGACGCTTGGGGATGGGAATGACGCACGGAACCGAGCGTTCGGCAATCGTGGTGGCGGAAGTCGGCAACGAGGTCTTCGGCCTCCTCGTTGACAGCGTTTCGGATATTCTGACCGTCGACAGTGCTTCGGTGCAGCCCGTTCCGGAAGTGGTCGCCACGGTGGAGCTGCAGTTCGCGGCGGGAATGCTGACGTTGGAACAGGGAATGATCTGTCTTCTCAACCTTTCCAGGCTTCTCGGGGCGAGGAGGGACCAGACCAACGGGCCGAGCAAAGATGTCGTCCTCTGTCTCCCCGCGCGTCATTGACCTTGTCACAGCGCTGATGGATGAAGGATGCGAGATGTGGAGCGTCGGCCGGGGCTACTGCATCGGCGAGCCAACCTACGAACCACACGCGACCAACGTTAAACGCATCCTTGACCGTTTCGGTCCAAGAGACCACCTCCTCGAAGAGATATCCGCGTATCTGGCGCAGATCGGCCGCTCATTCGACCGGCCGATCTGATTCAGGCAGCATCTGCAGCACCTAAGGCGCTATCGTATCTCCGCTTCCGGACCATCCCCTTCCAGACTTCATTTGTCGCGGCCGGGTTTGCCTAGTTCGGGTGACCGCTATAACGCGGTTACTCCCTTGACCGCCTATGCGGGCAAGGCCCTTCCGCGCCGCAAAGGCGGGCCGTTCGCTGGCTGCGTCCACAACGGTAAAATCGGGCTTTTTTGCGGAGCTCGCGTTGAGCATTAGGCAATCAACCGTCGTCTGATCGCCTCCGCGATTGCCTGAGTTCTGTTCGAGGCTCCGAGCTTCTTGACCGCCGACTTGACGTAGCTGTTGACGGTATCGACCTGATACCCGGTGGCCTTGGCTATCCCATCGCTGGTCAAACCGAGACTTGCCTGAGACAGACACGCCATCTCGCCTTTGGAGAGGCGCAAGTGTTCGGCTGCGAACTTTTCCATCAGCGGCTTCGTGACGACGGTGTGGATCGTTTCAGCAACCAGCGAGAGGAAGGTCAGTTCCTCGTCATCGAACGGCGTGGCCCTGGTAACGCCAACCGCTCCGTATGTGACGCTCTCGCGCGCGATTGGGAAAAGGGTCCTATTGTGTACGCCGAATGTGCGCTGAAGATACAGCAAGCGCTGTGGCGGCGAGTGCTCGGCATAGACCTCGTGCTCGACCACCACCGATTTCGCCGCTTTGGCGGCCGCAACAAAAGGGTCCTCGGCGTATAAGCGGTCAGCGTGATAGGCTTCCACGTAACCAGGGGGAAGGTCCGTGTCGATCGAGAAGCCGTTTCCGAAGCGGTAGTGGTCGACGTCAAGACCAGAGATGAAGATGTAGTCGAACGGGACGGCACGGCGCAGTCTTTCGATAATGTCGTTCTTCCCGAAAAAGCGGTGATTGGGAACAGAACGCAGGTCGATATTGTCAATCGGCATCGAAACGGGGCTCTGACGCAGTTTTGGTGGTGATGGATTTTATCCCGCGCCGATGACGCGGGCTTGGAGGAGATCAATTTTTCCGCGGCCGTACATCTGGCGTTTCACAAGTTTGAGCTTGGTGATCTGCCCCTCCTCTGGCCGTTGGACCATGGTGAAGAGATCGCTGCGCTGACGGCTGCTCGGTCTCTAACGACACCGTTGGCGAAGGAGGCGACCAAGCCCGATCGAGCGCGTTCCAACCACGGATCGAGATCAGCGAGAGATTTCTTGCGGATCATGGCCTGGAAGGCGGCGATGACTTCCCGCGCCTCAACCAGCAGCGGCACGCCACCCTCAATCGCCGCAACCGTCACGGTCTCAGATTTGGAAAGGTCGTCGCGGCCGATGGTCATGAGACGTGCAATGGTCCTGGCCGAAGGCGCTCGGCTCAACGCGCCCGCATCGACCTTCTCTGCTTTTCGACGGCGTGTGGCCCACTCGGTGACAACTCGAAGACAGCCGCGGAACCCTTGGCTCTTGAGTTGCCGCCATAGCTCCGTTCCATTCCGGTTTCCGGCCGTCCATTGAGCGTCAAGCCAGGGCAGGTAGAGTTCAAGCGAGTTCTCACGGACGCGGAAGACATCCGAACGTTGACCACGCAGTACGCGTCGGACAAGGCCGCGACTGTATCCGGTCCGGCGCACGATCTCCTTGATTGTTGCTCCGGACTTGGCCATGTCGAGAATTGCGGCGTTGGTGTCTTCCCGGCGAAGATATCCCTCGTACTGGATCCTCTCGGCGGCCGTCAGCAGTTCGGGGTTGATCGTGGCCGCTCCGATCGCAGTTCGGATCTGGCGCATCGATTTGCGCACCGCATCGAGGAATGCCCGGCTGGCGTTCTCCATTAAGTGCCAGCGGTCAGCGACCTGGGTGGCGTGTGGCAACGCCTTGGCTGCAGCCGTCGCGTAACCGCCGCCGCGGTCGCGAGCGACGATGCTGATCTGAGGTTGGTCCGAGAGCCAGGCCTGGGCCGTCGACGGCTCCCGATCCGGCAGGAGAGCAATGGTTTTGCGCCGTTCCAGATCGCAGATGATGGTCCCATAGCGTTGATTTCGTCGCCACGCCCAGTCGTCGATACCGATCACGGTGGGTGGGACAAAGCGCGGACTGCCGCGTCGCCGCACGACGCGCAGCAGCGTATCGTTGCTGACCGGCAACATCAGCCTTTTGGCAAAGGTGGCCGCTGGCCTGCCACCCAGTGCAAGTCCGAGATGATGGACGATGTGGTCAAGCCTGGCGGTTCGCCGCGCCGAAGGCGCGAAGCAACCCTTTCGGGACATCGAGCGAACCAGTCTTGCTTCGCTGATACGGGTTAACCAGCCGGGCCATCGATAATGGGCTCCGCTCTTCTAATGGCGGTGAGCTGGACCTACTCGACAAATTCGACCATGACGCCCGGCTTGACCATGCCGGCCAGTTCCTCGACGTCCCAGTTGGCCAGCCGAACACATCCATGCGATCCAACCTTGCCTATCAGTTCCGGTTCAGGCGTGCCGTGTATGCCGTAGGTCGGCTCCGTCAGGTCGATCCACACGGTACCCACAGGACCGTTCGGCCCGCTCGGCAGCTCAAGGATTTTCTTGTTGTTGCCCTGCTGAAAATTGATCTTCGGATTGTAGGTGTACGTCGGCATTCGCGACACGCCCTTGACCTTGTGTGTCCCGGTTGGAGAGGGTGAATCCTCGCTGCCGATCGTCGCTGGATAGACCGCGAGCAGCGAGCTGTCGTCGGCAAAAGCGAAAACCTGCGCCAGTTTGCGATGAACCTCGATCCGCTTGACCGATCCGGTCCTGGCAGCGCCGGGAATGGCGACAGCGATCGTTTCGCCCGGCTTGAAGGCCGCCGTCGGATTGAGGGCCTTGATCAGCGCGATATGCATGTGGAACCGCTCGGCCAGCTTCTCCGCAATGCTGGTGTAGCCGAGATGCTCCATCCTGGCCTGTTCGGCATAGTCTTTCGGAATGCTCTCGACGATATCCTTGCTGTCTTCCTGAATGATGGCATAGGCCTGGATGGCCGGGGCATCATCGGTCAAGCGGCCCAATACGTCGGGATCGAGCTTCCCATCCACTGGCAGACGTTGAAGCGCCTCGAAGCCGGCGATCGCTTTCGTCAGGTTGTCGCCGAAATACCCGTCGATGACGCCCGGCGATGAACCAGCCCGGTCGAGCAGGACCTGCAGATGCACGATGGCGGGATTGGGCTCGGTCTGTTTTTCCGCCGGCGCCTCGATCGGAAGGGACGCGATCGCCGCGGTATTGACGGCTTGTGCGTCGATCGGCGCTGCAAAGGCTGGGGAACAGAGCGTTAGAGCGGCGGTCAGTGAAAAGTACCGAAAGGCATTCTGCATGGAGGCTACCGATAAATTAGGGAGAGACTCTCCACCCGGTGGATGGAGAGGCTTCATTGGAGAAAGGTCAAGCAAGGAAGAAGGCCGCCGTTTCCGGCGGCCTTCATCTTGTCAAATCGTGCGGCGAGTGGTGGTTTCGGCCAGAAGCAACGCCTTCTTCGTGCCGTAGGAACCGCCGAACCAGGCCGCCACAGCCCCGAGCAGGAGGGCGAAGAAGCCAAGGATCGCGCCGGCCGACACTGCCTTGGTGGCCGTCTGGGCGGCATCGAGCGCCTGCTGCTTTGCGGCAGCGATGTTATCGCGGTAGGTCTTCTCGTACTGCTCGACCTGGGTGCGGGCCTGATCTACCGGGATGTTCTGCGCCTTGGCGATCGCATCAGCGGCGCGATTGCGGGCATCTGCGGCCTTTGCCTGGTCACCGGTCACCGCGGCCTGGACCGCCGAAACGGCTGCATCACGCAGGGCTGCCGGATCGTTGCCGCCAGACGCGTCACGGATCTGTTGCTCGATCCCGGCCATCGGGTTTGCAGAAGTCGCAAGGGCAGGGGCTGCCGACGTGGCAGCGGTCGCGGCCGTTTGGCCGACACCGCCGACAATGCTCGACAGACCGCTGAACGCGCCGCCGATGAGGGCACCGACCGACGTGGTCAGCAGGTAGAGGATGACAAGAGTGGTGACAGCCCAGGTGGTTACGCCCTGATACCCGCCGGTCGAGCGGCTCGGACGTCCGGAAAGGCGGCTGGCGGCATAACCGCCGACGAAGGAAGCAATGATACCGGCCACAACGAACCACGCGCCACCGGCAATGGAGAAGGTGCTCGCATTCGGGTTGTCGTAGGTTGCCGGATCGATCACGGCGGCGCCAATGCCCACGCCTAGAAGATTGAGGAGAAACTGGACGGCAAGTGCCAGAACGACGCCGGCGAAGATCGCACCCCATGACACCTTATGCAAAGTGGCCGTAAGGGAGGGGTCGACATAGGCCGCTTCGCGCGACACGTGGACGGAGACAGGTTCGGTCATGGTGCATCCTCTTCATCACGGGAATGTGAGTGCCATACTAACGCCGCAATCGCCGTTCGGTTCCCGTCCAGCAGGATACAAAAAAGACCGGCGATGGGATCGCCGGTCTCTGCTGCAGTTACATCAAACGAAGAGCCTTGATTAGTCCTTGCGGACAATACGATCGGACCGCTCGTCTTCGACTTCCACCTCGGTATGGCGGACGCTATCGTTGATGGTCTCCTCGCGCTGCTCGGCGGTCTTGCGCAGCGCGATCTCTTCGACAACGCGCGCATCCTTCGAGACGACAGCCTCTTCATGGTGCTCTTCTGCCTCAATCGTGCGGTCGACGAAGGCGTTTTCCGTTCCAGTCACCGGGCGATCGACGGCGCGGCGCTCGATGCTGACGTTTTCGTCGCGCAGCGATACCTGTTCGCTGACAGGATTTTCGACCACGTAAGAACGGACACGCACGCGGCCATGATTGAGGTCACGCTTGCCGACGCGAAGCTCTTCCTCGACCACCGGGATAACCTCTTCACGGCCGGCCTCCAGAGCTGCCGTTCCGGTTGCGCTGGCACGATTGGCGGAGGCGCCATACGAACTCACGGTCTCCTGCTGGTTCCACCCTTCCGAGCGCCAGCTCTCTGCGCGCTGATCGAGATCGATGCTGCCCTCGTCATCGAGGATATCGATCACCTTGTCATAAGAGGCGGCGGTGACGTTGCTGACCGTCACAAGATAGCCACCGCGGCGAAGACCTTCGGAATAGACGGCGCGGTCCTCGTCGGGAAAGAAGAAGTCTTCCAGCTTCTCCCAAAAGCCCTTGTGCTCGGAGGCAACTTCAGTCGAGGTTGTAGACTCCTTGCCGGCGACGACGCGAATGCCGTCGCGGGCAATCCCGGCTTCGACAAGGCGTTCGACGGCGGCATCCGCATCGCTGCGGTTTTCGAAGAAGGCCGTCACGGTGTTAGACGAAGAGGCGCCGTATGACGATGTGGTTTCGCTGTAGGTCATGAGTTTCTCCTTTTCTCGGATTGATAATTAGCTCAGGGGTCGTCGCGCTCGATGCTGGCACGTTGCTTGCGCAGTTCGACCGGAATGGAAACGTCCTCGGTGGTGGCGACGCGGCGGATGTGGATCTCTTCGACCAGCATCAGACGCTTCTCGACAACGAGAACCTCCTCCATCACAGGCACGATGGTCACGTCACCGTCCGTGCGAACGGCCGGCGCTTCTGACACTTCACGTCCGATTGCCACACGCGTGACCTCGACATTCTCGCTGTCGAGGCGTGCCTCCGCTGCTTCTGTAACAAACTCGGTTTTGGTGCTGACGCGGACGCTGCCGTCGCGCACGGCGCGCTTGTCGATGACAAGCTGTTCTTCGATCAGCGAGAGTTTCTCGTCAGGCTTGGTCATCCGCATTCCAGATTGTTGCAACCAGCATTGAACGAGCGGAATCCAACTTTGTTCCTTGGAAAAGGTCACACGTCACCAGCTGCGCAAAAATCGCCCAAGGCCGGAACAAAGTATTGACGCAGTGATTTTGTCGCTCACGAAGAAAGGTTGGATAAGCATGGTGAATATTCTGATCGTCGAAGACCAGTGGCTGTTATCGAGCGCGGTCGAAGAGGCAGTGTTGTCGCTTGGGCATGAGGCCATCGGGACGGCAACCACGGCAAAGGAAGCGTACGAGCTTGCCGACAAGGCTCAAGTTGCATTTGTCGATGTCAATCTCATCGATGGTGCGACCGGACCGGAAATCGGCCGACGCCTGGCGGCAGACGGCGTCACCGTCGTCTTCATGACCGGCAACCCGGAACAGCTTGGCTCAGGCGTCGATGGCGCCCTCGGGGTGATCTCAAAGCCGGTGATGGACCTTGAATTGGTCGAGACGATCCAGTTCGCAACGGATCATCACGCCGGGCGGGACTGTATCGCTCCTAAGCGGTTTATTGCGTTTCATTGACGACGACTACTCGGCGAGACCCTTCTATTCGTCGAGCTCGTTTCGTGTGACGCTCGCCAACTCGTGGAGCCCCTCGGCGCGGCCTGGCTCCTCGACAGCGGCCAGAATAACCGCGTAGAAGGCGGCCCGACATATTTCTTTTTTTAGACGCAGCAGCGTGTTTCTTTCTGACCGCGTCTACGAGATCCTTCGGTCGCATTGCCGGGAGAGCGAGTTCGGCGATCGTCCGCGCGATATCCTCAATGTCTGATGCCAGTTCTCTTGCCATCACCTTCTCCATTCGAAGATGAGATAGCGAAGGGAGATGACAGCGCGATGTCAGAACGCGTCTGGTCCGCTCAAAGTCAGATTTGCATTCTCAGGCGCGTTTCCGGATGCGTCAGGTCAGGCCTTGCCCCCAACGATACGTTTCGCCGCTCAAGCGAGAGTGTGTAGGCGGGTAAATTCCGTCAACTTCCCGACTGAAGCCGCATCTTGCGCAAGCGCTCGGTCTTCAGCCGCCGCTCCTCCGCCTCCGCCTTGATTGACGCCATGGCGCTGGCATGCGTTGCGTCGAAGCGTTGCTTCCTGTCCGCCAAGGAGCTCTTCTCGCGGTTTCGTTTTTGTGGAATGTCGTCATCTTTCCATCACGATGAACTAATGCTCAGCAAAACAGCGACAAGTAGAGGGGGACGTCAACAAGAAGAATGTACGACAGGGTACGGTGCTGATGCCGACGATCCCAAATCTCCGCAGTTCAGGCTTAGGAGTTGGAGAAGGCACGACAGCGGCAAGAGGAGGACAAGGGCGATCTCGATAAAGGCCTCGAAGATACCTTTCCCGCGTCGGATCCTGTTTCTCACACGATAACGTCCGTACCGGCAGGCCGCACCGACCCGAAAGAGGCTGAGCGCGTCAAAGCCAGCGCTCCTGAGAACCAGCAAAGCGAGGATTTCACAAGTAGCGTTCGCGGCTGAATCAAGGAAAACCCGCTCACTGCTGTAGCCCTCACAACTGCGGTCGCCTGGATCTTTGGCGCGACCCGCTAATCGGGACGACTGATGTGAAGACCTCAATTGACGGCCCGCTACCCGCGCCCCCTTCCGGGCATGCCACGTCGCGTCCGACATCAGGCTCGGTTCTGAAGAAGCTTGGCCCTGGCCTAATCACTGGAGCCGCCGACGACGATCCAAGTGGGATCGCAACCTACTCCCAGGCCGGCGCCTAGTTCGGCTTCAACATGGTCTGGACCATGTTACTGTCTTATCCGCTGATGTCGGCAATCCAGCTTGTCAGTGCCAGAATTGGCCGCGGGACCGGATCGGGGCTGGCGGTCAACATGGGTGCCATCTGGCCGAAATGGCTCGTCACCGGGTTGGTCTGTCTGCTATTCGTTGCCAACTGCATCAATATTGGCGCGAACCTCGCGGCGATGGGTGCGTCGGTCGAGCTCGCGACGGGAATGCCGAGCCTGCCGATCACCATCTTCTTCGCCCTCTTGTCACTAGGGCTGCAGATGTTCATTCCCTATGAGCGATATGCCAACATCCTGAAGTGGCTGACGCTGGTCCTGTTCGCCTACATCGCCGTCCTGTTTGTGGTAAAGATCGACTGGATGGCGACGTTGAAAGGATTTGTCTGGCCAACCTTTCCCTTGAACACCGACAGTTTCACCGTGGTCGTTGCGATCCTCGGCACGACAATCAGTCCGTACTTGTTCTTCTGGCAGTCGAGCCAGGAGGTGGAAGAGATCGTTCGCAGGACGAAGCCAAGCCGCTTGAGGAGGCGCCGCGTCAAGCTCCCAAAGAGCTCAACCGGATCGAGCTTGATACCCTCGCGGGTATGGCCGTTTCCACCATCGTCGCTGTCGCGATCATGATGTGTGCGGCTGCGACACTGCACGCTAATGGCAAGACGGATATCAAGTCGGCGGCTGATGTCGCCGAAGCGCTGAAGCCGATCGCCGGCAATTTTGCCTTTGTCCTGTTCAGCCTCGGCATCGTTGGAACCGGATTGCTGTCGATCCCGGTACTGGCTGGCTCTGCGGCATATGCCTTCGCCGAAACGCAGGACTGGATCTGTTGGTTTACATTGAGGAGTTGATCATGCCCAAACTTGCGCTGTACGTGCCATTGAAGGCCAGGCCCGGAAAGGAGAGCGATGTCGCCGATTTCCTGACCTCGGCGTTAGCGCTCGTTCAAGCTGAGCCCGGTACCCTGACTGCGTATTCCGGTGATGCCGGACAAGCGCTAAACCGGAGGGGGATCACCCACCCGGAGGGCCGAGACGTATTTCATGGAAATGCGGCCGGTGCTGCAGGCCGCAGGCCGAAGCATGGGGAGACGGGTTTAGTGCTTGTGGGGGAGAGAGGGCAGAGCGCCTTTCTCCCCTCTCAGTGCGCTGAATAAATTCGCCTTCCGGCCCGAAGGATATATTCCGGCACAGATAGCTGCCAGGCGGCTACGCGCCGTCATTTCCGTCATTCGAGGGCGCCAGAACACATCCTGGAAGCAGTCATTCTCCACTATGGAGCTATCGCTGCCTGTATCGGTAGCTCAAGCGTGAAAACGCTGCCCAACCCCGGACCATCACTCCATACCGAAACATCGCCGCCGTGTAACTCCATGAGTTGTTTGACGAGGGCGAGGCCGATCCCAAGTCCCCCATGAGCATGATTCCGATGCTCTTCGACTTGCTCGAACATCCTGAAAATTGCGCCAGCGGCCTCGGCACTGAGGCCGAGACCATTGTCAGTGACGCTGATGCGATAGGTGCGCGGAAGTAATTCCAGCGCTACCTCAATCTGACCGCCCATCGGCGTGTATTTTGCGGCATTGTTCACGAGGTTTGAAACGCACTGCGTCAGCCGAACCTTGTCAGCGAACATCATGCACGGCTGATCCGGAACGTTGATGGACAAAGCATGGTTTCGCTCCTCGATTGCCTCTTTTGTCATATCCAGCGCGGAGTGAATGGCATCTCTCAAGTCAAAGTCAGACTTTACGAGATTGATTTTGCCCTGCGTTATCCGTGACACATCGAGCAGGTCGTCAACGAGCCTGATGATGTGGTCCATCTGTTGGTGCATGAGGCCATGGATCTGCTCCACCTTGCCAGCATCCGGCTTTCTCGAAAGAAGCTTCAGCCCGCCATTGAGAGCGGCAAGTGGGTTGCGCAGTTCATGGACGAGAACGCCGATGAACTCGTTCTTACGCTTGTCGGCGAGCTGAAGCGCGCGAGTCTGTGCCTCGAGAAGGTCGCGCTGTTCGGAAATCATTTTACGCTGACGATAGAGCTCTGCAAAAATCTCTGCCTTGCTGCGCAGAATATCCGGCTCGATCGGTTTTTGAATAAAGTCGACGGCGCCCGCTTCATATCCCTGGAACCGCCGCTCGGCTGTATGGGTACCGGCAGTCACGAAAATGATCGGAACCCGCCGTGTCCGCTCATTGCCTCGCATAAGTTCGGCAAGTTCGAAGCCGTTCAGTCCTGGCATCTGAACGTCAATCAGCGCCAGTGCCACATCATGTTGGAGCAGAAGCTCGAGAGCCTCATCGCCGGACCGCGCCTTCAATAGCATCAGCTCGTCGCGTTGTAGCAGAGCTTCCAGAGAAAGCAGGTTCTCTGGAAGGTCGTCAACCAAGAGGAATTTGACGTCAGTGTTCATTTTCGATGTTCTGCAAATAGGTTGAAATCTTCGACAAGGTCAAAACTTGAGCGCTTGGGCATGCGCGGATGGCAGCTTCGGGCATGGCCCGAGCGAAAGCCTCGGACGGATCCTGAACGATTGCCGTTCCGCCAGAACGAACGACGGCCGAAAGGCCTTGGGAACCGTCATGATTGGCGCCCGTCAGGACAATAGCTGTCAGTTGGCTGCCCCAGGCGTCTGCCGCGCTCTCGAATGCCACGTCGATCGATGGCCGCGAGAAGAGAACCTCTTCCTCGCTGGATAAAGCGACATGCGTTCGCCCCTCGAGCGACAAATGATAATTAGGGGGCGCGAAGTAGATGAACCCGGCTTCCACGGGCTCCTTGTCTTCCGCCTCGATCGCGCGAAGCTGACATTTGAGGTCAAAAATCGCGGCCAGCACACTGCGTTTGTTTGGCGGTAAGTGCACCACGACGAAGATAGGATACGGATAAGTCGCAGGCAGTGGCGGCAATATCATGGACAGCGCTTCCAGCGCCCCAGCGGAGGCGCCGATGATGATCGCACCGTTCGGATTGTCCTTCACGAGCCGATCCTCTGATAGATCTTCTCATCTCGGACGAACTCCCGGAAGCCATCGGCGTGTGCCGAAAACCGCAGTGTTTCCTTCGAGCCCAGCCCGAGAAAGCCGTTGCGTGGCAGCGCATCCCGGAAAAGACCGACAGCCCTGTCCTGGAGATCCCGGTCGAAATAGATCATGACGTTCCGGCAGGAGACCAGATGCATCTCACCAAAGACCTGGTCCGTCACAAGACTATGATCTGAGAACACGACATTGCGCCGCAGGCTTTTGTCCAGGATGCACCGGTTGTAGCCCGTCGTGTAATAGTCAGACAAAGATCCCTTGCCGCCGGAGTCACGATGGTTCTCGGTGAACAATCTGACCCGTTCGATGTCATAAATTCCGGCTTCCGCCTGGGCGAGGGCCTCTGGATTGATATCCGTCGCATAAAAGAGGGTTCGCTCCTCAAGCCCTTCCTCGCGAAAAAGGATGACAAAGGAATAGAGCTCTTCGCCCGAACTGCATCCGGCAATCCAGATCTTCAAGGAGGGGTAAGTGCGAAGATGCGGAACGACCTTCTCCCGGATCGCCGCGAAGTAGGACGGGTCGCGAAACATCTCGCTGACCTGGACCGTAAGGAAGCGGAGCATGTCGTCAAGCATCTCGGGATGATGAAGGACGCGCTCCTGCATGGCTGAGATGGTCGCAAAGCCCAACTGTTCGCGTGCCTGGCGCAACCGCCGCCGGATCGACGACATGGCGTAGCTGCGAAAGTCATAGTGGTAGCGATGATAAAGCGCCTCCAGCAGCAGCCGGATCTCTATATCCTCCACCTTTTCGAACGTCTCCGTCATTGCGGCATCCAGACGCGCACGAGAGACAGAAGCTTTTCGACGTCAAGCGGCTTTGCCATGTAGTCATTGGCGCCGGCTTCGATGCAGCGCTTCTGGTCGTCCGGCATGGCCTTTGCCGTCAAGGTGATGATCGGCAACTTCTGCCATGCTGAGTTCTTGCGGATGTGGCGGGTAGCGGTGAGGCCATCCATGACCGGCATCATTACATCCATCAAAACCAGATCGATCCGCCCGTCTGGGTTTGTTATCGATTGCTCCAGTTTTTCCAGCGCCTCCTCGCCGTTTCTGGCGATATCGACGATCACCCCGCGTGGTTCGAGGATGTTGGTCAGGGCGTAGACGTTGCGCACGTCGTCCTCGACGATCAGAATGCGGCGCCCTTCCAGCAGTTCATCGCGATTGCGCGCTTTGCGGATCATTTGCTGCTGCTCGTCCGGCAGCTCGGAGACCACCTGGTGCAGGAAGAGGGTAACTTCGTCGAGAAGACGCTCCGGCGATTTTGCACCCTTGATGATGATAGATTTCGAGTAACGGCGAAGTCTCTGTTCTTCTTCGGACGAGAGAACGCGTCCGGTGTAGACGATGACAGGCGGGAAGGAATGCATGCCCGCTTCGCTCAACGTTTCCAGAAGCGCAAAGCCGGATGTATCTGGTAACGACAGATCCAGCACCATGCAGTCGAAGGTCTGTTCAGCCAGCAACGAGATGCACTCTGCCGCAGTCCCGGCCCCCACCGTTTCGACGTCATGCGACCACAGGAGTTTCGACAGAGCGTCCCGTTGAACGGCGTTATCTTCAACGATCAACACGCGCCGCAGCGTTTGTTCGGCTTTCGCGCCTAGGGACTCGATCATCGACACCAGGTGATCGCGTTGTACGGGCTTCAGCGCGTAGCCGACGGCGCCCAATGAGAGAGCCCGGTCGGAATAATCTTCGGCGGAGAGGATGTGGATCGGAATATGGCGCGTCCGCACGTCACGCTTCAGGCGGTCAAGCACCGAGAGGCCGGATTGATCCGGAAGACCGACATCGAGCAGGATGGCGTTCGGCAGATACTGATGGGCGAGTTCCAGGGCTTCTTGAGCGGTTCCGGCTACGAGCGCCTGGAACTTCAGCTCACGGGCGAGATCGCGCAGGATGAGTGCAAAGGATTGATCGTCCTCGACAATCAGCAGCTTGCGGGCCGTCGGCTCGGATGCTGCACGGTCGTCATCGACGATTGCGACTGCCTTCGGCTTTTGTGCAATGGTCTCTGCTTCAGCGCGCAAGACGGGTTCTGCAGCGGACGCGACGGGCGGGGCAAAATCCTGTTTCGGAGCCTGGACCAGCGCACTGTCGAACTCGGCCGGAATGACGATGGTAAACGTGCTGCCTTGGCCGAGCTTGCTCTCCAGCCGGAAGCGGCCGCCGAGCAGGCGCACTAGTTCGCGGGAGATCGAAAGCCCGAGCCCGGTGCCACCGAACTTGCGGCTGATGGTGCTGTCTGCCTGATGGAAGGCCTCGAAGATCCGCTTCTGCTGTTCTTCGGCAATCCCGATGCCGCTGTCCTTGATCGCAAAGGCCAGTTGATTGTCGCCGTGACGGCTGACCGCGAGCGACACACTGCCCTTCTCCGTAAACTTCAGGGCATTCGCCAAAAGGTTCTTCAACACCTGCTCCAGGCGCTGCGGATCGGTCTGGATGACGGCCGGCACGCCGGCCTCCACGGAGACGTTGAGCTGGAGGCCCTTGTTGGTTGCGAGCGGTTCGAACATGTGGCGCAGTCCGTTGACGGTCCGTTCGATGGACACCGCTTCCGGATTTATCTCGACATGGCCCGCCTCGATCTTGGAGAGGTCGAGAATGTCATTGATCAGATTCAGGAGGTCATTGCCCGAAGACTGGATCGTCTGGGCGAACTGGATCTGCTGTGCCGTTAGATTGCCTTCGGAATTGTCGGCCAGAAGTTTGGCAAGGATGAGCGAAGAGTTGAGTGGTGTGCGCAGCTCATGCGACATGTTCGCCAGGAAGTCCGATTTGTAGCGGCTGGCAAGTTCCACTTCCTTTGCCTTGGCTTCGATTGCGTCCTTTGACCGTTCCAGATTGTCGCGCTGCCGTTCCAGTTCCTCCGCCTGTTCTTCAAGCTGGGAGTTGGTCTGTTCGAGTTCCGCCTGCTGCTGTTCCAGGCGGGTTTGCTGTTCGCGAAGCGCGCGCCCCTGTTCTTCGAGCTCTTCGTTGGAAACGCGCAGCTCCTCGCCCTGCACCTGCAGCTCTTCCGATTGCCGCTGGGTCTCTTCCAAAAGAGCCTGGAGGCGGGTTCTGAATTCCGCTGATCGGATGGCGACAGCAATCAGCTCTGAGACCTGTTCAAGAAGAACTAACGTCTGATCGCTGATGGGAGACAGGAAGCCGAGTTCGAAAACGCCTCTTATGTCCCCTTCAACGATCGCAGGCGCCAAGGCGAGATAACGTGGCTTCTGCTGTCCAAGAGCCGAGCCGAAGTTGATATAGCCATCCGGAACCTCGCCAACCGCGATCGGACGGTGATCCCGCAACACATGGCCGAACAAGCTGTCGTTTTGGCCAAAGCTCGTAGGCAGGATCACGTCTGCAGGTACGCCGTGGACGGCCATGCGATGAAAGCGGCCGGCATTTTCGACATAAATGGCACCTGCAACGGCACCGAGATAGTTGGTGAGGAAGCCCAGGATGTTTTCGCCAAGTTTCGCGATTTGCTGCTCACCGCTGACGGATGCAGCCAAGCCCAATTGTGCATCCCGCAACCACTGTTCGCGCTTCTGCGCCAGAGTGGATTTTCTCACCAGTGCGGAGATCGCGAGGGTCAGGACGATGCCAAGCAGCCCCGAAGCTAGCGCGCTCGCCCAGGCAATAATGTATGACGCATTCATCTCCTCAAGGCGCTGGCTCCGCTCTTCACCAGCCTCGTTACGCAGTTGGGAGATGACGTTGCGGATGCCGTCCATGTCGCTGCGGCCGCGGTCTGATTTTACAAGGGTCAACGCTTCGACGGACCCTCGTGTCTGGAAGACCTCCAGTGTTAGCGCCATCACTTCAAGTTTGGACGAGACAAACGCTCGGAGTTCCTCGACACTCCCACGTTCGCGCATCTCGGCTGTGGCAGCCGAGCTGATTGTGTCCATTCGGCTCTGAACCTGTGGGAGGGCACGGTGATATGGCGCAAGATAGGCCTCCTCAGAGGTCAGGAGAAAGCCACGTAATCCCGTTTCTGCATCTTGTATGTCGATCAAAAGCAGGTCGAGCGCCACCACAAGACCATGCGTTTGCGTCACTCTCGCATTGCTGTCTCTGACGTTCTGGACTGTGTAAACGGTTAGCGCGGTGCTGATGACGAAAAAGAAGATCGCGGTCGCTGCGCCGATGAGGGCATTTCGCTCCAGACCGAGCATTCTGTTGCCTGTAAGTGCGGATGTTTTTCTGTGCATCAGAAGGTCTCTAAAAACTCGGTCAGATGATATTATCACGTAAGAGTGACGGCATCGGATGCGGGAAATGGCTAGCGGGGTCGCAAAGCGTGTGGTTGCTGTGTCCCATCCACTCCCGCCGATCACGTCAACTTGAATAGAGTCCTAGGTAGCAATAATTTTATGAGGAAAGCAAGATTACGCTAAAAATGGAACGAAATGAGTTGCTTGCCCTTCAGGGGTTGGCCCATTCGCCGCAACGTCACGCAAGGAAGCTCAGCGGCTTCACGGTGGAGTACCTTCAACCAGAGTTGGGTGCTGCTTTCAGTTACGACTGGACGAGCGACCTCCATTACCATGACATTGTCCTGGAAGATGGGGGCATACGTGCAGGGGATGGATTGGAGGACAACCGCCGTGACCTCCGCCACACGCTGACTTATGTCCCGCGGGGTGCACGCGTCACTGGCTGGTCCGAACTCCAAAGGCGGAACAACTCGTTCGCAGCTATCTATTTAGATCCGGCAGCTATCCGGCAGGAGCTGGACACTCGCTTCGCCGAACATGTCGATGAAAAGGTTTATTACCGAAGCGACGAAGTCGCGGGATACCTGCGCCAATGGGCCGGCCTGCTAAAGCGAGATCATTCTGATGCTCTATACGAAGAAGCATTGGGCCTGATCACGATCTTGGCGATCCACAAAGCAACAATGCCGGCATTGAGACAGCCGCCGCCCCTTGGCAGAGCGCCTCTGGCTCTGATCGACGAGTTTATCGAGGAGAACCTTGGCTCAGATCTCAGCCTATCGAGCCTTGCTGCACTCGCGGGCCTAAGTCGGTTCCATTTCAGCAGGGCCTTCAAGGCGTCCACCGGAGAGACCCCATACCAGCACGTGCTCCGACGTCGAATGGAAAGGGCACGATTGCTCTTGGCCGCAGGAGAAATGCCCATCGACGAAATCGCCAGCAGGCTGGGCTTTCAGGATAGCGCGTATTTCCAAAGGACTTTCAAATCATGGGTTGGAATGAGTGTGAAAGAGTTCAGGGACCGGATGTAGGTCCTCACTGAAGGCTTCGCGCGCTTCAATAGTTCGCCCAATAAGAGCAGACTGTCTGCCTGCGCCTGCGCCTGCTTCGCAGCTAGGAACTCTGCGAACTCTCTCTGGCCAATCGTGGCTAGACGAGAATTGAAATGGGTATCTCACAATCGGCCCTACCAAACCGCGTGGACCGGCTTGGAACGCTGGCAAACAAGTTGGCGTCAGCCAACCTTCAAAAATCCCCGTTTGGGCAGTCCGAATCAAGATCTGTAGAAAGGCGTTAGGTTGCTGCATCAATCTTCGCAAAAAGATTGCAAACTAGTCCCGGGTCCCAGTTTTCTGGAACATCAAGCCGTGTTCGGTGGATATTGAATATTGGTGAATGAAGGAACAACTATGCGAAAAATCGGTCGAGTGCGGGAAGTCTGGCGCTATCCGGTGAGTTCTCTTGGCGGGGAGACGCTCGCCTCGATCACCGTGTCGCCCGAGGGCATCGCAGGCGACCGACGGTTCGCGCTGTTCGATCCGGAAACCGGCCTCGCCGCCGCCCCCGAGAAGGAAACGCGCTGGCGTCCTGCCCTCTTCATCACCGCCTGGCAACCGGCCTCCGGACTGCCGGTGCTGCGCTTTGCCGACGGCGCCGAACATGCGCTCGACGACGGTGCATTGCCGGACCGCCTGGCAGAGCATTTCGGCTTCCCGGTCGCGGTCGGGCTCGTCGGGTCTGGCGATTACCGCTTCCCCGTCGTCTCCAATCGTTACAAGCCAGCGCCGCTTCACCTTGTGACGACCGCTTCGACGGAGGCGCTTGCCGCGGTAACAGGCCTTCCGCCACTCGACGCAAGACGGTTCCGCCCCTCCGTGCTGATCGAAACGGAAGAAGGCGAAGGTTTCATCGAAAACGAGTGGGTTGACCATACGTTACGCATCGGAGACACGGATATCCGCGTCACCGAGGCGTCGCGCCGCTGTGGCATGACGCTTGTCGCACAGCCCGGCATGGCGGAAGAGCCCGATGTGCTGCGCGGGATCATGCGCCACAACAAGCGCAATCTCGGCGTCTATGCCACGCCCATCGAGGGCGTGACCATCAGTGTCGGCGATGCCGTCTATGCCGAGATCTGAAAGAGCGGCGTTTCCGCCTGCGAGATATCCTTGAGGATTGCCCGGCCGACAGTCTCGCCGATATCCCGGGCACTGGTGATGCCCTGAACGAAGGGCTCCTTGTGCAGGAGGAAGGCGATTGCCGCGCAATAGAGCCGGCCTTCCGACATCAGGCCGAGACGCGGGCGATAGAATTCATCGACATCGATGCCGCCGGTGCGCACCATATCGGGATCGCGATCGAGCGACATGATCGCCTCGACCTTGGGCGTCGCGGCTTCGCGCACGCCTCCCTGATCGACAAGCGTCGGAAAGGGGAGATCCGTCGCCGAGAGGGTTTCCTGACCGGTCGCATCGATGAAGGCGCCGAAGCGATGCACCGTGCCTGACACCTCGACCTCTGCGCCCCGCTCCAGACCGACCTCGGCCGTGCGGATCGTATAGTCTTCGCCGAGCCGCAGGATGGACAGTTTGCCGACACGCGACAGCGCGAGCAGACGGCGGATCGACATCAGCGGCACGGTTGCATAGTCGTCGATGAAGATGCCCTTGAAGTGGCGGTGGAAGCGCTTGAGGTCTTTCTCGTCCAGATGCGGAATGACGCGCGCGACAATCTCGTGGGTGATCAGGATCGCATAGCGCCACGGCACGGTATAGCGCTTCACCCTATTGTCCTCGGCCTCGGCCAGGTTCTTCGCGGCCCAGACGAACGGATCGCTTTCGGCTCGGTCGGCATAGTAGGCGGCTGCGAAGGTCTCGACGGTCAGCTGCGAAAGGCCGATGCGGGTGGCATAATCCGGGTCGCGGGCGACGATTTCTCCGCGGAACAGCTCGAAGACCTCATCGAGCAGGTCGTGACGACCTGTCGCGATCAGCGCGTCTATGGCCTCTTCCGTGCAGACGAGCGGCGTCACATAGGGCAGCGGGCAGTAGAAGTCGGCCTCCGGCAGGATGCCCTTGCGGGACATCAGCGTCGCGCGAAAATCCTCAGTCCCGGCAGCCGGCTGATATTGCAGATCACCCGCCGCATCGCTGTAGAACATGCCGTGGGCCGTCGCCACGGTCATCAGGGCGTCGATCCCGCTCAGCGAGGTGCCGAGAATGCCGACGGGTTCATTGCGGATCGACTTCAAAACAGTGGCCGGCCAGGGCGAAACGAAGTAGCCGGGTCGTATTTCGGTGCTGTCGGGCCAATTGTGGCCGGTCGCCATCACGACGTGGTCGAAGACTGCGTCCTCCTCTGCGTCGGGACGGGATACCCTCAGCCGCACTGCGGCCGCCTGTATCTCGATATCGGTGACCTTATGGCGGGCCAGCACGTGGATTTCGTGGCCGCGTTCGCCGGCCAGATTTTGCATCCGGGCAAACTGCGCCTGCATGTAGTCGCCGAGCACGAGGCGGGGATAGAATTCCCGCTCATCAATCGCCTCGCGGCGGATGCCGTGGCGCATCAGCGTGTCCTCATCCTGCCGCCGCAGCCATTCGACCAGGGTCTCGGTGAAAGCCGGAAGCTCGATGCTCGGAATGTTGGAGAGCATCGCCGGGTCATTCATATCGGGGTGATAGGGCGTACCCTTGCCCGGCTCTCCCTCTGCTTCATAAAGGGTGATCGACAGGGGAACGGTCGAGCCGATCAGTTGTTTGAACGTGTAGAGGCCGGTTGGACCCGTGCCGATGATCGCAATTCGTGGAAGCATGGACATATCCTATGTCCGGCGAACAATCTCGCACGGCTGTCAGGGAATGTTCCACCCTTGAAATTGTTCCCGCCCTCATGCGCCCGCGCGAACTAGCCTTCGAGAAAAGGGGGATCGTGTGAACGTGATGTGAGATCTGGCCTGCTGCCGGTTTCATGGACACCGAGTTAAGGTGTTCCTCCTGAAACCGGAGAGCATGAATGCAACGAAGGAAGTTCAGCCGCGAGTACAAGCTTGAGGCGGTGAAGTTGGTCAAGGAGCGTGGGGTCTCTGTTGCCCAGGCGGCCCGTGACCTTGATGTCCACGAGAATGTGTTGCGCAAATGGGTTCGCGAATACGGCGACGATCCCAGCCAGTCCTTTCCTGGAAAAGGCCAGATGAAGCCAGAGCAGCTTGAGATTGATCGGCTCCGTCGTGAAGTCGCCAAGTTGAAGGCGGAGCGCGACATCCTAAAAAACGATCACGGGCTTTGGTCCGCCTGTGCGCGGTAGAAACAGGCTGTGCTACGCTGCACTCCGGAGGGGAGTTGCCGACTGCTTATTGGAGGCGTTCGACCCCGTTAAAAAACGTGGCACATGGGCTGTTGCGAACTTGAGAGTGGTGACGCGGCTTCAGCAGCGATCCCGATTAGGAAAATGACGAACTTGTGCGGCCCAGCCCCTCCCGAACCGAAGGAGGAGAAGCCATGCCCAAGACAAGATTATCTGCCCCGCAGAACCTCACCCGCCTGAACCCGAGCGCAGCCGCGATCGACATCGGGTCCACAATGCATATGGCGGCGGTCAATCCGGACAGCGATGACATGCCAATCCGCGCTTTCGGCACCTTCACCCATGATCTGCATGATCTCGCTGCCTGGTTCCGATCTTGCGGCGTCACGAGCGTGGCTATGGAGTCGACCGGCGTCTACTGGATACCGTCTTTCGAGATTCTGGAGGAGCATGGCTTTGAGGTAATCCTGGTCAATGCGCGTTACGCGAAGAACGTCCCAGGGCGGAAGACCGACGTCAATGATGCGGCATGGCTTCGCCAGTTGCATTCCTATGGTCTGTTACGCGGCAGCTTTCGTCCCAATGCGCAGGTTGCCACTTTGCGTGCTTATCTGCGCCAGCGAGAACGTCTGGTCGAGTATGCGGCAGCTCATATCCAGCACATGCAGAAGGCTCTGATGGAAATGAACCTGCAGCTCCATCATGTTGTCTCCGACATCACCGGCGTGACCGGTATGAAGATTATCCGGGCAATCGTTTCCGGCGAGCGCGATCCTGACGCCCTGGCCTCTTTGCGTGACGTTCGCTGCCACTCTTCTATCGAAACGATCAAAGCATCGCTGGTCGGCAACGATCGTGATGAACACGTGTTTGCTCTTTCCCAATCACTGGAGCTTTACGACTTCTATCAATTGAAGATGCTCGAATGCGACCGCAAGCTGGAAACGGCGATCGCCATGATGACTGTGGAAGTCGAAGTGCCGCTCGCGCCGCTGCCAAAAATCCGGACAAAGACCAAGCAGACGAATGCACCGTCCTTTGATGTCCGGGCCGCTCTATACGGCCTTACGGGCACCGACTTAACACAGATTCACGGCCTCGGCTCCTCGCTCGCCCTCAAGCTCATCGGCGAATGCGGAACTGACCTACGAGCATGGCCCACCGCCAAGCACTTCACATCATGGCTCTGCCTGGCTCCCGGCAACAAAATATCTGGCGGAAGACTTCTCTCCTCGAGAACGCGCCGATCATCGAACCGGGCAGCCGCACTCTTGCGGTTGGCAGCCACCACGATTGGCCGAAGCGACACGGCACTGGGTGCATTTTATCGACGTTTGGCAAGGCGCATCGGAAAGCAGAAAGCCGTGACGGCGACGGCACGTAAGATCGCGGTTCTCTTCTTCAATGCCCTTCGGTTCGGCATGGCTTATCGTGATCCCGGTGCGGCGGCATATGACGAGCGCCATCGCGGTCGAGTCTTGGCAAACCTGCAGCGCCGTGCTCGCTCTTTGGGATATCAACTTGATCCCATTCCCGATGCTGAGAGTGTTTCTTAGGAAGGCCGCAGCCTACTTTGCCAGGGACGCGATATGAGGTTCGCGTTCATTGCAAAGCACCGTTCGATCTGGCCGGTGGCATGGCTCTGCGAAGCGCTAGGGGTTTCTCGTTCAGGTTTCCATGCCTGGTTCAATCGTTCTGCGAGTGAACGCGCTCGCTATGATGAGGTTCTGCTGGACAAGATCAGGCAGAGCTTCAAAGCCAGCGACCGCACTTATGGTGCTCGCCGTGTATGGCATGACGTGCCGGAAGAAGGATTATCCTGTGGTCTCCATCGTATCGAGCGGCTGATGCGCTTGAATGCGCTCAGGGCGAGGCCGAGACGGCGTGGCTTGCCGAAAGATGCCGGTGACCGTGCCGTCATCATGCCGAACGTGCTGGACCGTCAGTTCATGGCAGAGCGGCCGAACCAGAAATGGGTGGCCGACTTCACCTATATCTGGACAGCAGAAGGCTGGCTGTATGTCGCGGCCGTCATTGACCTGTTCTCACGCCGTGTCGTCGGCTGGTCGATGAATGCCAACATGACGGCCCAGCTTGTCACAGATGCGCTGATCATGGCGATCTGGCGTCGAGGAAAACCAGACGCGCTACTGCATCATTCTGATCAGGGAAGCCAATATACGAGCGAGCAGTTCCAGCGCCTCATGAGCGACCACGGCATCACCTGCTCCATGAGCCGCTCTGGAAATGTCTGGGACAACGCTGCAATGGAAAGCTTCTTCTCATCCCTGAAAACGGAGAGAACAGCACGCAGGGTTTATCGCACGAGGAATGACGCCAGAGCGGATGTGTTCGATTACATAGAGCGCTTCTACAATCCGAAGCGTCGCCACTCGACACTGGGCTATCTCAGCCCCAATGACTTTGAAACCAAGGTGGGATTAGCTTAACTCGGTGTCCGAAAACCGGCAGCAGGCCAAAGGCCGCAAATCTCAAAGGCTCGTCAATCACGTTCTAGTTGAGCTCCTCAAACAGCTGTTCTTCATCGATTTAAAGGATCAGCCCGGCTGCGCCCCCTTGGCAGCCTTGTCGCAATCCGTGCGCTAAAAGCCATTTAGCCGGCCGCCGAGACCGTGGCTTGGAATTGTAAGCCTGTAGTGGCCCGAATAAATGTCCCAGCCCGCCCGTACGGCGCCAACCCCAATTTGCACGGGTCCCCATCCGCCGGTCTCGATGTTATTCGGCTCAACGAGCGCGGCCAGCAGAGACTTTATAGACTGACTCCTCATTTATGGGCTCCGGGTGCGTTAGTTCATGCGTGTTTGTCGTTCCATGGAACGCCAACATTGGAAACAACTATCTCGTCCCTCACCGTTTAGAGAGAACGGCGCGGACACGAGGTCCGCGCCTGAACTTCACTCGACCGGAGGCGAGGCTTTGCCGAGCTTAAGAGCAGGTTCCCGGCCCCACACCCGCAACTTCCCAAGTTCGGATACAAAAGCGGCAACCCCCCCTTCACCGGGAAGTGCGATCGTGCCTTCGTCGAGATCGTCGGTGATTCCAGCCTTGACGAGAAGCGGGAAAGCGCTCTCGTCGTAGCCGATGAACTTGCAGTGCTGGAATGCGTCCGCCACGAAGTCCCGTGCTGTCGCCTCCTTCACCAAATCCTCAACTGCGCCCGGAGCCGCGAGGACGGCGACGGCGTCGAACAGCACCGAGGGGCCACCGTCGATCATGTGCTGCGCCTCTATCCAGGTCCCATCGGACGCGGTCACGCCTCCGATCTTCGGCGCAATCAGCTCAACCAAAGCCTTCTCCTTCTCGATCACCATCATCAGCTTCTTGAGGAGCTTTGCATCGACGCCATCCGTTACAAGCACGCCGAGTTTGCGGCCCTCAAACCGCTTCGGTCCGCCTTGCACGATGCTAAGCGCGGGAGACGGCTCCAGATCCTGACGTGTGGGCATGGCAGCGTCGGCGGGCTTAGGCATTGTCTGGATTCCGAGCTTCTGGGCAACGGTGGTGGCGAGCGTCTCGTCGATGTTCAGCAGGTGCGAGATCATCCGTTCGCGGATAGCGACGGTCTCGACCTTGCTTAGCTCGAACGTGAGTGCCATCGCGATGTGCCGCTGCTCGGGCGGCGTCTGACTGAGGAAAAACTGGCGGGCCTGGCTATAGTGGTCGCCGAAGCTTTCCGGACGCAGCCGCACTTTCTGGCCGTTCTCCTCGGCCAGAAAGTGGCGGTATCCTCGGGACGGGGCCTGCCGGGGACCTTCCCCGAACGAGTTCGGCTGGTAGTTTACCCTGCCGACCGGGTTGCGCATCGCCATGTGCCCGTCCTGCTGGAAGTTGTGGAAGGGACACTTTGGTGCGTTGATGGGAAGGTGCGTGAAATTCGGTCCGCCAAGCCGCTTGAGCTGCGTGTCGAGGTAGGAAAAGTTTCTGCCCTGAAGAAGAGGGTCGTTGCTGAAGTCGATCCCCGGCGGAACGTTGTGCGTCATGAACGCGACCTGCTCGGTCTCCGCGAAGAAGTTGTCCGGCATGCGGTCGAGCACGAGACGGCCGATTGGTTTTACCGGCAACAACTCTTCCGGAATAATCTTCGTCGGATCGAGGACGTCGAAGTCCCAGTTGTCGGCAAACTCTTGATCAAAGAGCTGCACAGAGAGTTCCCATTCCGGAAAGTTGCCGGATTGGATCGCCTGCCAGAGATCGCGACGATGGAAGTCGGGGTCGGCGCCGTTGATCTTGACTGCCTCGTTCCACGCAACCGACTGGAGGCCGAGCTTTGGCTTCCAGTGGAACTTGACGAACGTGGACTCGTCTTTGTCATTGACGAAACGGAAGGTGTGTACACCGAACCCCTCCATGAAACGGAAGGATCGTGGGATGGTGCGGTCGGACATGATCCACATGACCATGTGCATGCTTTCCGGCGTAAGGCTGATGAAATCCCAGAAGTTGTCGTGGGCGGTCTGCGCCTGGGGGAAGGCCCGGTCCGGCTCCTGCTTTGCGGCATGTACTAAGTCCGGAAACTTGATTGCGTCCTGAATGAAGAAGACAGGGATGTTGTTGCCGACGAGATCCCAGTTGCCTTCCTGCGTATAGAACTTCACGGCGAAACCGCGGACATCGCGGGCGAGGTCGGCAGAACCTTTGTTGCCGGCGACAGTAGAAAAGCGGACAAAGACAGGCGTTTTCTCGCCTGCGCGCTGAAAGATGTCGGCGCGGGTGACGTCGGACAAGGATTCATAGGTTTCGAAGAAGCCGTGGGCGCCATAGCCACGTGCGTGAACCACGCGTTCCGGAATTCGCTCGTGGTCGAAGTGGAAGATTTTCTCGCGGAAATGGAAGTCGTCCATCAGCAGCGGACCGCGGGCGCCGATCCGAAGAGAGTTCTGGTCGTCGGCGATTGGTCCGCCTTGCGACGTGGTCAACACGTCGGCACCGTCCTCAGCGATCTGGTGGAGTTCGCCGCCCGCGCCTCGGTGAAGCTGCTGATCATGGATGGTGACAGTGTCCGTGGAAGAGGTCGAGCGGGTCGCCCGTTTTGTACGCTTTGCCATGGTTATCCCCTTTGGTGATGGCTGGATACAAAAAGGCCGCCCCTGTGGGACGGCCTTGAATAATGCACTGGGACCTCAGGAAGCATTGCTTTTGCCCTTGGCGTTCGCAGAGGCCTTTGTGAGCTGCGTGAGCTTCTCGTCTGTCGCTTTCTCCTCGGCGAGGTTCGCCTCCAGCAGGGGTACGGCGTCCTTCAGACCAAGCTGTTTGGCCCACTCGATCAACGTGCCGTAACGGGCGATCTCGTAGTGCTCGACTGCCTGGGCGGATGAGATGAGCCCTGCATCCAGAGCCGGAGACTCCTTGAACTCTTCGATGATCTCTTCGCCTTCGGCAATAATGCCCTGTATGGCTTCGCAGGTCTTGCCGCGCGCCGCCTTTCCGAGCAGTTCGAAGACCTCTTCCAAGCGTTCGATCTGGCCCTGGGTCTCGTCGCGGTGCTGCAGGAAGCTTGCCTTCCCTTCTTCCGAATTGGCGGCGCGGGCCATCTTCGGAAGGGCCTTCAGGATCTTTTTCTCTGCGAAGTAGATGTCTTTGAGAGTGTCGAGGAACAAGTCGTCGAGTGTCTTGGTGGCTGCCATTTCAATTCTCCCTTGTGGTTCAAGATCAGGTCTAAGAGTTTGGTTCAGTCAAGCAGGTCGGCGGGGACTTTTCCTCCGTTTTCCGACAGCTTCTTCATGAGAGCCTTGTGAAGAAACGTGTTCATTTTCGCGCTGCCATCGGCGTCGCCGGTGTAGCCTAGTTCCTGCGCCAACTCCTTGCGCTCCTCAAGGCTGGCGTCCATGCCGAGAGCCTTCATCAGGTCAACAATTGAGCGCCGCCAGTCGAGCTTTTGGCCAGACTTCTTCGCCGCTTCGTTGAGTATGGATTCGACGTCGATTGGAGCCCGAGAATTTGAGCCGGAAGAAACGCCTCCGTCTAATTGCGGCGCAGGGTTCGCAGTCTGTGCTGCGGGCGGGGCGGGCTGGCTTATAGCCGGGTTGGCCGCAGTCTCTGACAGTGCGGGTGGTTGAGTGGTAGGCGCGGCTGAAGATGACGGTGCCAAAGAGGCCGTGCTTGACGCTTGCGGGGCGGGCGCGGCATTTGCTTCGCCAAAAATTGCGTCCTTGATGCGGTCGAAGATGCTCATTCATTCCTCCTGCTATGAGCTGGTCAGGGCGCTCGATCCACTCGTAAGCTGCAGCACGCATATGTACCCGGCCGTCGCGAAAAGTTGATGTGCTGTCGCCCCGCCGATTAACGCAGCGAACAAATCGCAGTTCCTTGTGCCCCAGGCTTGGGAGCAAATATTCTTTCGCGTTGGTCGCCCAGCGCGAGGCGGCCCGGTTCGAAGGGCGAGGTGGGCAGCCGCGGTGCACGCTGCTTAGTGCGCGGTGGTCCGCTTGTTCTTTCACGGATTCTTTTTCCGGGATAAGCAACCTTTGTATCGGTGTGATGCCTAATAGAATGCGTGGATCCATGAGCAATTCGGGTCCCGCCGCGTTGGCGTCATTAAGTGGCCTTTCGAAGCAAGCTTGACTCTTCTGCGCTGAGAAAAAACACCGCGATAGCTTTTGTAGAGGACATTAGATCCTGCTCAACACAAGGTGAGGGAGGTCCGTGAAGGATGTCGCGTATCGAAAACCCTCGGGTGATCAACGGACTCAGGGACCACATCGGTAACCCGGAATGGAATGGTCGGGAAGGACCGCGGTTCTACCCTTTGGGGCTTTAATGCCAATCTGCGCTAATGGCCTGCAAACCAGTCCGCCGCGCCGCGCCATTTCCGCCTGAGCACTGAAGCGAACGCCGGTAGCCCGACCCCGCGCGAAGTTCTTCAGCGCTGCGTTAGAGATCCGCTCCCAGGTTTTTCCTCGGTCCCGGCCGGCGGGAACGCGGGGCAGCAGCCCGGGTTCTGCGCTCCAGGCCAGAAGTTGGTCCAAGGATGACGCTGTCGCGGAGGTGGTGCTCGATGAGATAAGCGTCCAGCATGGCACGGTGGGCAGGCAGGCCGATCTCGTGAACGAGCCCTTCCGGCATGCGCTGGTAGCGCAGCATCTGGTTGGAAGCGGGGAAGCTCCGACCAAGACCCCCAGCGCCGACTTCCAAAAACAGACCCATGGTGCGCCGCAGGTACAGCTGGGCGTGCATTAGCGCTGTCGAAACCAGTGCGCTGGGCGGCCAGCGCATCCAGGCACCGGACGGCCGGAGCACGTCTGCGGCAAACTCCTTCCAGAAGGCCGGGTCGGCGACGTCGGCGTCAAGAATATGATGCACGGCGATTGAATCCGGTGTCGTCGGCGGCTCGGGATTGACCACAGAGCTCCGCGCTCCTCGGTCACTCACCACTGGTCATCATCAGCCATAGTGACGTCCTGCCAGCCGATCTCGCAAACGTCGCTCAGACCATTGCCGCCGGTCTCCAGATCGATGACGCGAACTCTAGAGAGAGAATTGTCGGAAATCCTCGTCTATCCTCTAGTTATCCAATCATAACGCCAGATAGAGTTGCGGTTGTTCCCCGTCATCTTCCGACTGATCGTTGGTAAGCGAAGAGAGCGTGACGCCCAGCAGACGGATCGGACGCTTGAACGGATAGACGGTGGAAAGCAGGGCAGATGCGGCCTCCGTGATCTCGGCAACGCCCGTGGCCGGGAGAGTGCCTGTTCTGCTTCGTGTTGCCTGCGTGAAGTCCGAATATTTGATCTTAACGGTTACCATCTTGCCGCTGATCGACTTTGCCTGACAATGCGACCAGCCTTTTGCCGCTGAAGGTTCCATCCGGTGGTGGCGAGGGCTAGATCGTCGGTGTCGTCGACTAACGTATCCTCGGCACCGATTGGTTTTGTCACCCGGTCGGGCCGAACAGGGGGCTCATCGATGCCGCGCGCGATACCGTAAAAGTAGGGACCGGATTTACCGAAGTTCTCAGTCAGGAACTGCAGCGATTTTGATTTCAAGTCGGCTCCGGTTTTGATGCCGAGGCGGTGCATCTTCTCGGCGTTGGCCCACACCGCGAAATTTCTTGACCGCTAGTCCGTCGACGAAAGCTGGGCCGTTCTTCGGGCTGATGACGGTCTGGCCGTTCGGCTTGTTGAGATCCGACGCCATCTTGGCCAAAAACTTGTTGTACGGAATGCCGGCTGATGCATTGAGACCAGCGACTGACTTGATTTTTCGCACGGATCTCCAGCGTGATCTCGGTGGCGATCGGCATGTCCTTCAGATTTTCCGTTACTTCGAGATAGGCTTCATCGAGTGACAATGGCTGATCAGCGGCGTGTATTCGGCAAAGATATCGCGGATCTGTTGGGAAACAGCGCGATAGATCTCGAATGACCTGCCACTGAACTTTCATCCAGTGGCGATTAGAGCCCCGGCGGTTTTGAATACGCCAAGTGGCGCGGTGTGAGCAACCGGCGGAAACGCGAAGCTTTCATTTGCGCAGCGTTGGAGCCGGTTGCGGCGATGGACCCGGCATAGTCGGCCGGGGTCTGATATCCGAGCTATGAGTGCGGCCGGAAATTGTTGTAATCTTCGGCCCATTCAGCGATGGCGCTGCGGGCATGATCGAGGCCGAAGAACAGGCTTTCGTTGAGCAATTCGTCACGCATTCGCCCGTTGAAGCTCTCGACATAGCCGTTTTGCATGGGCTTTCTCGGCGCGATGTAATGCCACTCGACCTTGTGATCCTTCGACCAGGCAAGGATGGCATTCGAGGTGAGTTCGGTGCCGTTATCGGAGACAATCATTCCGGGCTTGCCGCGTCGTTCGATCAGCATCGTCAGCTCCCGTGCGACACGGCGGCCGGAGATTGAGGTGTCTGGAATTGCTGCCAGGCATTCACGCGTCACATCATCGACGATGTTGAGCACCCGAAACCTCCGTCCGCAGGCGAACTGGTCGTGGACGAAATCCAGCGATCAGCGGGCATTGGTCTTTGCTTCGACGAGGATCGGGGCACGCGTGCCAACAGCACGACGCCTGGCTTTGCGCTTGCGCACAGAAAGACCTTCCTCGCGATAGAGCAGGAGATGCGATTGACCCCGGACGGCTCTCCGTCCCGTCGAAGCAAGATGAACAGCCGACGATAGCCAAACCGGCGGCGCTCATTGGCCAGATCGCGCAGCTTCGCTCGCAACTCGATCTCAGGCGGCCGAGAGGATCGATAGCGGATCGTCTTTCTGTCTGCGGATGTAATCTGGCATGCCCGCCGTTCCGAAAGGCCCATAATGGCCTTCAGGTGCGCGACAGCGTCACGTTTGGCGGCAGGCCCTACCATTAATGGGATGGTCCGCCTCGTCCTCCTGCCGCATCATGAGGCGGCCAAACCGAAGGAGGTTGCAATGCCACAGCGCAATATGCCGCGCCCAGCGGCTGTCTACGGAATTGATATTGGCAAGAACATCTTTCACGTTGTCGGCCTCGGGAGCGATGGCGTGCCAGTGCAAAAGGTTCGTTTCCGACGCGACACGCTGCTACAGTTCTTCGAGCGCGCAGCCCCGGCGATCGTGGGGATGGAATCGTGCGCCGGATCTCAGTGGATTGCCAGGAAGATACAGGCGCTTGGACATAAGGTGCGCTTGATCCCCGCGCAGTTCGTGAAGCCCTACGTGAAGTCGAACAAGAGCGACATCATCGACGCGGAAGCGATCGCTGAAGCTGCCACACGTCCAACAATGCGATTTGCTGCACTCAAGAGCGAGGAACAAGCCGACCTTCAGGCTTTACACAGGGTCCGAGATCAGATGATCGGAACGAGAACGCGTCTGATCAATCAGATGAGAGCTTTCTGCCTCGAATACGGGATCGCATTGCGCCAAGGCGCGGGCCTATTCAAGGTCGATCTGCCGCAAGCTGTCGAAGATCAATCCAACGATCTCTCGTCGGCAATGCGTAAGCTGCTTGCAGACCTGTTTGCAGATCTGCGCCAATTGGAACAGCGCATTGGTGACGTCACACGCGAGATCGAGGCGATCGCCAGTCGCGAGGATGTCGCACGGCGGCTCATGACGATCCCTGGGATCGGAGCGTTGGGAGCCACCGCACTTCTTGCAGCGGTTGGCAACGGCCGACAATTCCAGAAAGCTCGCGATCTTGCAGCGTGGCTTGGCCTTGTGCCACGGGAATACTCGACCGGAGGAAAGCAGAAGCTTCTCGGCATCAGTAAGCGGGGAAACCGCTATGTGCGCAAGCTCCTTGTTCATGGAGCACGATCCTGCTTTCGGCACCTCGACCGAACACGAGATCGATTGGGGAACTGGCTGAATGGCCTTCAGGCACGAATGCACCCCAACAAAGCTGTCGTCGCACTTGCCGCTAAAATGGCCCGGATTGTCTGGGTCGTCCTGACCAAGCCTGGAGCGCTCTACGAACGCAGGGACCCTGCCTTCACCTGACGCTCCTGGCTCGATTGCAAGGCTCGAGAATAGTGATGACGAAACAGTGGATCAACATGCCGTAAGTCCTGTGCAAAAAAGCGGGCTTCGTGCCCGAACCATTTATTGGGAACGGCATGTGCGGATCTCATCATGGCCTGGCTGCAACCGCAGCCCACTCGCGAGAGGCCGGATACATTTATGCAACTGGAATCGTCATTTACGATGTCGCGTACCCTTGCACGGACGAGGCGGACCATACATTTTTTGAGAGAAGCTCGCGGAGTGCGGCTGTATCCAGCATCTGCTCGGCGAGCAGCTTCTTCAACTTGGCATTCTCGTCCTCAAGCGCCTTCAAACGTTTGGCCTCTGACACTTCCATGCCGCCATATTTGGCCTTCCAATTATAAAAGGTCGCCTCGGAAATCCCGTGCCTGCGGCAAAGATCAGCCGCTTTGGCTCCGGCCTCCTGCTCCTTCAAAACCGCAATGATCTGTTCTTCCGTAAATCGCTGCTTCTTCATAAGTCCGTCCTCAATAGGCCGGACTCTAATCCATTCCGGAGGAAATTCTCAGTGGCAGGTCAACGCGTGTTAACGCCGTGGGTCAATCAAAGCGGCGGCTGAATACCGGCGCTCGCGGAAGATACGGCTTCAATCGGGAAAGTTGTCGAGATTCTCCCCTACCCGCTCTCGCTTCGGCGATGAGAGCGAGACCTGAGCAAAAGCACAAGGTCCGCGTGGAGTGCCGATGTCACTTTGAGCGGATCAGACGAGTTCTAACATTGCGCTGTCATTTCCTTTGATATCTAACCTTCGAATGAAGAAGGTAACGGCAACAGAACTGGCATCAGACATTGGGAACATCGCGCGGACGATCACCTATCTCGCTCTCCCGGGAATGCGACCGACGGATCTCGTAGGCGCGGTCGGAAAGAAACATCCTTCTGTGGCATAGTAAAGTTAACGACCGAGAAGCAAAGGTGTGACGCCAACCTCTTCCACATCCCGCGCCACGACATCCCCTCCAACCATCATCGAAAACTGCGCACAGCGACGATGAACCCTATGGGCGAAGATCGCTCGGGCATGAACGGTTTTATGCGGCTGGCGTCACACCTTTGCTTCTCGGTCGTTAACTTTACGATGCCGGTATCCACTATCTGATGAAGGTTGAGTCGACGATGCTCCCTCAAATCTGATAAGTCTTACAGTCTGGATCAAACCCGCCGGAAGGTCATTGACAAGTTCGATACTGCCGCCGAAGCGCTCGATGATTTCCCTGGCGATGGCAAGACCGAGCCCCACGCCCGGGGTTGACTTGCGCCGCGCGAGGTCGACCCGGAAGAAGGGTTCGAAAACCCGCCCGATCAGTTCCTGCGGAATGCCAGGGCCTTCATCCCTGATCGTCACGACGATTTCGCTCTCGTCTCCGGTCAGATCGATATGCGCCTTCTTGCCATGGGTGACGGCGTTCAGGATGAGGTTGCGCAGGGCTCTTTTCAGCGCCAGCGGTGCCGCCTTGATGGTCATGGCGGCTTCCGGCTCGATGAAGTCGATCGCACCAGCATGACCAAGATCGGAAACATCGCTGACGATTTCGCTGAGAAGCGTGCCGATGTCGATCGTCTTGACGCTGTCCTGGCTGACCTCTTCCCGCACCAGAAGAATGGCGCTGTCGGCGATGGCGTCCAGCTCCTCGAGGTCCGCCAGCCATTTGGCCCGTTCCTCGTCGTTCTCGATGAATTCCGCCCTCAGCCGCATGCGGGTCATCGGGGTTCTGAGATCGTGGCCGGCGGCGGCGACGAGGCGCATGCGGCTTTCCATCGCCGCCTTCAGGCGGGTGGCGAGTTCGTTCAGCGCCCGCGCCGTGGCGCGGATTTCGCCCGGTCCGGTTTCCGGCAGGTGCGGCAGCGAACCGTCAGGCCCGATGCTGGCGGCGGCATTTTCCAGCATGTCGAGCGGGCGGGTGATCTTGCTGGCGGCAAAGATCGAAACGGCGGCACTGCCGAGGATGATCAGCCCGATCCACATGCCGAAAATCTTCCAGCCGCCCGGCGGCGGACCCATATGCGGAATTTCCGCGACCAGCCAGCCACCTTTTTCCAGCGCGATAGCCGCCACGGGGGCAGGATTTCCCGGTGAGCGGATGACCACCGCGGTGCGCGGCTCTCCGACGCGGGCCAGCGCCTTTTCCAGAAATTCCGAGAGCATGCCGTCGAGATCGCCTTGCGGCGGCCTCTGTTCTATCTGGAAATAGCCGGGCTGCTGCAGGGAAGGATCACGCTCGGCCATGGTCACGGCAAAGGCGAGGCTGCGGGCCAGCGGCTCGATGGTGGCGTCGGGCGGCGGCGGCTGCAATGTCCGGTCCGCCACAAAAGTCGCAAGCGCGATGACGGCGATGATGGAGACGATCATCAGCGCCGTGATGCGGTTTTTAAGCGAGCTCATCGCTGCACCGGCAGGGTTCTGACTTGAACCGTCATCTGGTAACCGCCATTGCGCACGGTCTTGAAGATCGGCGTGTGTGTGTCGGCGTCCAGCTTCTTGCGCAAGCGGCTCATCAGCACGTCGATGGAGCGGTCGAACGGGCCGCGATCCTTGCCCTGCGTGAGATCGAGAAGCTGATCGCGGGAAAGCAGCCGGCCGGGCCTGTCGAGAAAGACTTTCAGAAGATCGAACTCAGCTCCCGTCAAATCTATCTTTTCACCGCTGGCGCGGATGACGGAGCGCTGCTCGGGATCGGCGGTGAAATCCGCAAAACCATAGGCGGCGGATGAGGGGCGGGGGGCTTCCTGCGGTGTGGTGCGGCGGAGCACGGCCTTGATGCGCGCGGTCAGTTCGCGCGGATTGAAGGGTTTGCCGAGATAGTCGTCAGCGCCGATTTCCAGCCCGACGATCCGGTCGACATCTTCCTTCAGCGCAGTCAGGAGAATGACCGGCGTGCGCGGCCGGCGACCCTGCAGATCGCGGCAGATATCGAGGCCGGAGCCATCGGGCAGCATCACGTCGAGCACGATGAGATCGGGATCGGAGCTGGCGATCTTTTCCTCGAACTCACGCCTGTCGGCGGCCATCGACACGCGAAACCCCTGCGAGCCGAGATATTTCGCGAGCAATGTGCGTATTTCCGGATCGTCATCGACGATCAATATATGTGTCACCGAAACTGTCGTCATATCGTCCAACCTTTTGATGCCACTATACATAAGCGTTGAAAAGAAACGGCGGATTTTTGCAACGAAAGCTTTCCGGCGCCGTTCTGGCAACATTCGGTTACAAATAGGCGGTTTGCGGAAGCAGCCCGGAAACATTCGGACCAAAGCCGGAAACGCGATGCTCCTATCGTCCATTCATGTTGGAAAACGGAAGGAAGGTAAGATGAGAAACTCGCTACTGGCCGCCGCCATCGCGACAGCAACTATTGGCGTTTCCGCCGCCGCGCAGGCAGCGGAAGAGAATGCGCCCGCACCCCAGGCGACCGAACAGGCTGCGCCGCCGCACGCCAATCTCGATCTCGGCCCGGACATCGGCCCGGATCGGGGTCCGGATGAAAGGCCGCTGCCGCCGCATATGCGCAGAATGCCCGGCCCGGATGTTCTAGGGCTGGCGACGAAGCTTTCGGCGGCTGAAATCTATCTCGGCGTCACGCCGGAACAGCTCGGTCCATGGCGCGCCTATACCGCGGCGCTGATCGATCTCGTTTCCCCCGGTCCAGAGCGCAATCCGCCGCCGTCGGTGCCGGGTGAAGGCAAGGCCAGGCCCGAGCCGCGTCTTGCGGGAGAGGAGCTGGCAGGCATCATCGCGCAGAAGGCGGAAAAGGCCAAAGCCCTGCAGGACGCCATTGCGGCGCTGAAACCGAAGCTTTCGCCGCAGCAGGTGCTGAAGCTTGCCGAGCTTGAGCGTGCACTGATGCCGCCTCCGCCTCCCGGCCCGCGTCATGGCCCCGCAGACCGCGGCGGCTTTGCTCCCCCGCATGGCGATATGAGGCCGCCGGTTCCCGAGGCGGAACGGGGCTGAGGCAATTATTCGAAGTTTCCTCCTTTAATCTGCCCCCCAGTAAAGGAGGAAATCAGCCGGCGACGGCTGGAGCCGGGGGATCGCACGCCTGCGATCCCCCGCGTGATTTTCAAGCAGGAAGACGATGATGAGATACTTCTATCTGGTGCTGGCAACGGCTTTTGGTTTGAGCTTTGCCTGGTCGGTGGCCGTAGCAAAGGACAAGCCCGTGCAACAGCCGGCGGCCAAATCCCGGCAGGATGAACAGCGGCGTCAGCCCGCCTGTGCGAGGGATCAGCGCGGAAAGACGGATTCCAGACGTCTTCGCAGCACCTGCCGCAAGGCCGCGGTGCGAAAATCGGCCTCTGCCTATGAATGGATCGAAGCGGAGAGGGGTTTCATCCTCGTGAAACACGAGATGACGCCGGTTTCTTCCTTCGAGTGAACCGGCTGGATAGGACATCGATATGAAAACGGCACGCAAGGCAGGTGCATTGCTGGCGGTTGTCGCTCTCGCCGTGGGCGGCTACTGGCTGTCCTCGCAATATACGCGGGCCGCAACGCCCGGTTATATCACCTCGTCTGTGACGCGCGGCGATATCGAGCAAACGGTGCTGGCGACGGGAACGCTGAAGCCCGTTCGCCTTGTCGCCGTCGGCGCTCAGGCCTCGGGCCGCATCACCGCCGTCAAGGTGGCGCTCGGCGATACCGTCAAGGCAGGCGATCTGATCGCCGAAATCGATTCCGTTACCCAGACGAACAGTCTGCGCACGGCGCAGGCGGCCCTGGCGAATGTGAAGGCGCAGCGGGTTGAGAAGCAGGCGACGCTTATTCTCAACCGCCAGAGCCTTGCCCGTCAGCAGGAGATGGTGTCAAAAAACGCCGCCTCCCGCGCCGATTTCGAAAGCGCCACCGCAGCCCTTGCCGTCACCGAGGCGCAGATCGAAGCCATCGACGCCCAGATCGAGGAAGCGCAGGTGGCGGTGGAAACGGCCGAGGCCAATCTTGGCTATACCAAGATCACAGCCCCCATCGAAGGCACGGTTCTGTCGATCGTCAGCCAGGAAGGGCAGACCGTCAACGCCACGCAATCCGCGCCAACCATCGTCATCCTCGGCCAGCTCGACCGGATGACGGTGCGCACGGAAATTTCCGAGGCGGATGTAACGCGGGTCAAGCCGGACCTGCCGGTCTATTTCACGGTGCTCGGCGAGCCGCAGCAGCGGTATGACGCGACGCTCGCCTCGATAGAGCCGGCGCCGGAATCGGTGCGCAGCGATTCCAGCTTCAGTTCCTCGACCTCTTCATCCTCCAGCTCATCCTCTTCCACCACGTCGTCCTCCGAGGCGATCTATTACAATGGCGTGTTCGAAGTGCCGAACCCGGAAGGCAAGCTGCGTACCTATATGACGGCGGAGGTCCATATCGTTCTCGGGGAAGCGAAGGATGTGCTGACCGTCTCTTCGGCAGCCCTTGGCAGCATGGACAGCGACGGCAGCTATGCCGTGCGCGTGGCCGGTGCCGATGGCAGGGTTTCCGAGCGCAAGGTCGAAATCGGGTTGAACAACAAGGTCACGGCGGAAGTGCGTTCGGGCCTTGTCGAAAACGAGCGGGTGGTGACCGGCGAACGTTCCACCGACACCACCGCAAACGCCATGCCGGGGCCGGGCGGCCCGCCAATGGGGCTTTGAAACCATGGCTGAACCTCTGATTTCGCTTAAATCCGTGCGGCGGGATTATCCCTCCGGCGAAGGCACGATCAGCGTGCTGAAGCACATCGACCTCACCATCGAGGCCGGTGAGATGGTGGCGATCGTCGGCGCGTCCGGGTCGGGCAAGTCGACGCTGATGAATATTCTCGGCTGTCTCGACCGCCCGACATCGGGTAGCTACAGCATCAGGGGCCGGGAAACGGGCAATCTCGATGCCGACGCGCTTTCGGCGCTGCGGCGTGAAAATCTCGGCTTCATCTTCCAGCGCTACCATCTGCTGGCCGAGTTGACGGCGCTCGGCAATGTCGAAATTCCGGCGATCTATGCCGGTAAGACACAGGGCGACCGCAGGCACAATGCCGCAAGGCTGCTTGGCCGCCTCGGCATGGCGGAACGCCTCGATCACCGTCCCGGCCAGCTTTCCGGCGGCCAGCAGCAGCGCGTTTCCATCGCCCGCGCCCTGATGAACGACGCCGAGATCATTCTTGCCGACGAGCCGACCGGCGCGCTCGACAGCACCAGCGGTGACGAGGTGCTGCGCATCCTCGGCGAGCTGCATGCCGAAGGCCGCACCGTCATCATCGTTACCCATGATATGTCGATTGCCAGACGCGCCGGGCGGATCATCGAAATCAGCGACGGCACGATCATTTCCGACCGCAGGACGGATGCAACGCCCGTACCGCAGGACGATGCCAAACCCGTTGCCGTTTCCGGCGGGTCTTCCGGTCTCGCGGGTCTCGTTTCGTCCCTGCGCGAAGCCTTGCGCATGGCGATTCTGTCGATGCGGGCGCACAAGCTGCGCACCTTTCTCACCATGCTCGGCATCATCATCGGCATCGCCTCGGTCATCAGCGTCGTGGCGCTGGGGCAGGGGTCGCAGCAGCGGGTGCTGCAGAACATATCGAGCCTCGGCACCAACACGCTGGAAATCTTCGCCGGCAAGGATTTCGGCGACATAAGGTCGGGCAAGATCACCACGCTCGTCGTTTCCGATGCCGAAGCGCTTGCCAGGCAATCCTATGTTGCGGCGGTGACGCCGACGGTCTCGACCTCCAGCACGGTGCGTTTCGGCGCGAAGGAGGCGAATGCGCTGGTGAACGGCGTCAGCGAGCGCTATTTCGTCGCCAAGGGCACCAAGCTGTCGCAAGGCCGCTTTTTCGATGGCGGAAGCGTGGCGCAGAAGGCGCAGGAAGTGGTGATCGACGAAAATACCCGCAAATCGCTGTTTGCGGATTTCGACGGCAGCCCTGTCGGCCAGGTCATTCTCATCGGCAAGGTGCCGGCCCGCATCGTCGGCGTCACGCAGGCGCAGCAGGGCGGTTTCGGCTCAAGCCAGAACCTGTCGCTTTACCTGCCCTATACCGCCGTCCAGTCGCGCTTTCGCGGCAGCCTGTCGCTGCGCAGCATCACGGTGCAGGTGGCCGACGATGTCGATGCCTCAATCGCCGAACAGGCGGTGACGACGCTTCTGACCCAGCGGCACGGCACACGGGATTTCTACATTCTCAATACCGACGATATCCGCCAGACCATCACCAGCACCACGCAGACGCTGACCCTTCTGATTGCGGCCATTGCGGTGATTTCGCTGCTGGTCGGCGGCATCGGGGTGATGAACATCATGCTCGTTTCTGTGTCTGAACGCGTATCGGAAATCGGCGTGCGCATGGCGGTCGGCGCACGGCGCACCGATATTCTGCGGCAGTTCCTTATCGAGGCGGTGCTTGTCTGCATCATCGGCGGTACGCTGGGCGTGCTGGGCAGCCTCGGCTTCGGCGCGCTTTTCTCCGCCTTCAGCAGCAATTTCGCCATGGTCTATTCCACGACGTCGATCGTCGCCGCCTTCGTCTGCTCGACGCTGATCGGCGTTGTCTTCGGTTATCTGCCGGCGCGCAATGCGTCGAAACTCGATCCCGTCGCGGCGCTCTCGAGTGTATGAAGAATAAAATCATTGGGATCACGTTCAAAGCACTGAAAGGAGTGTAAAAGCCTTGTTCGAGGCACGCCGCAAGTTCGAACATCCAATCCCCGCTCTCGACATGGTCGCGCCACAACCGAACAACTGGCCGCTCTCAAAAGCTCACCGACGAGGGGAACACACCCCCACGGCGAAAAAATAGAAGACCGCCCTCTCTAGAAAGTCTCACATCGTGCTGGCCAGATCGGTGGCAATGCTACGGTGATGGAAATGGGCATCGTAAAGTTAACTTCAGCGAAGCAAACGCGTGACGCCCGCCACGTGCACTGCTCATGCGCGAGCGATCTTCGCCCATAGTTTCATTGCCGCTGTGCGCAGTTTTCGATGATGGTTGGAGGGGGTGTCGTAGCGCGGGATGTGGAAGAGGTTGGCAATCGGATCATGGATCGAGACGAAGCGTTGCAATGCCGCTTTGACTTGAAGCGCTTCATGATCCGCTCTCGCCGTCGGACTGGTTGGTGGGAGTTCTCCGCCCGATTGTTCAGCCCTTTATGGGAGCAGTGCTCGACGCCGGGCGTGATTTCCTGTTTTGCTGCGCTGTAGGAGCGAAGCTTGTCGGTGATCACTACGCATGGCGATCGTCCCAGACCTTTCAAAAGCATGCGCATCAGGCGGTTGGCCGATTTGGCGTTGGCGCGGCTTTGCACCAGAACCTCCAGGACAAAACCGTCCTGATCCACGGCGCGCCATAGCCAATGCTTCTTGCCCCCGATCGAGATAACGACCACATCGAGGTGCCACTTGTCACCGAGCCGGCCGGATGACCGAGGACGGATCTCGTTGGCAAAGGTCCTGCCAAATTTCTCCGCCCATACCCGCACGGTCTGATGCGAGACAATGATGCCACGGGGCCGGCAGCATGTCTTCAACCATCCGCAGGCTGAGAGGGAAGCGGAACTAGAGCCACACCGCGAGGGCAATGATTTCAGCGGGAAAGCGGTGGCGACGGTAGAGCGGATCACGGGTGGTCATGCCCCTTCATCGCCTATCAAACTCCAAGTTCAGTTAACCTTACGATGCCAGTTCTGTCTCATGGGCGCAGATGTCAAACATACTATGAACGTTTGGCTGGTGTGCACCGTCATACGGCTCTCCACATATCCCTGTTTATTTATTTTGATTCAAGTAAGCACTGAGCGTGGCATTGGTCAGTCAACCTTTTGTTACGTTCGTCGTTGTAAGGGCGCGAACGTGAGCGAAGCTGGATTGTTCCGGTAGCTCACTGGTTCTTCACCAAGGCCTAGTTGTAAGTGTATGTCTGCACGAGCCCCAGTGTGTTTTTTGAGAGTAGCCTGAGCCAGATAGCCAGCAGCGGCGGGACATTTGCTTTACCTCGGCTCATTGCCTCCACGACTGACAGATCGCATTGGAGGACTTCTGCCAAGTCTGGAAGTGACCACTGGAGATTGCACAGGCAACGGCGAAACTCTTCGGGGGCCATGGTCTTGCCACTTTACTTCGCTTCAAGCAAAGGAACCCACCATTCTCGGCGGGTTCCCTCACGATGCACTACCATACGTTGGAGCGCGGTCTTCTGGTCCCGCGCACGCTCATAGTGTGGCACTGCGGTTAATGATGGGTTAACGGCCAAAAAGAAATCCGCCGGAGCAGGTCTCATGCAAAGACACCATCAGACAAGGCCGCTTGAACCACCAGGCCAAAGCGGCGTCACGACACGAAAGTGTTGAATCTGTCCGACTTTTGAGAACGTATGGTGATCACGCTGCGAGGATGGATGTTTCGCGCCGTAGCGGCCTGAGATCGAGGCTTTCCGTCGAGGTCCAAATGTAATCGCCACTGAGCCTGATGTGTCGCCACCCGAGCGGGGTGATCTGTTTGACTAGGTCGGGCGATACCCTCCCGGTTGAGTTGGGCGAAGGCCGGTTGGAGATAGAGAGTGTTCCAGTAGACGATGGCATTGAACAGCAGGTTCAGCCCGGACGCCCGGTAGAACTGACTCTCGAAGGTCCTGTCTCGCAGTTCTCCGAGCCGGTTGAAGAACAGCGCACGGGCCAAGGTGTTCTGGGATTCGCTCTTGTTGACTGTGATTAGGCATGGAATAAGGGCTCTAACTCACTTTTGATGAAATCAAGTGCTGGCTGATGTTGGTTTCATGCAAGGAATCAATACCATGGGCCATTCGCTCAGATCGTCGACGCTCGTCCCTCGCGGCTTTATAGTCGACAATACAGCCATTGATGACGACGTCATGTTGATCGCAGTCCGGCCGACGAGCAAAGCAAGCTTTTGCCCAATCTGTGGAACAAGGTCGGAACGAATCCACAGTCGATATCAACGACGCCTGGCTGACCTGCCCTTGGTGGGAAAGCCCGTTCGGCTTGTCATTGAAGCGCGCCGGTTCCACTGCGATGCACTGCTATGCGGTCGGCGAATCTTCGCCGAGCGCTTCGACGGAGACATTCTCGCGCCTTCGGCGCGGCGAACCGCCAGGCTTGACCACATCGTCCATCATCTCGGACTTGCACTGGGTGGCAGGCCAGCGGCCACCTTTGCCAAAAGGCTGATGTTGCCGGTCAGCAACGATACGCTGCTGCGCGTCGTGCGGCGACGCGGCAGTCCGCGCTTTGTCCCACCCACCGTGATCGGTATCGACGACAGGGCGTGGCGACGAAATCAACGCTATGGGACCATCATCTGCGATCTGGAACGGCGCAAAACCATTGCTCTCCTGCCGGATCGGGAGCCGTCGACGGCCCAGGCCTGGCTCTCGGACCAACCTCAGATCAGCATCGTCGCTCGCGACCGCGGCGGCGGTTACGCGACGGCTGCAGCCAAGGCGTTGCCACACGCCACCCAGGTCGCTGACCGCTGGCACTTAATGGAGAACGCCAGCCGGGCATTCCTCGATGCGGTGCGCAAATCGATGCGCCAGATCCGAACTGCGATCGGAGCGGCCACGATCAACCCCGAACTGCTGACGGCCGCCGAGAGGATCCAGTACGAGGGATATCTTCGCCGGGAAGACACCAACGCCGCAATTCTCGACATGGCCAAGTCCGGAGCAACAATCAAGGAGATCGTGCGCCGGACCGGATACAGTCGCGGCCTTGTCCGACGCGTACTGCGTGGTCAACGTTCGGATGTCTTCCGCGTCCGTGAGAACTCGCTTGAACTCTACCTGCCCTGGCTTGACGCTCAATGGACGGCCGGAAACCGGAATGGAACGGAGCTATGGCGGCAACTCAAGAGCCAAGGGTTCCGCGGCTGTCTTCGAGTTGTCACCGAGTGGGCCACACGCCGTCGAAAAGCAGAGAAGGTCGATGCGGGCGCGTTGAGCCGAGCGCCTTCGGCCAGGACCATTGCGCGTCTCATGACCATCGGCCGCGACGACCTTTCCAAATCTGAGACCGTGACGGTTGCGGCGATTGAGGGTGGCGTGCCGCTGCTGGTTGAGGCCCGGGAAGTCATCGCCGCCTTCCAGGCCATGATCCGCAAGAAATCTCTCGCTGATCTCGATACATGGTTGGAACGCGCTCGATCGGGCTTGGTCGCCTCCTTCGCCAACGGTGTCGTTAGAGACCGAGCAGCCGTCAGCGCAGCGATCTCTTCACCATGGTCCAACGGCCAGACGGAGGGGCAGATCACCACGCTCAAACTTGTGAAACGCCAGATGTACGGCCGCGGAAAAATTGATCTCCTCCAAGCCCGCGTCATCGGCGCGGGATAAAATCCATCACCACCAAAACTGCGTCAGAGCCGAATAAGGACCCTGCACATGGGGTGATCGGCGTCCAAACGGGGTCTGACGCGATTTCGATGACATCAGGGGGCTCCGACGATACGCGCCTCGAGCAGATCGAGCTTTCCGCGTCCATACATTTGCCGCTTGATGAGTTTGAGCTTGGTGATCTGGCCTTCTGTCTGGCCGTTCGACCACTGCGAGGTTATCGCACTGGCGAACAGCGTCGCGCTTAAATTCTTCGGTGAAATTCGTTTTGCTCATGATGCTCTTCCTGCCTCAAAATTAGGAAAGAAGGCGTCTACAAATCTAGGGGCTATTCAAGCGTCTCCTCAACTAAACGGGAAAGTCGAACGGTCACACCGTACCGATGATCAAGAGTTCTATCAGCTTTTGTCCTATACAGATGACATCGACCTCATTCAAAAACTCAGCGAGTGGGAGAGGTTCTACAATCTTGCAAGGCCGCATGGCGCTTTCAATGGAAAGGCACCTTACGAAATCCTCCGAGAACGCTTATAATCCAGATAAGGATGTCTCATCGCCCTTCAGAAGATTACACCAGCAGTGCCTGTCTTTCCGTCGTGGTTTTGGAAGAACCAGGTATCCGTGCTTTTCGTGGTCCGGTTATCAGCTCTGCCGAACGGGATCCGACGAACAAACAGGAACGCGGCTCTGTGCCTAACGCATGGTTTGCCCGCGATGAGACGAAAATCGCCGATATTCTGCGCTATCAGAGGTGGCTCGGTTTGTCTGAACAGTTTCGGGCTTTTTGTTAAGTGGATTTCCGCCTCGATTATGCTGCCACCATCATTGGTGCCAGCGCGTTGAAGTAGGCCTGATCCGGCGTCTGCCGGTCAAGGGATGAATGTGGGCGTCGGCTATTGTAAAAGGTCAGATAGCGGCCGATGCCAGCGCGGGCCTCGGACACTGTTTTATAGGCATGGAGGTAGACTTCCTCGTATTTGATCGAACGCCAGAGCCGCTCGACGAACACGTTGTCCCGCCACGCACCCTTGCCATCCATTGAGATGGCGATTTCCGCCTTCTTCAGCACCGCCGTGAAGTCCACCGAGGTGAACTGCGATCCCTGGTCCGTATTGAATATGTCGGGTCTGCCATAACGGGCCAGCGCTTCCTCGACTGCTTCGATGCAGAAGGCTGCCTCCATCGTGATCGACAGCCGCCACGACAGAACCCTCCGACTGAACCAGTCCACAACGGCGCAGAGATAGACGAATCCGCGAGCCATCGGAACATAGGTCAGGTCCATCGCCCAGACCTGGTTGGGCCTTGTAACCGCCAGCTTGCGCAGGAGGTAGGGATAGATTTTGTGCCCAGGTGCCGGTTTCGACGTGTTCGGGCGACGGTAGATCGCCTCGATGCCCATCTTCTTCATCAGCGTGGCGACGTGCCGCCGCCCAGCCTCCAGCCCTTCTCCCCTCAGTAGCCCTTGCAACATCCGACTTCCGGCAAAGGGGTAGTCAATATGCAGTTCGTCGATCCGGCGCATCAGAGCCAGATCGCCCTCAGACACCGGACGAGGCAGATAATAGACACTGCCACGGCTGAAGCCGAGAAGCTTCGCTTGGCGCACGACGGATAGCTTATGCTGGCGGTCGATCATTTCTTTCCGCCCAGCAATCCCGCCTTGCCGAGCGCACCGGATAAAAAATCGTTCTCCAGTGTCAGTTCGCCGATCTTGGCGTGCAGTGTTTTGACATCGACGGTTGGACCCGCCGGTTCCGCCTTCGCTTCATCACCGAAAACGCCTGTCGCCCCCTCAAGGAGCTGGTCTTTCCACTGTTTGATCTGGTTGGCGTGCACGTCAAACTGCTGGGACAACTCCACCAGCGTCTGTTCGCCTCGAATAGCGGCAAGCGCCACCTTTGCCTTGAAAGCCGGGCTGTGGTTCCGGCGCGGTCGTCTCGTCATGGTATCTCCTGTTCACGGCATCTAAGCCGAAGTCAGGCAGAAATTCCACTTATCCCCGCTGTTCAAATTTCCCGAGCCAGCTCTATCCACGTGCCAAAATGAAAATGCTCCGGAAGGTTCGCAACGGGATCACGATCGATGATCTCTATGGTTTCCTGACTACCGATGCCAATCGCCTCGTGTAGCTTTCCGGGCGCTCCACCGCTTCAGTTGCTACCTCCTCTTATTCGGCCGTTCGCCTGCGCCACTGTCCAGACCCTTGCATGGTCACTCGTATGCCCGACGCGCCGCCATGCTTGTTGAGCACCTTGCCTCCGATGCTGGAACCAAAAGAACATAAAAGGGTTAATCAGGCGGATCAATCTACGCAGATCCGAGCTAGGGAGAAAACCATGAAAAACACTATTCTCACAGCCGCCTTCATTTGTGTCTCGGCCCTTACAGCACATGCCCAGGGTGCGCCCGCGGCCAACAGCGACGGAAACACGCCGGCAATTGCGACCCCCGACACGAAAAACCCGACGGCCCCGGTCGAGGGCGCCAACAGTTTTACTGAGGACCAGGCAAAGGATCGGATCCAAAAAGCGGGTTATACGGGGTTGAAGGATCTCAAGAAAGACGACAGGGGCGTTTGGAATGCCACCGGCATGAAGGACGGCAAAACTGTTTCGATCGCTCTCGATTATCAGGGCAATGTTGTTGCCAAGTAACCCCTAGGAGGATGTTATGAGAACTGTTACCGGACTTTTTGACGATTACGCAGACGCAAGTTCCACCGTCAGTGAACTCGAAGCTCTGGGCGTACCATCCAGCGATATCAGTATCGTTTCCAATAACGCCGATCGGCGGCACGAAGAGTCGAATGCCGCAGAAGGGGCCGGAACTGGCGCGGGGATCGGTGCGGTCGTCGGCGGCGCGGGCGGCCTGCTCACCGGCCTTGGCTTGATGGCCATTCCGGGCGTCGGTCCGGTCGTTGCAGCCGGCTGGCTTGCTGCGACTGCAGCCGGCGCGGCAGCCGGTGCGGTTGCAGGTGGGGCCGCTGGTGGGATTATTGGCGCACTGACGAGCTCCGGCGTCCCGGAACGAGATGCCCACTTCTACGCCGAAGGCGTCCGCCGGGGTGGCACCCTCGTCACCGCAAAAGTGGATGACGCCTTGGCGCCGGAGGCTGAAGCCATTCTCAAACGCTCGAATTGGGTCGATCCGACAGAACGTCGCGCCGCCTACGAAAAGCAAGGATGGACGCATTTCGACGAAACGCTCTCGCCCTACGAGGCCAACCAGATCGAGCAGGAACGGCTTCGCTATCGCCGCAATGGTATGTGAGAGTTTCAGGAGGGGCGCCACGGTGGCGCCCCTTCAGTGACGCCCGATACCGCCTTTGATAAAGATCTCGTTTGTAAGACAATTGCCGCGATTAATTTAACGGTCTGCGACATAGATTTCATTCCACCCGCTCAAATTAGTATGCAGAATTCGTAAGCGGGACAACCAGCCGGCCGTAAGAGCCCCTCGCCCCTTCGTCAGCCGTTTGAAGCCTGAAATCTATCGGCATGCAAAACCTTGCAACTCCGCGCGGGCCCCGTTTCCGCACCGTCCGCCACGCAGGGAATATCGCAAACCAAGTTTTAACCATTGCCGTCAATTATAATATGGCGCGGCTTGTATAGCGTCCGCGCGTTTCAGTCGGAGACACTCGCATTTTCCGAAAGATTTTACTTTTCCTGATCGTCACCTTGTCTACAATATTCGCGGCCATGCTGATCGCAGTGATTGCAGCAGAGACAAATTGGATCGCGAGTTGGGACAGCAAAATAACGCTCGCCCCTGGCACAGCTTATAAGCTCTAACTGCGATCGCGACATTGCCGTCTCGCGAGGGTCGAATGCAGATGCTCGACTCAATCCTCACCCTGATTGTCATTTTTATCCCGTCTACGCGTTCTTCAAATGGGTTCATCATGACGCGCCGAATGCGGGTACATCCTCAAAACCGCACCAGGCCAGCCGCGGCCTAAAACGCCACTAATTTTCGCGCTGCCGCTCTCCTGTCGATAATGAAAAATTTCCCCGCGCCTGCATTTAAGATTCCCAGAGCTCCGGTCAACCCGGGCATGGTGCAGGACTGCCGTCATTGCCGGATGATCCAAGTTGGGTGACAATCTTACGGCGTCCCGACCTCGCCGAACGAAGTGAACGACATGAGCGGAAGGTAGCTTGCTCTTAGGGACGCCACCTGCATGGTGCCGCTATCGGACATCCGTTCTCTCTCTCTCTCTCTCTCTCTCTCTCTCTCACCCCGTTCATTAGCGCGTTTATCAGAAGAAGCGGCAGCCAGTCTCCATCCATTGACCTCATGGAACCTCATTGCCGACCAATCGTTTTGTTCTCGCGAGGGGGCCACGTCGCCATGTTTTCTCGGGGCCCAGGAAAACAAGGAGAAAAATCATGGTGAGCGGCCAACTGAAAGCATTGCTGGGTGTACTTGCGGTAGCAGGCTATCAGAACAGGGAGAAAATCGCGGATTTTCTGCGGGGGTTGAACACGCAGCAGACCTCCGGAGCTAACCGGGATGAAGAAGCGTCCTCCAACCAGACAAGCGGTGGCGACCTGCCCGGCAAGCTCGGTGGCGGCAGGGAGTCGGGAGGCATCGGATCTATTTTTGACGGGCTCACCTCAGGAGGAACTTTAAGCGGTGGTCTGAGCGACCTTCTCAAGACGTTCCAACAAAACGGCTTCGGGCAGAAGGCGGAGTCCTGGATCAAGCCGGGGGCAAATGACGACATCAACGCCGACGAACTCTCGGAGGCGATCGGGCCGGAGGTTCTCGATGAATTGGCCGCGAAGACACGTCTGTCGCGGGAAGAGATATTGGCGCGTCTTAGCAAGGATCTACCGCAAGCTGTCGATGAACTGACGCCAGATGGGACCATTCCATCCGAGCAGCAGGTTTCGAAGCTCTGATATATATCTTTGCCGGATAGCGCTGACACGCTGTGGGGTGCTTGATCTGTGAGAAAATGCTCGCCGCGAGAGGTCGGCATATAAAATGTCGCAGACGTTTTTTACTCTCTGGAGCAACAGGAAAATGGAGGCGGCAGGCCTCATTTCCGCTGATCAGGAAACACCGGTCCCAAAACGCGCAGGTTCTCATCGCGACCGTAGACCCTTCGCGGTTTACTCTTTCCTGCAACCACTCGCTGCCTTAATTCAACTTAGGGAGACCTGATGGAGTCACATAGTCAACCGATATACATAGCGTTCTCACGAACAGAAGCAAAAATTTTACACCAAGCCTTGAATGAAGTTTGCAATGGTCTTTCTCTGCCAGAGTTCGAAACTCGAATGGGAGCGAATCGCGATGAAGTCGAAAATCTCCTTACTAGGTTGACCGAAATACTTGATGCCCCATGACCGCAATTGGCGCAAAGCAGTCACTACAACTGAGGAAGCTAAAGCCAAAGAGGGAGAACAACACCCGCCCCCTCCCTACCCTTGCAACCCGGCCCAGCCGGTCCGGTCGGGGGCTGATTGTCGGAGCCAGTGTCGCATTTCTAACGGGCCAGAGGCGTCGCATCTCTAATCGGCTTTGACATTGATTGATTGTAGCTGGAATTCCCTTTCATGGAAATTACGCGCTTCCAAGCCCTCGGGATCTCCTGCAAAAATGCCCAGGGCCTCCGCCGTTACGAAAAACCCGCGGGCGGGCAGCCTTTGCTGCAATCTGCTGACACAAAGCGCTGCAAGCAACGGTCGACCGGCCAGGGCATCCTCCGCCATGAGAACTTCGAGCGCCTGCGCTACGCGATGAATGGCTTGCGGCGGCGTCAAGCCAAGTCGATCGGCGAGTTCCCTGTAAGTGACCGGCTCGCCGGTCCGGGCCTGCTCGATGAGAACCACTCGCAAGCGGTCCTTTAGCATCCCTCCGTCTTCGCTGTGCATCATCTATACAGCCGCCTGCCACGCCGCGACACGGACGAATTCCGGATCATCGGCATGGTCCAACAGCATGCGCGCCACACGATCCTGCCAGTGCTTCGCGAATCGGGCCTGCTCTTGCCGTCCGCCGATCCCGCTGCGACCTTCGGGAAGAGCATCCTCATCGCCGCATCCCGCTGCACCCGTGGAGCTTTCCGCCGGAACCCAGGGCAATCGATATCCGAACGGCCATGGAACGCGCCGTTTCATGTCGTCAAAAGAGTCGTCCGGATGGCAGCGGTCGTAATCCTCCCGCACGAGCGGTTCCAGACGGGCGCGTTCGGCATCGTCCCAGGTGTGGGCAGGTTCCTGGTAATTACGCGGCATTTTGCTCACTCCTTCTCATTCGTAACGCCCTCATTCGTAACGCCCGTTTGCGCGCAAGCGGCGCACGAAGCCTTAGATGCGAAGGCCCAGTGGTCGCCTAGCCCCTATTGTCAGGCTCAATCAACCTCGCTGTCATGTGCACGTCGCCAGATAAAGACCCACCCCTAAATCTCAGCGCGCCTCCCGGAGCGGAGCGTACGTAGGCTATCGATCAATTCCGCCGCGAAACCCTGAGCGCGATCCCGTTCCAACTCGTCGGTCGCGGTCTCGCCAAGGTCGAGATAACAATCGGTTAGAAGCTCGCAGAGCGATAGGATCTGTTCAGTTGCCGCATCGGGCACCGCTTCAAGAAGCGGTGCAGATGCAAATGGGGTTCCGGCAAGCGATTCAGCACGCAGCCGGGCTTGTTCGGCCAAGGTCTGCAATTTACCGATCTTCTGCTCACCAGCAACCTTGGCGAGGTGTCGGAACTGCTCGGCAAGCCGCGTTTCCAGCGCCCGCAAATTGGTGCTCGCAGCGTCGGTCGTCCTGCGACGCTCACGATGAAAGGCACGCCTGCGTTCGCTCCTGAGCTTTGCGACGTGGCCCAATTCTTCTCGCGCCATGCGCTCGGCAGCATTGCGGATCGCGTCGGATTTCGCGTGCGCGGCGACATAAGTCCAGAACGCAAAGGCACGTTCTTCATTTCGCACCGCCATGGAAAAAGCGCGGTAGGCGCTGAGCATGTCAGGTGCGACCATGCTGGCCCCCTCGTCGTCAAAAACGTCTTCGGGAGGATGTATCATCGCCTCACGCGGCTGACCGGACGCCTCTTGCCAATCATCCACCTTTGCGAGATGACCCTCTTCCTCTACAATTAGTTTTTCGAACACTACGGCGAGATCGGGACGATCCATGCTTCTCATGCGCGCCGCTAGCGCGACATAGCCATCGATGGATTCTTGCTCCATAGAGCGGGCTAGTGCCAACAGTTCATTCATCGATGCGACCTCCCAAGGATCGCTTTCCGTTGTCGGCATGTTTATCTCCTTCGTCGTGCAATCGTTGTCGCATAGACCGTGTTTTGCAACAATTTGTTTTGGAGCGTTTGATTTCCCTCATAGAAGCTCTAGACTATTCATGAAATTCGGTGTGTCACTGTAAACATTAGAAAGACGGTATTAATGGCGTCGTTCGAAAACAAACAACGCGCATGGCTACTGAGCATCTTGTGGATGTCCGTCTTCGTTGTCGCCTGGATGAATGCCACCCCTAGTGCGGCGGCGAACCTGTTAACAAGCTATCTCGAGGAGCTTCAGCCAAGTGAACTTTTTGAGGGCGCAGACCGGTTCGGCGCGGTAGAAGGCGATCCGCCTATCGCGCCAGTCTATAAGGGCGAGGAATTGCTCGGCTATGCCTATCTGAATTCCGATTTCACCAGCTCCATCGGCTATTCCGGCAAGCCTATCCATATCGTCGTCGGTATCGAGCGATCGGGCATTATTCGCGGGATCAAGCTCGTCGATCACAAGGAACCGATCGTACTGATCGGCATTCCCGAGAAAGACGTAGTCGCCGGCCTGAACTCGATTATCGGCAAGGATCTCGGCCGCGTCGCCGCCGGTCAGGAGCGCCCGCCGCAAGTGGACATCGTCAGCGGCGCCACCGTGACCGTTCTGGTGATGAGCGACAGCGTCGTGCGGTCCGCGGTGGCGCTGATCCGCAGCAACCGGCTAAGCGGGGAAAGCGTTGCGAACACACAGGCGGTAACTGAGAAGAGGACGCTCGATCTTTCGAAAACGGAAGCAAGCGACTGGGAGACACTGCTCGGTGATGGGTCGATCCGAAGCCTGCGCCTGACAGTCGGCGAAGTTTCGAGAGCGTTCGCGGATGCCGGTCACGCGGAGGCGGCGAAGAAGCCGGAAACACCGCAGCCTGAAGACAGGTTCATCGATCTCTACATTGCCCCTGTCAGCGTGCCGGTTATCGGGAAGACGCTGCTTGGCGAGACGGGCTATCAGCGGCTCCAGTCCCGGTTGAAGCCGGGCCAGTCGGCTCTCCTCGTCGCGGGCGACGGCGCCTATTCGTTCAAGGGCTCCGGCTATGTCCGGGGTGGCATTTTCGACCGCATCGAGTTGCTGCAGAACGGCCAGGGTTTGCGGTTCAGGGATCGCAACCACACCAGGATTTCGGCTTTCGCAACGGACGGCGCCCCTCGTCTGCGGGAGATCGCCCTTTTCGTCGTGCCCACCGATTTCCAGTTCGATATAACTGAACCATTCGAACTGCAATTGCTAGCGCAGCGCAGCACCGTGGCGCGTGACAAGGCTGCTATCGCTTTCAATCTTGGCTATACGCTGCCGTCTTCCTACTACACCGTTACCCGGGTGGTGACGCCCGTCGCGGCGGCCAGGACCGAAACTTCCGCCGAAGAACCGGCGGTGGTGACCCAGACCGAACCACTACCCGACGCGCCGCCGCTCTGGGTCAGCATCTGGGACATGAACCGGGTGACGATGGCCATCACCGTGGCCGCCCTTCTCGTGCTCACCGGAATTTTCTTTTTCCAGGACTGGCTAGTGAAGCGGCCGAAACTGTTTGCGTGGGTCCGCACAAGCTATCTCGTTTTCACCCTAGTTTGGCTCGGCTGGTACGCCAATGCCCAGCTTTCCGTGGTCAATGTCCTGACGTTCATCAATTCGCTCGTCACGTCGTTCCGGTGGGAGTTCTTTCTGGCAGCGCCGCTGATCTTCATACTCTGGGCCGCGGTTGCCGCCGGCCTGCTGTTCTGGGGACGTGGCCCTTTCTGCGGCTGGCTCTGCCCGTTCGGAGCGCTGCAGGAACTGCTCAACAAGATTGCCGTAAAGCTGAAGATCCCGCAGGTGAAGGTGCCATGGGGCCTGCACGAGCGCCTCTGGCCGATCAAGTACATCATTTTCCTCGGGCTTTTCGGGCTGTCCTTCTATTCGATGGCCTATGCCGAGATGCTGGCCGAAGTGGAACCGTTCAAGACGGCAATCATTCTGAAGTTCGCCCGCGAGTGGCCCTTCGTCATCTTCGCTTTGACGCTTCTGGCCGCCGGCCTGTTCATCGAACGTTTCTACTGCCGCTATCTCTGCCCGCTTGGTGCGGCGCTGGCCATTCCCGGCCGGATCCGCATGTTCGAATGGCTGAAGCGCTGGCCCGAATGCGGCACGCCATGCCAGCGTTGTGCCAAGGAATGTCCTGTGCAGTCCATTCATCCGGAAGGCCAGATCAATGTCAACGAGTGTATCTACTGCATGCATTGCCAGGAACTCTATCACGATGATCATCGCTGCCCGCACATGATCCAGGTCCGCCTGAAACGGGAGAAGTTCATGGCTCTGTCGACGCCGGCATCGCGCGGTGAAAGCCCGCCCAGAACCGTCGTCACCCACAATGGCGAAGCCATAAAGAAAACATGAATTCGGCAGCGGACAGACGTCTGGGCCAACAACACCAGCAACAAGGGAAGACACCATGTCCAACGACGATACCCAACCGCGCCTGAACAGACGCCAGCTTCTGGGATCAACCGCCGCCGTCGCGGCTGCAGGCGCTGCCACCGCCGGTGGCGCGCTGACCTTTGCCGGCGGCGGCACGCCCGCGAAGGCCGCCACCAGCGGAGAATTGCCCTACGAGGTCAAGCCCGGCGAACTGGACGAATATTACACGTTCTTCTCCAGCGGCCAGAGCGGCGAGGTCCGCATTGTCGGACTTCCATCGATGCGCGAATTCATGCGCATTCCGGTGTTTAATCGGTGCAGCGCCACCGGCTGGGGCCAGACCAATGAAAGCCTGAAGGTGATGACCGAAGGCCTGCGTCCCGAAACGATCGAGTACCTCAAGGACAAGGGCGGCGTCTATCACAACGGGGACCTGCACCACCCGCATCTGTCCTTCACCGACGGCACCTATGACGGTCGCTATCTCTATGCGAACGACAAGTCCAATACCCGGGTCTGCCGCATCCGCCTCGACGTCATGAAATGCGACAAGATCATCGAACTGCCGAACCAGCACACCGTGCATGGCCTGCGCGTTCAGAAATACCCTAAGACCGGCTATGTGTTCTGCAACGGCGAGGACGGTGTGCCGCTGCCGAACGACGGCAAGATCCTCGACAAGCCCACCGAATATTTCTCGATCTTCTCGGCGGTCGACGGCGAGACCATGGAGGTTGCATGGCAGGTGATCGTCGATGGCAACCTCGACAATGTCGATGCCGATTACCAGGGCAAATACTGCTTTGCGACCTGCTACAATTCCGAAAAGGGCGTCACGCTCGAAGAGATGATGTCGAAGGAGCAGGACTGGGTCGTCATCTTCAACATCAAGCGGATCGAGGAAGCCGTCGCCAAGGGCGACTTCAAGGAAATGAACGGCGTACCGGTGATCGACGGTCGGGCGGGATCCGCCTACACCCGTTATGTCCCGGTTTCCAACGGCCCGCACGGCATGAACACCGCCCCCGATGGCATCCACGTGGTCGCCGCCGGCAAGCTATCCCCGACCGTCACGGTGTTCGACGTGCGCAAGTTCGACGATCTCTTCGACGACAAGATCAAGCCGCGCGACGTGGTGGTCGCCGAGCCGGAACTCGGCCTCGGTCCGTTGCACACGGCTTATGACAACAAGGGCAACGCCTATACGACGCTGTTCATCGACAGCCAGATCTGCAAGTGGAACATCGAGGACGCCAAGCGCGCCTTTGCCGGCGAGAAGATCGATCCGATTCGCCAGAAGCTCGACGTCCACTATCAGCCGGGCCACAACCATACCTCCATGGGCCAGACCAAGGAAGCCGATGGCAAGTGGCTGATCTCGCTGAACAAGTTCTCGAAGGACCGGTTCCTCAACGTCGGCCCGCTGAAGCCCGAATGCGATCAGTTGATCGACATTTCCGGCGATCAGATGGTGCTTGTGCATGACAACCCGACTTTCGCCGAACCGCATGACGCAACCATCGTCCATGCTTCGAAGATCAATCCGGTCAGCATCTGGAGCCGTGACGATGTCTTCTTCGCCGATGCCGTGGAACAGGCCAAGAAGGACAATATCGACCTGCTCATCGATTCGGAGATCATTCGCGACGGCAACAAGGTGCGCGTCTACATGACCTCGTCGGCGCCGGCGTTCGGGCTCGAATCCTTTACGGTCAAGCAGGGCGACGAAGTCACAGTGTATGTGACCAATATTGACGAGGTGGAGGACCTGACCCACGGCTTCTGCATCGTCAACTACGGAATCAACATGGAGGTCGCACCTCAGGCTACCGCCTCGGTGACGTTCAAGGCCGACCGGCCTGGCGTCTACTGGTACTATTGCTCGTGGTTCTGCCATGCCATGCACATGGAAATGAAGGGCCGCATGCTGGTGGAGCCTAAATCGGCCTGATGCGGTATAGATTGGCAAAACTCTGGATGGCGGCCCTTCTGGCCGCCATTCCTTCGGTTGCGCTGGCGGCGGAATGGATCGTCACACCTTCCGACGGGCCGACGCTGTCCGCCGTTCTTAAAGCGGCAGCTCCGGGCGACCGGATACGCCTCAAGCCGGGCCGGCACGATGGACCGCTGGTCATCGACAAGCCGGTAACGCTGGACGGCGAGGACGGAGCCAGCATCGTCGGCAACGGCAAGGGCAGCGTTGTTACCATCGAGGCGGAAAAGGTTGCCGTGCGCGGCATCGCGGTCACCGGCTCGGGCATGAACCTGTCGACGCTGGATTCCGGCATTTTCGCAGCCCGGACGGCGACCGGCGCGATCATCGAGAACAACACCCTCACCGGAAACCTGTTCGGCATCTATCTCCACGGCGCGAAAGACTCGTTGGCCCGGAAGAACGTGATCGTCGGCCTCAAGGATGGTCGGATGAGCGAGTTCGGCAGCGGCATATCGGTGTGGAACGCGCCGGGCGGCAAGGTCATCGATAACGATATCAGCTTCGGTCGCGACGGAATCGCCACGATGGCTAGTAAGAAGAACGTCTTCAGCGGCAACCGCATCCGTGACCTGCGCTTCGCCATCCATTATATGTATACCAATGACAGCGTGATCAGCGGCAATGTCTCGACAGGCAATTCCGTCGGCTACGCCATCATGTTCTCCAACCGGCTGAAGATCGTCCACAACACCTCCGATGGCGACCGCGACCATGGCCTGCTGCTGAATTCGGCCAACAGTTCGACGATATCGGGCAATATCATACGCGGCCGGCTACAGCCGACGGTCCGCTGGACGATGGCAGGAATCCAAGATTCCGATCATGGTGTGAAGGATGATGCCGAGACGACGGGCGCCATCGAGGGCGGCATGCGGCTCGGGCCCGAGAAATGCGTCTTTATCTACAATGCCAACAGGAACAAGCTGCGCGGCAACGAATTCCGGGGCTGCGCCATCGGCATCCATTTCACCGCCGGGTCGGAAGGCAATACGATGACCGGCAATGCCTTCATCGATAATCGCAATCAGGTGAAATATGTGGGCACCCGCTATCTGGACTGGTCGGTGGACGGGCGCGGCAACTACTGGAGCGACAACCCGGCCTTTGACCTTGATGGCGATGGAATCGGCGATAATGCCTATCGCCCGAACGACCTCATGGACAAGGTCCTGTGGACCTCGCCGCAGGCCAAAGTTCTCACATCGAGCCCAGCCGTGCAGATCATCCGCTGGGCCCAGGTCCAGTTTCCGGCGCTGTTGCCCGGCGGCGTGATAGACAGCCATCCGTTGATGGCACCGACAAGACAAAAGGACGGTTTGCAGTGACGGCACCCACGGTCACATTATCAGGCGTGGCGAAACGCTACGGCCGGATCGAAGCGGTCAAGAATGTATCCTTCGAACTTGAGCAGGGGCAGACGGTCGCGCTTGTCGGTCATAACGGCGCGGGCAAGACGACGCTGATCAAGCTGATGCTCGGCCTCATCCGGCCGACGCAAGGCACAGTTCAGGTGCTGGGCGAAGACCCGGCCAGGGGCGATTTCGCTGTGCGCCAGCGGCTCGGTTACCTGCCGGAGAGCGTCTCCTTCCACATGGCGCTGACGGGGCGCGAGACGCTTAACTTCTATGCACGGCTGAAACGTGTGGATATGTCGGACATGGAGGGCCTGTTCGAGCGCGTCGGGCTCGCGCCGGCTGCAGCCGATCGCCCCGTCCGGACCTATTCCAAGGGCATGCGGCAACGACTGGGACTGGCGCAGGCGCTGCTCGGCGCACCGCGCATCCTGCTGCTCGACGAGCCCACCAGCGGCCTTGATCCGGCATTGAGACGAAATTTTTATGAACTGGTGTCCGGCCTGCGCTCGGCAGGTACAACGATCCTGCTTTCCTCGCATGCGCTGACGGAACTTGAAGATCGCACCGACCGGGTGATCATCATCAACGAGGGTGTGGCAATCGCCGACGGCACGCTGGAGAAGCTGCGGGGCATCGCCCGCCTGCCGACCCGGATCAGCGTCACGCTGGCGGACGGCGCGGGAATAACCGCTCCGAGCGGCGGGCAGGTCGCCTGGAAGGCGATCAGGGACCGCACCTTCGAGGCGGAGGTTACACCAGAAAACAAAATCTCGATCCTCAGGGACGTCACGGCCGATCCCGCCGCAGTTACGGCGCTGCATGTGGTGGAGCCGACGCTCGATGAACTCTACGCCCATTTCCTTGGCGGACGGGGGATGATGCGATGAACAATATATTGATCGTGGCGCGCAAGGAGATCCAGGAAGGCCTGCGGAACCGCTGGGTGCTGGCCACGACGCTGTTGCTGGCAGCGCTTGCGCTCACTCTGTCCTTCCTCGGCAGCGCGCCGACCGGCAATGTCGGCGTCAACCAGCTCGATATCGTCATCGTCAGCCTGTCGAGCCTTACCATATTTCTGGTGCCGCTGATTGCACTGCTGCTGGCGCATGATGCGATTGTCGGCGAAGTAGAACGTGGTACGATGCTGCTGCTGATCAGCTATCCGATCGGTCGGTGGCAGATCGTCTTCGGCAAGTTCCTCGGGCATCTGGCGATCCTCTCTTTCGCCACCCTGTTCGGCTATGGCACTGCTGCTGCCGTACTGGCGGTAACCGGAACCGAGATCGGCCTGGCCAGTTGGTGGGCCTTCCTGTCGATGATTGCTTCATCAATCCTGCTCGGCATGGTATTCATTGCTATCGGCTATGTAACGAGCGCGCTTTCCAGCGAGCGGAGCACGGCCGGCGGCATCGCGATCGGCGTCTGGCTGTTCTTTGTGCTGATCTACGACATGGCTCTGCTGGGAGCATTGGTGGCCGCAGAAGGCCGGCCGCTGCCCAGCGGACTTCTCGATGTCCTGCTCGTCCTCAACCCGACCGATGCCTATCGACTCCTCAATCTGGGCTCGGGAGAGGCGGGCGCGCTTTCGGGGCTCGGCGGCATCGCCGGACATACAGGGCTCAACGGGCCCATGCTCGTTGCTGCTCTCGTCACCTGGATCGCCGCGCCGCTTGCGCTCGCGCTTAGGATATTCTCAAGGAGAGAGCTATGAAGATTGCTCCCGTCATCGCACTCTTGCTCTGCGGCCTTATCTTATCAGGCTGCAGCGAGGAAAAGGACGTGACGCCACCAGCTCCCTACGCACTCACCGAGGAAGCGATGGGCCGTTATTGTGGGATGAATGTTCTGGAACATCCGGGCCCCAAGGGACAGATTATAATGTCCCAAATCCCAGAGCCTATCTGGTTCAGTTCGGCGCGAGACACGCTCGCATTCACGATGCTGCCAGAGGAGCCAAAGGACATTGCGGCCATCTATGTGTCGGATATGGCTAAGGCAACCACATGGGAAGAGCCTGGAGCCGATAACTGGATCGATGCGCGCCTCGCATTCTTCGTGATCGGCAGCGGGCTGCGCGGCGGCATGGGCACGGACGAGACGGTACCGTTTTCGACGCGTGATGCCGCCGACAAATTCGCCGACGAGCATGGCGGCCGCGTTGTCAGCTTCGAAGAAGTTCCTCGCGATTACGTGCTAGGGTCGACGACGGACGATGCTGAGAGATAGAATACGCCGGAAAATTTCGTAGAACCCGGGAAAGGACAGACAAATGGCTAGTATTGTCACCCGCCGCCGCGCCATTGCGATATTCGCCGCAGCCGCTGGCCTACCCCTGATACGGCCCGCGCGGGCGGTGACCCATGCGGTCACCTGGAAAGGGCAGGCGCTGGGTGCACCTGCGACGCTTATCCTACATCACGAGGACAGGGACAAGGCCCAGCTGCTGATCAACCGCGTCGTGACGGAGGTGTCGCGGCTGGAAGAGGTGTTCAGCCTTTACAGGAGCACATCCGCGATCAGCGAGCTGAACCGAGTCGGTGGCCTGGCCGCACCATCCGGTGATCTGGTAGCACTGCTCGAAGCCTGCCACCACCATTGGCATGAGAGCGGCGGTGCTTTCGACCCGACCATACAGCCGCTTTGGGCGCTTTATCGCGATCATTTCTCGGCACCCGGCGCGGATCCCGACGGCCCTCCACCCGAACAAATCGCACAGGCGGTCGCGCGAGTCGGCTTCGACGCGGTCCGCTTCAACCGCGACCGCATCGTGTTCAAGCGGCCAGGCATGGCGCTGACGCTGAACGGCATAGCTCAAGGCTATGTCACCGACCGCGTGGTTTCGTTGCTGCGGGATGCGGGTATCACCAGCAGCATGGTGGACATGGGTGAAGGTCGAGTTATTGGCGCGCAGGGCGACGGCACTCCGTGGCGCATCGGCCTTGCCGACCTCCAGGGCGCCGAACGTCCCGACAGCGTTCTCGATCTTATCGACCGGGCGGTCGCGACATCCAGCCCGGCCGGCTTCCAATTCGACACCGCACGCCGGTTTAGCCATATCCTCGACCCGCGCAACGGCCATGCCAGCGCGTCTTATCGGCGCCTGACGGTCGTGGCGCCGGACGCCACGACAGCAGACGCTCTCTCGACCGTCTTCACTCTGATGAATCCGGATAGTATCCGTTCAAACCTTACTGGAAAACCGGACATCATGGTGGATCTTATTCTCGCGTCAGGCGAACACAGACGATACGGGAGTTGAACGTCCCGCATGGGCTCAAGCAATTTTGTCGAAATGCTTTTACGCTTTCACTGTCTTTGGCCGGAGGTATTCGCCTGCCGCTGATGACGAACTCGACATTTCCCAGGCCCTAGATGTCTATGTTCTGGGTGGGCGGCAATTACACGTCAACGTTGGGAAGAAACCTTCACCTCAGCTAGTGGGATTTATTGACAGCTAGGATTGGCCACCATCCTATCTATGCCAATTCGTGGATTTCGATTCTGCGTCTAAGCCGATCGGTTCGAAACGGAACTTTATGCTTTTCCTTGGGTTGAACGGGCATTCCTGGTTGTTATGTTCAGACAGAGGCTGCCCCACGGCTCCTTAGTTCCATGATCTACGCTGCCGTCGTGCAGCCGTATAAATATCGAGGAGAAATACAATGAATTTTATCGCAACGACTCTCATCGGAAGCGCTGTTTCGGTTTTGATAGGCAGTAGCGCAATCGCTGCGGACTTCGAAGTTGATATGCTTAACAAGGGTCCCGATGGGGTGATGGTGTTCGAGCCGCTCATGTCAAAAATCGCTGTCGGTGACACTGTCACTTTTGTGCCGAAGGACAAAGGCCACAACGCTGAAGCCATAAAAAACATGGTTCCAGACGGGGCAGAGCCGTTCAAGGGCAAGATCAATGAAACAGTAAAACAAACGTTCGATAAGCCCGGGGTATATGTCATAAAGTGCACGCCGCATTTTAGTATGGGTATGGTCGCAGTGATCGTGGTGGGAGATAACCCCGCCAATGTGCAGGCGATCAAGGACGCAAAGTTGCCGAAGAAGGCGCGCGAGCGGACCGACAAGGCACTGTCGCAGCTGTAAGTGCGATTAATACAAACGATACCGACGGCCGGTCAAGGGACCGGCCATGCTCACCGGAATTCTCCTTGAGATTTACAGCAAGGGCCTGATAGCCCTTGCAAACTGCATTTGGTCCAGTGCCGCCGCTAGCCTCTTCTATCTTTAGAAGAACAGGAGCCAGGCAGAACTTCGAAACTCAGGGTTACCGAAGCGATCGACAACCAGTTTGGGGTCAGAACAAGAGCAGTCCGAAATCGTACGCTAAGGACGAACGGAATGAGAACTTACGCGGCGTTCCTTAGCCTAGCCGGAAAGCGGAGCGATCGAAATCCGTTCGGCATCTGATGTTCGGCATCCCATGTGTAGATGCCGGTAAGGTTGATATGTTCCCAACTGAGCGGCGATATGTGTTTCAATAGAGTATCAGGAATGTCTCGCCCCGCTCGTTTCAGCTGTGTGACCGCGCGATCAAGATAAACCGTATTCCAGTGCACGATCGCACTGACGACGAGATTGAGCCCCGAGGCGCGGAAAGCTTGGCTTTCGAACGACCGGTCACGGATCTCGCCTCGCTCGTGGAAGAACACAGCGCGTTTCAGCTTATGGGCGGCCTCTCCCCTGTTGAGACCGGCTTGGCATCTCCGCCGCAATGCCGGACTTGAGTACCATTCGATCATGAAGAGCGACCTTTCGATACGGCCGAGTTCGCGGAGCGCCCTCGCGAGATGGCTTTGCTTCGGAGATGCGGACAGCTTCTTCAGGATCGTAGACGGTACCACGGACCGCGTCGTGATCGACGCCGCGAGATGCAGCAGATCGTCCCAATGGTCGAGAATCAGGGCGGTGTTGATCGGCGCCCCGATATGGTTCGACAGGGTTGGATATGCATCGCTCCTCTCGAACGTGTGGAACTTCCGGTCTTTGAGATTGCGCAGTCGCGGTGAGAACCGCTTTCCGATCAAGGCGAACAGCCCGAAGATATGATCACTGGCACCGCCCGTGTCGGTAAAGTGTTCCTGAATGTCGAGCACCGTGTCCTGGTCGAAGAGCCCATCGAGCACATAGGCCGCCTCGCTTTCGGTCGGACTGATGGGCAAAATGCCGAAGTAGCCGTACTGATCTGATAGATGGCTATAGAATTTCGTCCCGGGTTCGCTGCCGTAGTGCAAATTGATGTCGCCGCGCTTTGCGGCTCGGTCACTCGCACGAAAAAATTGGCCATCTGACGATGACGTTGTGCCATTGCCCCAAAGGCGGGAATGCGGATGCTGGGTGTGGACATCGGTGATGCACGCTTGCGCCGCGCGGTAGGTCTCCGATCGGGCATGGAATGTGCGCATCCACCCAATCTGGTGAGCGCTGATCCCCTTGGATGCGCCCGCCATTCGCTTTGGGCCGAGGTTCGTCGCATCGGCCAGTACACCAGCGAGCATGGCAGAGACATTTTTCGGGATGTCGCCGGTACGAACATGCGTGAAGTGATCCGCAAAGCCGGTCCATTCATGCACTTCCCTTAACAAGTCGGGAACCTCGACCAACGGATACATATCGCTGATCTCGGCATTCAGTTCCTCTGCTGCCACGGGGACTTCGCCGACGGTTGGTGTGACGATCAACGTTCCGGCCTCAAGACGAACTCCTTCGAGCTTTCCGGATCGTGCTCTGTGCGCAAGACGCTGCAGGTTGAACTCGAGCATCTGGCACGCTTCAGCAAGCCACTGCGCGCCGTCGCCTTGGACCCCCAAACCGAGACGATCTTCTTCCTTCATCGTGATGAATGTCGACCGCGGCATCAGATGCTCGTCAATCGGCCGGAAAGATCGGCTGCCGTCGACCCAAATGTCCGCAGATCTAAGCCGGTCTCGCAAAGCCGCTAGCGTGGCGATCTCGTAGAGACGGCGATCAGGTTTCCCTTGTTCGAAGATAAGCCGTCGATCAGTTTGGCTGAGATGGGTGAGCGGCACGCGATCAGGGAGTGTCCGCCGCTTCTCGGCATAAAGCCGTTTCAGCAGCGCAATTGCCGCCAGAAGCGGGTCGTGGCGATGCGCCGAGCGAAACGTGAAGGCCTGAAGAAATGCACCAATGTATTTGTGGACGGTCGCGTATTGTTCGGCTGCCACGGTCAACGGCGGTGCCTCGTTGTCGTCGACCATCGACTCAAGCTCAGGCTTCATCCGAAGCAACCGGTCCCAACCGACTTTTTGGTCGAGAACATCCAATGCGTTCCGACCATGGTCGTTGGCGGACTGCAGTGCGGTGATCGTATCTAGAAACATGCGCAGCGCTTTGGCGGTATTCGCCCTGCAGTCCATCTGTCGCTGCTTCTTTCGATTGTTGGCTTGCGAGAACAATTTACCCATCAGCTTGATGAACATCGTCACCGCATCGTCCGTGAGCTTCTGGCAAAGCTTGATGACTTGGGCCACGATCAGAGCGTGGCGACGGCTGGCGTTGAAGTCGTTGGCAAGCCAAGCCGGCGTTGCGTTGCCCTCCCGGATCATCTGGTCCCACCGTCCGGATGACACGCGCGCCTGCAGTTCCGGATCGATCTCCAGCCGCCGCAGAAAGGCTATCCGCTCGGTCAGCCCGACGAGGTTCGACGCGGCCGGCGCTTCTGGTGCCGAACGCAGCCAATGAAAGCGGGTCTGGCCGATCGACGGGTCAACCTCTAACAGCCTATCCAGTGATTGAAGCCTATCGAGTGGGATGTCTTCAATCAGGGTTCTTTCTGCTCGCCGCCGGGCTATGGCACGGCCGGCAAGGCCGATGCGTTCGATCGTGTCGATCGCCGGCAGAAGAGCGCCGCGTTCGCGAAACGCGGCGACAGTCGAACTGGCTATCGCAGCACCGTCGTCGGACAAGGTCGCCGCTTGAATTGCCGCCAATAGCGCGGCGCGGCGATCTTGCAGCGTCGCGCTTCTCGTATCCAGATACACCATTAGCCGCGCCATATGATCCCGACGGGTTTCTTCGCGGCGTGCATAGAGGGCAAATTCGTCTGGAGCGGCGCCGATCTGATCAGCAACATACTTCAGCATGGCGCGAGGCGGAGTTTCTTCTGCTCCAAGCACTCGACCCGGGTATCGCATTAGACATAGCTGGATGGCGAAGCCGAGCCGATTGTGATTACGTCTCCGGATCGTGTCCCGGGGAGTGGTGTAGCTTAGACGACCACGGCTCATCCCAGAGGGGCGGATGAGTGTCAGCTTGCGGCTGGCAGGCTGATGAGCGGATCATCGCTCATTGTGGCGATGGTCTCAAGTGTCATGTAGCGGGATCGCTGAACAGCCCACTCGTCGTTTTGCTCGAGGAGCAAAGCGCCGACGAGCCTGACGATGGCGTCGTCGTTCGGAAAGATACCGACGACTTCGGTGCGCCGCTTGATCTCGCCGTTGAGACGTTCGATCGGGTTTGTTGAATGAAGCTTTGCCCAGTGCTGCTTGGGAAAGGTCATGTAGGCGAGCACATCCTGCTCGGCACTATCCATCAGGGTAGCGAGTTTCGGCACTTTCGGCCTGATCTGGTCGGCGACATTACGCCATTGGGTGCTTGCAGCCTCCGGAGTATCCTGGGCAAACGCCGTGGCGATGAAGGCAGAGACGACACGCCGTCCGCTCTTCCCGGCATGGGCAAGCGCATTGCGCATAAAGTGGACCCGGCACCTCTGCCATGTGGCGGACAGCACCTTCGACACCGCTGCCTTGATGCCCTCATGCGCATCGGAGACAGCAAGCTTCACGCCGCGCAGGCCTCGCCTGGTCAGCTTGCGCAGGAACTCAGTCCAGATCGCTTCTGCTTCTGAAGTGCCGATCTCCATGCCGAGCACCTCGCGTCGACCGTCGGTGTTGACGCCGACAGCGATGATGACAGCGACAGAGACGATGCGTCCGCCGCGACGAACCTTCAGATAGGTGGCATCGATCCAGAGGTATGGCCACTCGCCCTCGATAGGACGGTCGAGGAAGGCCTTCACCTTCTCGTCGATCTCCTCGCAGAGCCGCGATACCTGGCTCTTGGAGATGCCGCTCATGCCCATGGCCTTGACGAGATCATCTACGGATCGGGTCGAAACGCCTTGGATGTAAGCCTCCTGAATGACCGCCGTCAGAGCCATCTCCGCCATCCGGCGCGGCTCCAGGAAACTCGGGAAGTAGCTGCCTGTGCGAAGCTTGGGAATGCGCAGCTCGACGGTCCCTGCTCGTGTCTCCCAGTCTCGATCGCGGTAGCCGTTGCGCTGGGCAAGTCGAAAGCCGTTCTTCTCGCCATATCCCGCGCCAGTCTTCGCCCCGACTTCCAGTGCCATCAACTTCTCGGCAGCAAAGCCGATCATATCCCGGAGCAAATCGGCGTCGGCACTCTTCTCAACGAGTGAGCGCAGGTTCATCATATCGTCGGTCATCGGTGGTGTCCTTCAGGTTGGATCTAAGCAACCCGACCCTACCGGAAATCACCGATGGCTATGAAATCCAGCTACACCACGCGCTGGGACACGATCCGTCTCCGCAGTTCAATCTCCAGGCGATCCGCCAATGACAACGAATAGTGTCGGATTAGGTTATCCTCGTCGACTGGTATGTCGACAAGCTTCCGGCGATCTTGATCTTTAAGAAGCTTGCGCTTTGCCATCGCCCGACTCCATTGATGAGCAATCTGCTCGAAGCGTTGTCGAGTCGGGCCGGACAGAGAAATCAAAATTGGCGCATGTCGGTGGCAATCCACAGAGATCGGATGTTGCACATCGGATCTACGGCATCGTTCCGGTTTCGTTCGACCTTAGCGTACGATTTCGGACTGCTCTTGTTCCGACCCCGAATAGATAACCTCCACCTCACCGTAGCGCGGGGATACGTCACCAAACTGCTTGCCAATGGCCGTGTCACCCGGTGGTTAGAAAATCACCGCCAGGAATATCTTGGGGAATTCCAGAAGATTGCCGAGATCGACTCGATCGCACCCTTCAAGGATGCTCCCGAGCCGTAGGACTTGCGTGAGTTATCAACATTGGCAACAGACGATCGAGGTTGCGTCCCTCCTGCGGGACTTCGGTCCCGCCGAAATCAGGCTCATCTGCTGAGCGGTCATAAGGAAGTGCGTGAGATCGAAAATTGGCCTGTTACCGCATGCAGTAGGACGCCCTTGTTTAGGTTTGAGCGCATCTGAAAGCATGCGAATTAGAAGATCGCGGCCGCTCTCTTTCATGACCTGAGTTGTGGGTGCCCCACCAGTTTCATCAACATGCCACCGGCCTACGTCGCGTTCGTTCGGGCGGCACACAAGTTTCTCGTAGCATCGCCCGAAACGACGTGGACAAACCCGTCAAAAGTTCTCGCTGACGTCACACACGCGGTACATTTGCCACCTCGACAAATCCATTCACTGCTCTGTCTCGCCTTTTCGAGTTGACTGTCATGTCTTGAGCGACTTGTTTCTAGCACCCGTCTCAGGCAAGATAAAACGAGTTGCTCTTGTCGCAAAATTAAACTCAGGCTTTTGCGCCTCAGTTTTGCAACTCGCTTTCTCAACCGTTGTTCAGGCGGCGATTTTTGCAGAAAACTATCCGATTGTGCAGATCGAGGTCTCGGGAGATGAATTCTCTGCCGTAACATCTTCGGAAGAATGCGCTGAATGAGGCTTGACCAGTTGCGTAGCCTTATCAGGCGAAGCAGGTGGTCATAGCCGGGCAATAGGTATCACAGTGGTCTTGCGAAGCCACACTGCAAGGAGACCGGCTATGACCGACAACAACATTACCGCATCCGCTCCCGTTCTGGAAGCGATCGATATTTCTAAGGAACGCCACGAAGTGCTGATCGAAGCGCCGGACAGAATCCGTGGCCGCCGAGTAAGCGTTCTCAACAATCTCGATGAGTTTGATCGCCTGATCAGCCTATTGCGCAGTTATCAGCGCCCTGTCCGCGTCGGGCGTTGTCACGTTGTTCGTGGCTTAGCGGTTGACGGATAACCGGACGTGATGAGCACGCCGACCATCAGCTACAAGAACCACCGTTTCCCACCGCAGATCATCGCCCATGCGGTCTGGCTGTATTACCGGTTCCCGTTAAGCCTGCGGCTGGTGGAAGAAATGCTGCTGGAGCGCGGCATCGTCGTGTCCTACGAAACGATCCGGCGCTGGGGCCGGAAATTCGGTGCGGCCTACGCAAAGCGACTGCGCAGAAAGACGCCGTCGCGAGAGGATATCTGGCATCTGGACGAAGTGGTCGTAACGATCGGCGGGCGAAAGCATTGGCTTTGGCGAGCCGTCGACCAGGACGGATATGTTCTCGACGAGATCGTGCAGACCCGTCGAGACACCAAGGCTGCCAAGCGATTGCTGATCAGGCTGCTGAAGAAGCAAGCCCTCGCGCCAAAGAGGATTGTCACCGATAAACTGCGTTCATACGGGGCGGCAAAGCGAGATGTGATGCCGGCCATTGAACATAGATCACACAAGGGCCTTAGCAACCGTGCGGAAAATTCCCATCTGCCGCTGCGAAAACGAGAACGAGTGATGCAGGGTTTCCGATCCGTCGGCAGTCTGCAACAATTTGTCCCCGTGTTTTCAGCGGTTAGAAATCATTTCGTCCCGTCGCATCAAAAACACTCCGCCCTCGCCACCCACATTCATCGGATCCGCGCCATGGCGCACTGGAAGGCCGTGACCGGCGCAACTGCCTGAGTTTAACTGAAAGCGCTTCGTCCGGCCTCAGTCGAACAACGTGACAACGCCGGCCAGGTTGCACCGGGCACTTCTTTCTCAAGTCACCCTGTGAGATTACTTGGTAGCAAGGATGTCGAAATTGCGGGCGTTTGCCACAACACCATCGTCCCATCCGCCTGCGACCAATTCTGAAGCCTTTGCATTAAGGAGCCCGGCGACTTGTCCGGCAAAGTGCGCTTCGCGCCCAGAGCTGTCGGCAAAGATGTCAAAGATGGCGAAGTTGTTCTCGTCAATCTGCAGCGCCGTCCAGAACAAAGTTTTTGGTTCGGTATCTGCAACGATCGGACCAGCGGCGGTCAACAAGGCTGTCAATTCGGGACCTTTACCTGGAGCAGCTTCGAGCTTGATATAAGTTGCGGTTGTTGCCTTGTGGAGGTCAACCGGCGCTTTTACCGAAAGGACATCGGAGTTGTTGATGTTCGCGACAACACCGGCGTCCCATCCTCCGTCGACCAACGCGTCTGCGTTCTGGTTCAAGGCAGCTGCAACTGCTCCTGAGAAGTGAGCGCCCCGTGCTTCTTCGTCTCCGAAGATGTCAAAGATTGCGAACGTATCACCGGCTTGCAGAGCAAACCACAGTACAGTGCCCGGCTCTGTTTCTCGCACGATAGGTGCAGCACCAGCCAGAAACTCCGCGAAGGCTACGGTCTGGCCTTCGACGGCGGGCATGGCGATGTAGCTGGCAGTATGATTTTCCATTGGATTGTCCTGTGCAGTTGCAGAAGTTGTGATCAGAGCCAGTGCGGCGCATATCGGAAGGATTTGCGTGTTCATGGTCGTCCCCTGACTTGACGTTCGTCGTGTTTGGTTTCGATGCACTCTTGTCCCATGGCGGATGGGTCGGACTCCAATTCCGAAGTTCTATTTTTTAATAGACATGGACTATGGAAGTTGCTTTGATGGCGTGCGTTGAGATGTGGCGGAGAATGCGGCGATGGAAATGAACCAGATCAGGTATTTTCTCGCTGTCTTTGAGCACCGAAACTTCACCCACGCAGCCAGTGCCTCCAATGTCTCCCAACCTTCCTTGACGACTGCGATCAAGAAACTTGAAGACGAGCTTGGAGGTGAGCTGTTTGTCAGGGACCGTGCGGGATGCAGGCTTACAGCCCTCGGAAAACTCATGCAGCCAAGGTTGCAGAGGATCTACGATGAGACGCGCCAGGCGAAGGCTGAGGCGGTCCGTCACATGCGTTTGGAGCGGGTTCCAATCTCTGTTGGTGTCGGCGAAACGATTGGCCACAACCTGATTTCGGCAGCTATGGAGCGTACGCGTAAGCGATTACCGCAAGCCGAAATCGAATTGATCGTTGCATCATCCTCCGAGCTTCTTGCCGGGTTGCGAGACGGCAAACTCGACGTTGCAGTCACCGCAGAGAAGGTCAGTGAAGACCTCTATCGCATAGACCGTCTCTATGAAGAGGACTACAAGGTAGTAATGTCAAAGTCGCATCCGTTGTCTGAACAAGATGCGATTTCTCTTGCGGCTCTCGCAAAAACCGACATGCTCGACCGACTAAATTGCGAAATGCGGGACGCTTTGCATGGGACCTGCGCAGATTATGGTCATGAACTCTACGCGGCGTATCGGTCCAACCGCGTGGATTGGTTAGTTGAACTTGCTCGGCAAGGGTCAGGTGCGCTGATCTTGCCGGCCACTGCTATTCCTTCGGACATGGGCCTGGTGTCGAAGCCCATCGAGGGCCTTCAATTATCGAGAACTGTTCTGGCTCTCCGATATCGGCACCAAACGACGAGACCAGAGACAAATGATCTGATCCGTGAGATTATGCGGACGCCGATGTAGTGAGGTCGGCAGTCGACATTCGCCCATGGTGCAGCATTCGTCCCGTTGGGCTCCAGCCGGCGTTGTCACGTTGTTCGACTGAGGCCGGACGAAGCGCTTTCAGTTAAACTCAGGCAGTTGCGCCGGTCACGGCCTTCCAGTGCGCCATGGCGCGGATCCGATGAATGTGGGTGGCGAGGGCGGAATGTTTTTGATGCGACGGGACGAAATGATTTCTAACCGCTGAAAACACGGGGACAAATTGTTGCAGACTGCCGACGGATCGGAAACCCTGCATCACTCGTTCTCGTTTTCGCAGCGGCAGATGGGAATTTTCCGCACGGTTGCTAAGGCCCTTGTGTGATCTATGTTCAATGGCCGGCATCACATCTCGCTTTGCCGCCCCGTATGAACGCAGTTTATCGGTGACAATCCTCTTTGGCGCGAGGGCTTGCTTCTTCAGCAGCCTGATCAGCAATCGCTTGGCAGCCTTGGTGTCTCGACGGGTCTGCACGATCTCGTCGAGAACATATCCGTCCTGGTCGACGGCTCGCCAAAGCCAATGCTTTCGCCCGCCGATCGTTACGACCACTTCGTCCAGATGCCAGATATCCTCTCGCGACGGCGTCTTTCTGCGCAGTCGCTTTGCGTAGGCCGCACCGAATTTCCGGCCCCAGCGCCGGATCGTTTCGTAGGACACGACGATGCCGCGCTCCAGCAGCATTTCTTCCACCAGCCGCAGGCTTAACGGGAACCGGTAATACAGCCAGACCGCATGGGCGATGATCTGCGGTGGGAAACGGTGGTTCTTGTAGCTGATGGTCGGCGTGCTCATCACGTCCGGTTATCCGTCAACCGCTAAGCCACGAACAACGTGACAACGCCCTGGCGGCGGTGGAAATGCGCAAGCGGAACATCAGCCTTTGGGGGCGCTTACGGAAGTCAACCGGCGTCGCCCGGCCGACAGACGTCCATCACGCTGGCGACGGCATCGCTGTCACTGGCGTCTTGCCCTTGAAGTCGGTGATGATCTCGCCGATCAGCGCCCGTAGCCAGCGGTGTGCACGATCGTGCTGGTAGCGGACGTGCCAGGCCATCTCCACGGGAAAGCTGCCGAGGTCGACCGGCGCCGGCAAGATCTTCAGCCGAGGGTCATCCATCAGCCGCCTGCAGATGAGCGAGGGTAAAGTGGCGCAGTAGTCGGTCACTGCCACCATCTCGGCTGCAGCGAAGAAGTTGGTCACGGAGATCGCGATGTCGCGCTTCAGCTGTTGCTGCGCCAGCGCCTGGAACAGACCGGCGCGCATCCGTCCGGGCGGCATGATGTTGACGTGCTTCATCGCCTCGAACTGCTCGCGCGTCATGGCATCGCCGACGCCTGGATGGTCGGCGCGGACGGCGCAGGCTAGCCCCTCGTCCATCAAGTGCTGGACGACGAGGTTGTCGGGTGGGTCGACGATGCGGCCCAGCACGAGGGCCGTCGTGCCCGACACGACGCCCGTCTCAACGAGATCGTTGCCGTACGGCGTCAGGTGGAGCTTAATGCCGGGCGCGACCTTTTCCAGGCGCGCCACGACAGCGGGGACGAGGACGAACTCGACATAGCCGTTGGGCGCGATCGTGAAGAGCCGCTCGGCCTGTGCGGGGTCGAAAGCCTGCTGACCGAGGACCGCGTCGTCGAGCAGCGCGAGTGCCTCGGCGATCAGCGGTGAGAGTTCGAGCGCGATCGGGGTCGGCTGGATGCCATAGCGCTCGCGGACGAACAGCTGGTCCTGAAGCATCAGTCGTAGACGCGATAGGGCATTGGACAAGGCGGGCTGGGTCATGCCCATGCGCTCGGCGGCCCGCGTGACGCTGCGCTCATCCATCAAGGCGACGAAGATCGGCAATAGGTTTAGATCGTAGCGCATGCAGTCATGCTATCAGCGATATATCTGAAATCAAGAAAATAAATTTCTAGAATGTGTCTACATGGCCTATCTCCCATCCATCGGCGATGGACGCCGCGAACATGGAGGTTCAGATGAGCAAGGGTCAGAATCCGGCGTCGGACCAGGCCATAGCTGGCGCGTTGATCGAAGCCCTCGATCGCGCCGCTGCATGAGTACCAGGATGACCGGCGGGGCGCTCAGGATGCGCCCTGCTTCGAATATAGCCAAAACAAGGAACGATGCCATGACCGCCAACGTGAAGATCGTCGCCGTCCTCACCGCCCGTGCGGATACCGTCGACCGCCTGAGCGCTCTGCTAGACGCCATGCTAAAACCGAGCCGTGCCGAGCCGGGCAACCTGCGCTACGATTTGTGGCAGGATCAGAGCGATCCGAATCGTTTCGTGCTCGACGAGCTGTACGCGGACGCGGATGCGGTCGCCGCCCACCGCGAGACGCCCCACTTCCAGAACTACCTCTCTCAGATCGGCGATCTGGCCGAGCGCGCCGCGTTCGTCCTCAACCCCGTCTCAGCGACCTGAGGATGGTGCCATGGGCAAGCTTAAGGAATGGGTGGGATCGGCGCTGCGCGCACAGCCGTTCTGTACCGAGGATCTGCGGTTGATCGGCCTGTTGACACCTGCTCTCCGCGTGGGCCTGATGGGCCTCATTCATCCACGCGACTACCGCTAAGGCGGAGCCGCGATCCGGCGAAAAATCAACATGTGAATTGAAGGAACACAATCATGACAAAGGGTATCAAAGACAAGGTCGTTCTCATCACCGGCGGCAGCACCGGCATCGGCGCAGAAACCGCGCGTCTTCTCGCTGAACGCGGCGCGAAGGTGGCCATCGCCGCGCGGCGCAAGGACAGGCTCGACGAGGTTGTCGCGGAAATCGCCGCAAGCGGCGGCGCGGCGCGTAGCTACGCGCTCGACGTCACCGACAAGTCGGCGGTCCAGTCCGTCGTCGCTGCAGTCATTGCCGACTTCGGCCGCCTCGATGTGCTGATCAACAACGCCGGGCTGATGCCGATCCGTCCGATGGCCGAGGTCAACACCGACGAGTGGGACCAGATGATCGACGTTAATCTAAAGGGTACGCTCTACGGCATCGCGGCGACCCTTCCCGGCTTCCTCGAGCAGGGCAGCGGTCACATCATCAACCTGAGCTCGGTTGCGGGCATCAAGGTCTTCGCACCGGGCGGCACGGTTTATTCCGGCACCAAGTTCGCCGTCAGCGCGATCAGCGAGGGCCTGCGCCAGGAGGTGGGTGAAAAGGTCCGTGTCACGTCGATCGAGCCTGGAGCCGTCGAAAGCGACTTGAAGTTCACGACGTCTGGCACGGCTGCCGAGACGGTACTCGACTTCTACAAGCAGGCCATCCCGGCGGCGGCGGTGGCGCGCGCTATTGCGTTCGCTGTAGAACAACCTGATGACGTCGACGTCAACGCGATCGTCATCCGGCCGACCGCACAGCAGTTCTGATCTCGACGAGGAGGCGGGGCCGCGTGTGCTCCGCCTTCGTAACGTCAGCTAATCTCACCGTCGTTCAGCAAAAAATGCCGACGTGGCGACCTATGCGCTGACGATTGTGTATCGCAGCTCATGTCAGTCCCAGGTCGGCGCAACCAAGGCCGAAATGATCTTCTCACCGCAAGGCCATTTCCTCGAAAATGCGAGCGATACCGAGGATCTGCTGGTCGTTGTCGCATTCAATGCATCCTCGATGGAGCCGGTCGATGACATCGGTCTCGGCCAATCTAACAGGGCGATGCCCGCAAACGTTCCGGCCGCGGCGTTCAGCGGCTCGATCGGGAAATTCGAGAACCGTCCCGACAAGCTCGGTCGCGCCGTCCTCGCCACCACGGAGGGGCTGACGTTATGCCAACGTACGCTTCCGACCCATTGGGGTGCAAGATGGATTGATGCGCTGATTCACGTGGGCAGACCGCTGTCTGCCCTGCAACAGGTCGGTGGATGCCGCGTCCGCTCTTGCGGGCAGGTAGCTGCCGCGTTAGCTCATTGCGTTTTCCACTGCGGCGTTGCCAATCGGGTGATTGCTGGGGAACGTTTAGGCCCGCTCGCGCGTTATTTTGCCAGATGATATCTGTTCATTTACCCTTAGGAGTTGATCATGCCCAAACTTGCGCTGTACGTGCCATTGAAGGCCAGGCCCGGAAAGGAGAACGATGTTACCGATTTCCTGACCTCGGCGTTACCGCTCGTTCAAGCCGAGTCCGGTACCCTGACCTGGTACGCAATCCAGGAGGGTCCCGGTGCGTACGCGATCTTCGATACGTTTGACACAGAGGAAGATCGGCAGGCGCATCTTGACGGCAAGGTTGCCGCCGCACTTATGGATAAGGCGGAAGAACTGTTTTCCGAACCGCCGCAGATTCATAAGCTTACCCTACTGGCAGCTAAATAGCGGAATACTCGGCACCATTCCGGTGGGCTTGGGTGAACGGAAGATCAGTACTTCATACGCTCGTGTTCTCGACGTACGATGTTGGAGTCCTAAGCTGCCGTTTGACTGCACGCTGAGGGGCGTGTGCTATTCGGAATGAATGGGCCGGCTCTCGATCTCAATCAGAGGGAAGACAACAGGCCGTCCGCCATAGTGGATCGCCTCGTCCTTTGCGTTTATCCCGCTTTTGACGTTACTGTCTGATAAGGCTGCATTCCTGCATCGCAGGTAATAAAGAGAGCTTACGCTAAGGTCGAGGGAGGGGTGGCGCTTGGTTGCGGACCGCACCGGACGGAAACAAGGTGTCCATTCGAGGTTTCGTTACCAGTCAGACTCGTTGTTTTCGCAGGAATTTCTTGAGTATATCAATCTGCCGTTTTTTAGACTGTTTAAGCTCAGGAAATCAACAATCCGCTGTAAATCGATCTGAGAATTGCCGAACGGTGGAACCGCTCAGGTGTCAAGCCGTTAGGGTCAAGACCCATTGATTTGAACTGACGGCTGTGATTCAGATGGGCGTATAGGAGCCCGACTGATGAGTAATTTGTTTTGGCTGACGGACGAGCAAATGGCTCGTCTTCAGCCCTATTTCCCCAAGAGCCATGGCCGCCAGCGTGTTGATGATCGACGCGTTCTGAGCGGCATCATCTTCGTCAACCGCAACGGGCTGCGTTGGCGTGATGCGCCGAAGGAATATGGCCCGGCGAAGACGCTTTATAACCGCTGGAAACGCTGGGGCGACAAGGGCGTATTTATCCAGATGATGGAAGGTCTGGCCGTGCCTGAAGCCGCAGAGCACAAGACCATCATGATCGATGCGACCTATCTCAAGGCCCACCGCACGGCTTCCAGCTTGCGGGTAAAAAAGGGGGCGCGGGCCGCCTGATTGGACGCACGAAAGGCGGCATGAACACCAAGCTTCATGCCGTAACGGATGCGAGTGGTCGCCCGATCAGCTTCTTCATAACGGCAGGCCAGGTCAGCGATTACACCGGTGCTGCCGCCTTGCTTGATGAACTTCCCAAGGCCAAATGGTTGCTGGCCGACCGTGGCTATGATGCCGACTGGTATCGTGACGCTTTACAGGCGAAGGGGATCACTCCCTGCATTCCAGGTCGAAAATCCCGCAAGAAGACCATCAAATACGACAAACGCCGCTACAAACGGCGCAACCGGATCGAGATCATGTTCGGGCGTCTCAAAGACTGGCGGCGTGTCGCTACGCGTTACGACCGGTGCCCAATGGCCTTTCTCTCCGCCATCGCTCTCGCTGCGACCGTTATCTTCTGGCTATGAGCAATGAGTCCTGACCCTAGGACGCTGAGATCAGCTAGAAAGATGCCATGTCCTCCGCCGCTGCGCTGGATTGGCTCATAAGCAAACTTCGAACTGATGGCGCTTTGAGCAAAGCTACAAGAGGAGATGATCCGTGAAAGCTGTCGTATACAACGGACCTAAAGACGTTTCCGTCGATACCATCGATGATCCCAAGATCGAGAAACCGACCGATGTAATCATCCGCCTGACTACGACAAACATCTGTGGGTAGGACCTGCACATGTACGATGGCCGCACCAGCTTCGAGAAGGGCAGGGTCTTTGGCCACGAAAATCTTGGCGAGGTTATCGAAGTCGGCTCCGGCGTCGATCGGATCAAGAAGGGCGATCGCGTCTGCATGCCGTTCAACGTCGGTTGCGGGTTCTGCGATAATTGCGAACGCGGACTTACGGGTTTTTGCCTCACAACCAATCCTGGCACTGCCGGCGCTGCGTATGGCTTCGCCGAGATGGGGCCGTGGCAAGGCGGTCAGGCCGAGATGATGCGCGTACCTTATGCCGACTTCAATTGTCTAAAGCTGCCCCACGATGCCGAAGAGAAGGAGGACGACTATGTCATGCTCTCCGACATCTTTCCGACCGGTTGGCACGGCGTCGAACTATCCGGTCTCTTGCCTGGCGAGAGCATCGCGATCTACGGCGCTGGTCCGGTCGGTTTGATGGCCGCGCACTCGGCCGAAATCCGAGGTGCCGCGTAGATTTTCGTGGTCGATGCTCACGATGACCGCCTAAAGCTCGCCGTGGCTATGGGCGCGATCCCGATCGACATGCGTAAGGGCGATCCCGCCCAGCAGATACTTGACGCGACCGGCGGCCAGGGTACCGACCGTGGCGTCGAGGCAGTCGGTTACCAGTGCTGCGATCGCCACGGCAAGGAGCGCAGCAACTATACGATGAACTGCCTTGTCCAAAGCACAAAGGCTACCGGCGGCATCGGCGTCGTCGGGGTGTTTATCCCGGAGGATCCGAAGGCGCCCGACGATCTCCAGAAGGAAGGCAAGATTGCGTTCGACTTCGGCAGCTTTTGGTTCAAGGGACAGAAGATCGGCACTGGGCAGTGCAATGTGAAGCATTATAACCGGCGGCTGATGAACCTTATCGAGCATGGCCGGGCCAATCCTGCGCAAATCATCTCGCACCGACTGCCGCTCGATCAGGCACCGGATGCCTACAAACATTTCGATGCGCGCGATGATGGTTGGACAAAGGTCGTGCTGAAGCCGACCGCCTGACCTTAGTATTTGACGGAATAGGGGATAACTTATGACCTTAGATGGCAAATCAGTTGCGGTTCTGATCGCGCCCCGCGGGACGGAAGAGCCAGAATTCTTGAAGCCGAAGCAAGCTATCGAGGAGGCTGGCGGCAAAGTCACCGTGGTCAGTTCTGAGGCAGGCAAGGCTCGCACAGTCAATAATGATCTTGACGAGGGTGGCAGCTATACTATCGACAAGACGTTTGCGGACGTTGAAGTCGATGTTTTCGACGGCCTTGTTGTGCCCGGAGGTACTGTCGGTGCCGACATGCTGCGCGGCAGCGGCGAAGCAATTGATTTCATCCGCGCTTTCTTCGATCAAAAAAAGCCGGTTGCGGTTATATGCCATGCACCTTGGACATTGATCGAGGCTGACGTTCTTAAGGGACGTACCTTGACCTCCTATCCAACGCTGAAAACCGATATCGAGAATGCCGGCGGTACATGGATCAATGAGGAAGTCGTGGTCGACAAAGGCCTTGTCACAAGCCGCAACCCTAGTGATCTACCCGCCTTCTGTGCCAAACTCGTCGAGGAATTCGCCGCAGGTGTGGGCGCTGGGCTCGCAGCCGGGAGTTAATGACGGGTCGGTTTCGACAGACCATATGGCCCGCCCACATATCTTATCGTGACTACAACGTTTATCAGTGGGTGGGCCACTCGCTTCGCGCTGGCGAAATGCGGCGCTTTTTGCGTGGCTGCTCTCGGTCTCCTCGATTGAGAACGAAGCGGTTGAGGATGGCTGCGCGGATTTGCATTTCGGCGACCTGACCATCGAAGCCTCGTGCCATGAGGCGTTCGCCCGGCAACTTGGAGCAATGCATTTTTGTTTCGACCATGCTGCGCTGGTGATAGCCGCTCTATCGTTTCCAGAGCGCTCTGCTGAACCGCCTGATTGAGCGAAAAATTTCGTTCCGGACCACAAAGTCCGGCTTATTTTCGGACCAGGTTTGCGCATTGCTGCGGGCGAGGGTAATGGCGTTGGCATCGCGTGCGCAATGGCTTCGCGACAGTTTCTTGTGTCGAAAGCGCCATCGGCGCTGACGCTCGCGATGGCTTGATGATGTGGTATCTGGTCCAGCAGTTCGGGTAGCATGGGCGCATCGCCCACTCGGCTTCCCGTCACTTCGATAGTCCCGATTTCCCAGAATACGAGGTCTACATGTTGGTTTCCGCGCAGAAGTGAGCCGGTTAGGCGGCGGCTCACTTCTGCGCGGAAACCAACAGCCGGTCTACGCCAATATGTGAACCCTAAAAACGAGATGGTGGCGGTTCTGCGCGCCACCAGCCGAATCAAAAGGAGTGTTCCATAATACAGATTATGCGATATGTTATTGTAAGGGCTATTTAGTAATGCGACAGTTGGGCCAGTTAGAGATGCGACAGTCTCGCCTCTCGACGCACTGGTCAAAGCCAACGTTGGGAGCAAGGATGACGATCTTCAGCCTGGTCGAGACCATGAGCGGTCGGAGTCGTCATGTCCTTTTTGATCACCATGTCGCAGAAAGAATTGCATCGCCTCGAACTTATCCAGAAGATCCGTGACGAACGCCTGAGCGTCGTCCAGGCGGCGGACCGGCTCGACCTCAGTCGAAGTCAGGTCCATCGGCTGCTGCAGGCCTATGACCGGGATGGCCCGGCCGGGCTCGTTTCGAAGAAGCGATCACAGCCAAGCAACCGGCGCCACAGCGAGGAATTTCGCAATGCGGCGCTGGATCTGATCCGCGAACGCTATCTGGATTTCGGCCCAACGCTGGCGCGTGAGAAGCTGATCGAGCTGCACCGGATCTCGGTCGCCAAAGAGACGCTGCGGCAATGGATGACCGAGGCCGGAATCTGGATCTCGCGCCAGGAACGCAAGAAACGGGTTTTCCAACCACGTGGCCGACGTGATTGCTTTGGCGAACTGGTTCAGATCGATGGTTCGCATCACTGGTGGTTCGAGAACCGCGGCCCCAAATGCGCCCTGCTCGTCTATATCGATGATGCCACCGGCAAGCTTCTGCATCTACGCTTTGCCGGATCGGAGAACACGTTCGACTATCTGCATGCTACGAAGGCCTATCTACAGCAATGGGGCAAGCCGCTGGCCTTCTACAGCGACAAGCACGGCGTTTTCCGCTCGCTGCATGCGTCGAAGAAGGACCGCACCAGCGGACTGACGCAGTTTGGCCGTGCTCTTTATGAGCTAAACATCGACATCATTTGTGCCAACACCCCGCAGGCTAAAGGCCGGGTGGAGCGTGCCAATCAGACGCTGCAGGATCGGTTAGTGAAAGAGATGCGGCTTCGCGGCATCGACACGATTGAAGAAGCCAATGCCTTTGCACCTGAGTTCATTGCGGATTTCAACATTCGTTTCGGCAAGCTGCCACGCAATCCGAAGGACATGCACAGACCGCTGGCCGATCAGGAGAACCTCGATGGCGCCATGTGCCGCAAGGAAGTCCGCACCCTGTCGCAATCTCTGACACTGCGTTACGACAAGGTGCTGTTCATTCTCGATCCGACCGAGATATCCAGGCCATTGGCGGGCCAGAAGGTGATCGTGTGCGATTATCCCGACGGCCGGCTCGAGATCATGCACGAGAGCTTTGCCCTGCCCTATAGAACCTTCGACACGTTACGCTCGGTACATCGCGCCGAAGTCGTAGACAACAAGCGACTGGATGACATGCTGTCGCTGGTTGCCGAGATGCAGGCTGGTCGCGAACAGCAACGCAGCAAGGACGGCCATCGCCGCACCGGTCAGACGGATCATATGTTCGGCATTCGCGACGGCAGCACGGCGAACGGCTATCAGAAGCGTGGCCGCAAGCCGGGACGACGCACGGATTTCATGAATGATCCGGAGGTGATTGCGAGAAGGCAGAAAGCGCTTGCTCGAATGGAGGCGGCTGAATAAGGCCGCTTTCGGCCCGAAGGAGACATTGTATTAGACTGATACGATACCGGCCCGCTTTTCAGATCGAGTAAAAATGATAGACAATTGTCGCTCTGATCCAGAGATGCAGGAGTCGCCATTGCCAAACGTGTCGCTCGTACACAGAATTGAGCAATCGCTTTTGTCATTATGTCGTCGGGAAATTCTTCCGTCATCTGCGGCAAGTTCCTTCCTGCTTAACGGGCGGGCGCTGGAAGCACTCCCGTATCATCTCATCAAAGAGATGGAAGACATCGGAATGGACCTCGAGATTGCGGCTTGGCACGATGAAGAAGAGTTTAGTCCAAATATTCGCCCTGTTATCTCCCGTGCAGAAGAGTGGCTGGCGAAGGTTCCTCGGTAACTTTTCGCTGAGAACTGATGACCGGTATTGGCGCAAAGCAGTCGCCACAACTGAGGAAGCTAAAGCCGAAGAGGGAGTTTCATTACCCGCCCCCTCCCTACCCTTGCAACCCGGCCCAGCCGGTCCGGTCGGGGGCTGATTGTCGGAGCCAGTGTCGCATTTCTAACGGGCCAGCGGCGTCGCATCTCTAATCAGCTTTGACAGTTATACCATAACGGTACATTCTATTTCGAAGTGCGACATGCCAATAATTTCAATGGCTTCACTTTGGAGATTTTACATGTCCGGATGCTATACGCAATTGACCCTTGCCGATCGCCGCCTCCTTCATCGTCTCGTTGATCAGAAAGTCTCCGTCAATGAAATGGCCCGGCGGCTGGGACGCCACAGGTCGACCATCTATCGAGAAATCCGCCGCAACACCTTCCATGACAACGAGCTGCCCGAGTACACCGGGTATTTTGGGACGATCGCTGATGAACTGAGGCGCGAGCGTCGTCGTCGCCTGCGCAAGCTTCGACGCTATCCAGATCTTCGTGCCGAAGTCATCCGACAATTGGAGGCCCGGTGGTCACCCGAACAGATCGCCGGGCGTCTGGTATCGGAGAAATTGAGCCTTGTCCGTGTGTGCGCCGAGACCATTTACCGGTTCATCTACAGCAAGGAAGATTATCAGCTCGGTCTCTATCACTATCTGCCGGAAGCACGCCGCAAACGTCGGCCACTGCGGTCAAGAAAGCCTCGCGACGGAGCATTCCCGGCCAGCCATCGCATATCGCAAAGGCCTGATTTCATTGGAAACAGATCGCGGTTTGGGCACTGGGAGGGTGACCTTATCATCTTCGAGCGACCGTTTGGCCATGCCAATGTCACGTCCCTCGTCGAGCGCAAGAGCCGCTACACCGTTCTCATCAAAAACCCGAGCCGGCATTCGCGACCAATCATGGACAAGATCGTGCGGGCATTCTCCCGCCTGCCCGCCTTCGCACGTCAGAGCTTCACGTTTGATCGCGGCACAGAGTTCGCGGCATTCCGGGCTTTGGAAGATGGGTATCGGTGCACGAAGCTGGTTCTGCGATCCAAGCGCGCCCTGGCAGAAAGGCGCCGTCGAAAATGCCAACAAACGCATCCGCCGCTTTTTGCCGTCGAACACCGACCTCAGCCAGATGTCGCAAGCAACCCTGAACCAGGTCGCACGCATCCTTAACGACCAACCCAGAAAGTGCCTTGGATACCGGACACCAGCCGAAGCATTCATGGCCCATTTGCAGGAGGAGGCCTGATCCCCTACCCTGCAAACCGGCATGGTGCACTTGGGTTAGGACGTCCAACTTGATAGTATCCCTGTCCACGCGCCGGCATCACTGTCGCTGGAATGTTCGCGCGCCGCCCTCTCTCTAAGCGATTGGACCAGGAAGCGCGCCGAACACCTGCATCCCTCTGAAGGAGTTTAGAATGGATTCGGATACACAATCGGCGCTTTTCCAAGCCGCATTTCGCGAGATTAACGCGACGCCGGACGTCGAGATCGCTCTTCACGGGCTCAATAAGGTCTATCGGATCGATTTTTCCACCTATCATCTTGCTCAGACAATCGCCGATGTCGTCGACATACCTTTTGTGAGAACCACGTATCCCGGTCCTTGGGTTTCTCGCTATCTTCTCAGAGGATACGCCAAGGTCGATCCCATCCTTCGCGACGGCATTATGCGGCAACTGCCTTTCGACTGGCGCGAGATCGAAATCCCGGCAACAGCCCGCGATTTTCTGGTCGATGCCGCAGAACACGGCGTTGGTGCAAGTGGCTACTCCATTCCCATCATCGACAAGTCGCGGCGCGCCCTGCTGTCTTTCAATTCTCACAAGCTGCCTGCGGAATGGAGCGCGAGCATTGATCGGCATCGAGGCGAGTGGCTGGAACTCGCTTTCCTGATCCACAAGAAGGCTGTTTTCGAGCTGCACGGTAAGAATGACCCGGTTCCACGGCTCGGTCCACGCGAAAAGGAGTGCCTCCATTGGAGCGCGCTCGGCAAGACAAATGAGCAGATCGCCGAAATCCTCGGGCTCTCCGAACACACGATACAACGATACCTGACGACCGCCCGGACCAAGCTTGGGGCCGCATCAACCACCTCTGCGACTGCGCTTGCGATTCAGCTTCGCCTAATAAACCCGTATGGCAATACTCAGGATTCGGGGAGCTGATTTCCAAGTATTTATCGGCTGCGAGAAGAGCAGCATGTTGGCTTCTGTCATCAGATGGAGGCCAACATGTATCTCCTTGTTCAAGCGCATGAATTTCACAAATTTCGGAATCTGCTCGACCAGTCGTTCCGCCTGAGGAAAAAAGTCTTCGTTGACCAACTCGGCTGGGCGGTCAGCGCGCGTGGGCCGTACGAGCACGACCGATACGACGCTCTTCACCCGGCGTATCTGCTTTGGTGCGACGAAGAATTGGAACAGCTCTATGGCTCGGTCCGGCTGATGCCAACGACGGGTCCGACACTGCTCTACGACGTCTTCCGCGATACATTCCCCAATGCCTGCGATCTCATTGCGCCTGGAATATGGGAAGGTACGCGAATGTGCATCGATGACGAGGCTGTCGGACACTCGTTTCCGGACATGCGGCCGGAACGAGCCTTTTCACTGCTGTTGCTCGCCCTCTGCGAAGTCGCTTTGGAGAATGGCATCGACATGTTGATTTCGAATTACGAACCACACATGAAGCGAATCTATCAGCGGGCGGGCGCCGAATTCGATGAACTCGGACGTGCCGAAGGGTTCGGCAGGTTCCCGGTGTGCTGTGGCGCCTTTGAAGTGTCACCGCGCGTGCTCGAGCAGATGCGCAGCAAGATCCATGTCGTCGAGCCACTCTACAGACGCCCGCATTTTAAGAGAGCGGGCTCCGAAATCCTCGAAGCGGTGTCGGCATGAGCCGAAGCGTCCACCTCCGCAACGGGCTCCTCTTGCACAGCACGACGGAGCAGTTGAGGCTAAAATGGAGCTCAAATGTACAAACACATTGCCGAGGCCTTCGTCGCCGTCGCGCACGCGCAACGCGTAACCGAGAATATTTGCGCGAGAGTGCAGGATTTCTGCCAATCCACCGTGTCCGTAGATCCCGACAGGCTGCTGGACTTCGGTGACGGACGGGTGATCATCCGGCCGGTTGACGAAGGTCTACTCGTTCATGTCTCAGCCGAGCATCTCGTCATTTTTTATGGGATCCGGGCTCTGCTTGAAGGCAGCCTTATAAAATACTTGCCCCGCGCCGAGGGGGCAATCGAATGGCTACCGGCCGACCGAGCGCCGTTTCGGGCGATCAACCGGCACGTCGCTGACGACGGAGCTGGCAAAGCGAAATGTCCATAGGCTAGGCCTATGGGTGACTGTTTGCACTCTAGCGCCGGATATCGAGTTGATTTGCACGGGAAAGGTCGCGGTTTTGCCGCAGCGCCCTTTGCTGCACCACCCCCAATCGCTCGTGGATTCCACGCAATGCTATTCCCTGCTCCGGCGATATCCCCAGAGATGAAGCCAATCTGCCTATATTGCCGTCCTTTAGGTCCGTCTTCTCCGCAGGAGAGAGCCGTTTGGCGATTGCCAGCGTCAAAGATTCGAGCTCACGTCTCAAAACCGGCTCAGCGCTTAATCGCCGGCCTTGTTCCTGTTTTTCTGTTCCCAGGACTTCCATCAATGCTGCAGAAGGCTGCGGAATCTCCACACGCTGCCTCACCTGTTCCTCGCGGCGCTGCGTCATTATCTGATGCCGCTCGAAATCCACCGCCAGACCATAATCGGCAAGTGCCGCCGCAAGTTGCGGCGCATGGGCTTCGGCTGTCTGGCGATCAAGGTTAGGGCCACGCAACCATTTTCGTCCCTCACCGGCGAGATCGCCCAGCCTGCCATCGCGCATATCGTCGCTGGCGGCCGCGCCACTGCGTGCATCGGTGATCCGATCGACCGATGCCGACAGCGCCTGGCTGTTGCCGAACACAAGCCGCGAGAGGTTTTCGATCTCGGCGCGTTTGTCGGCCAGCCGCGAGGAAACGCGCAGGCGATCGGCGACCTCCGGCTCGGTCAGGTCGGGCAATTGCCGCGCTGGCACGAGGACGTCGGGTTGCGGGGCGCCCCGACCCGGTGCTTGGTGCATTCCGAGATTTCGTTCGTTTTCGGCAATCCCGCGAACAAACTCTTCGGCGGTTCGCCGCTGTTCCGGACCAAGATGACCGTGCCGTGCCGTCTCGGCCAGAGCCGCCTCCATCATGGCCTTCGCCCGTGCCCGATTGTTTAGATCGGCCGTTCGTAGCCGAAGATCGTCCCGCATTGCGCGAAATGGCTCTCCTTTCTCATCGATGACCAGAGTCGCGATCGCCGCGCGCTCGGCAAGCGCCATGTTCCGATCAAGGCGCCGGCTGGCCTGTGCATTTGCCGCCGCATAACCCGGCTCGACGATTTCGGACATCGCCGCGTCGGCCGACATGCCGCCGCTGGCGACCGCATTAGCGGCACGAGCGAGCGTCTTGCGCATCCCGGCAGCCTCCACCCAAGAATCCGCGACATTGGCGAGACGCGACAGGCGATCGGTTCGACTGAACACCTCGCGATCGACAGCGACGCGATTGAGCTCGACGTCAAAATGATCCGTGAGCCGCCGGCGCGTGCCGTCCTGCATTTCAACGGCGATATCCGCGGGCAGGCGGTGCGCCGCGGGAAACTCTTGGGTCGCGCGCTTGTCCTGGACCATGGCGCGCGTTGCGACAATCTTCCCGTCCTCCGGCAAAAGGCCGAGGCCGCTGGCGGCTTCGACCAACTTCAGGGCGATGTAAGTCTGCGTGAGCCGGCCGATGGCATGAGCCTCTATGTCGCCGATCGGCCGGCGTACTGCGTCGCGTGAACCACCGTCGTAAAGTTCGACAAAGAGGGCCAGCGCATCGGCCTGACGCTGGAAGATCGTCCGTCCCCGCTGCGTGCCCTCCTCTCCATTTGTCTCACGCCGTTGCGTGAGCAGAAAGTTCACGTCTTCGACAGCACGTGCCCTGACCGCCGCGATACGGTCGTCGGGAGCATGGCGTTCTTCCATCCGGCTCAGCACATAGCTCCAGTCATCGGCAAAGCGCTGCAGCTCGGCTCGAGTCATCGGGCGCGACTGTTCCACCTCGAGCGCCTGCCTGGCGCCGGAAGTGCGGGACCATTCGCGATTGTGCATTTCATTGTCGTAAAGGATCGTGCCGCCGCGTGTCAGCAACTGCACCCGGTCGACCAGGCGCTCACTCTCCACTTTCTCCAGGCTGATGCGAAGCCCGTCGACTGCGGCGTCGTGAATATGCTGCGGCGGGACGCGCGCCGCGTCTCCAGCGCGCAGCATTTCCTCGAAGCGATAGTGGTTGCCCTGCCAGCTGAGCCGCGGATTGACGGCGACGGCGCGTACCTCGACGTTATAACCGGCCTCACGCGCCACACCGATGACCCGGGCGACGTTTTCCGGGGTGCGCATCGTCGTTTCGAAGACGATGTTGACCTGACGCGCGACCGCGGCCGCCAACAGCTTTTCCGTCCAGCGACCGGCATCACCTTGAGTGAACTGTGACGCAGTTTCCGGATCCTGTCGCTGGAAGACTGGGAATTGCGGATGATAGGACCTGAGATCATCGCCGATGATGCGGATCGTCGATCCCGATTGCTCGAGCTCCGCATGGCTCGCGATCAGAACCGCCGTCTTGCCGGCGCCCGGCTGACCGCCGAGCAAGATCAGGCGCGGGCGCTGCGCCGGCCTCATTGCGTCCGGCAGATAGTCTTGCACAATGTCGTTACGAAAGATGCTCTCGTTCTTCTCTGGCGAGAGCAGACCGGAAACCGTCTCCTCCGCCATGGTCAGAACTCCGCCCAGAAGCGGGCCTCGTCCTTCACGCGCGGTCCCCAGACAGCGATCAGGTTTTCGACCGTGTCACGATCGGCGACGCGGATGCTCTGCTGCAATTCGATGAGGTCGCGCCGGCGCCGGCGCAGGTCTTCGGCGGCGCCGGGATCCTGCTCTTCGAGTTCGTAGACGCGTGCCGTGACGATGGCGCGCGCCTGGTTGATGAGTTCGATGGCGATCTCGGCGCGAACGATCGCGTCGTAAGAGATTTCCTGTTCAGCCATTTTCTTCTCCTTCGGCTTTCTTCAAAATTCTCAACGGATGACGCCGCGGGCGCGATCGAGGACACGCCGCTGGCGCTCCGCTATGATTTCTTGGCTGCTCTGCATACGCACCGTCTGCTGCAGAACCTTCAGTCGCTCGTGCATCGCCTCGAAGGCGCGACGCTGCGCCGGCGGTACCCGATTGATGACGTCCTTCTCGCCCCGCAAGATCGCATTGCGACCGAAGCGCTCGTCGAGCGCACGGCTGACGGCTGTGAATTCCTGGGCGACGCGGGGATCGAGCGAACTCACCGCGACGGCGAGCTTGGCGTTCTTCTTCTTCATCTCCGCCGCCAACTGTCTGAGCGCGTCTTCGGCTGGTTGCGACAGACCGGGAATGGCGACCGCCATGCGCCGGCGCTCCTCGGTGATGTCTCTAGTTTCGGCCTCGAGGGCACTGGCATAAGATGCGCCGAGCGAACGGACGCGGCCTGCGGCTTCCGGCACGGCCAGAAGGGCGTCCCTCCGCTCTCTGCCGACGGCGAGCAGTTTGTCCATGATGCGGTCGGAGCCGCGCAGCGCACCGTAGGCAGCGGGATCGTTGCTGACCGCCGCCGCGATGCGCTCGCCGGCAAAGCTCTTCATGACAAGCTCCTCGATCTTGCCAATCGCGCCGGCCGGATCACGCCAGATGCGCGTCGCGGTCTCGGCGAGTGCTGCGCGATGATGGCGATAGTGAGAAGCAGCCAACGCCCTCCCCCGGGCCTCCTCTTCCACTGGTGTCTTGAATTCGGTCACAGCGGCGAACATCGGCAACATGGGCGCGGTCTCCTTGTCCAGCGCGACGCTGGCGCCGGCAACGATCTTCGAGCGGTCCTGCCGCTCGGCCAGATGCTGTTCTTCCGCAAAACGCCTGATGACGGCGAACAGGCGGGTGAGCTTCTCGCGGCGCTCGGGAGCAAGATCCTCCGGCATCCGCTCGACCATGCTGCGCTCGGCGGTCGCATCCGCCTTCGCGGTGAAGGCACTCCAGCCGAAGCGTCCGCTCAAGGCATCGTTGACGGCCTTGACCTCCTGGACCAGCAAGCGGTCCTCCACGGCAAAGGCGAAGGCGGTCTTGTAGGCATCGTCTCCGCCGCGGTCGCGCACCGCCTCGATTTCGACCAGACGCGCCATCGCCTGTTTCGACAGCGCCGGGATCGACAAGGACATGTGCGCACGGCGCTGCTGCTCGCGGATGCCGAAGCGCTCCGCCTGCCTGCGGAACTCGGTCGCATGGGCGCGCGCCAGAGGCAGCAATTCCGCCATGGCGGCCTTGGCAATGTTGCGCTCGTCGCGCGCTGCGCGACCATCTACCATCAAGTCCGATCCCCGCAGACGACCGAGGCGATCCGATGTAACGGCGAGATCCTCGGCGAGCCTGCGCGGCTCGATGCCAGCATCCGACGCCAGCGCGTCCAGGCGGACGAGCGCTTGATCCGGATCGCGATAGATTTTCTCGAGCACCGGCCGCAGGATCACATCCCGCTCCTTCCACCGTTCCGAGGCAAGCTGCGCTCGGCGCGCATCCTCTTCGACGCTGCGGACGAACAGGGTGGTGGGCGGGATCAGATATTTCCCGCGCGCCCCGACGTCTGCTGCGAGGGTTTCGTTCTGAGCCTCGTTGTAGGAAACGCGCCGTTCGCGCTCGATCGCGAAACCAAGCGCAACGCTCGCCCGCTCCCAGAGCTTCGCCACCTGCTCCTTCCTTTCCAGAATCCACGCCAGCCGCCGGGAAGCTCCCTCCTCCATCCCGGCCGCGACCTCGGCGAGCGTGTCGATCCCACGCCGCCGCGCGAAATCCCGCGCATGCGCCCGGTAGCCTTCCTCGCTCTCGAAATCGAGCGTGGTCGTCTTGGCACCGGATCTGCAGAGGCGCTCGACCAGTTGCTTGAACACATCCGGCCGATGGCTTTCCCGCTCGATCCGCTCCAGGCGGACTTCGGCGGTTTCAATCTGCTTGGCAGTCCAGACATTCCGGTCGACCTCGCGTTCCTCGAAACGCTTCTGCCCGGTTTTCTCATCGAAGATGGGAACCTGGACCTTGACCCTTTCGACGCCGCCCTTGCGCAGAGTCACCGTGTCACCATCCGAGACGCGGGCATCCTCCAGCGCCTTTGGCAGGCTCACGCCCCAGAGACGGACCGTTCCGTCATCCGTCTTCACATCGGCGTAGGGGCTCTCGTCCGCATCCTCATCATGCGGCCGGAATTTTGCCTCCCCGGTTTCCACGAGCTCACCGGTGACGCCGGCAGCATGATCGACACGCGGCTCCCGCCCCCATTCCGGCTTCGCTTCAAAGTCCTCGCTTGCGGCATAGAGGTCGGCGCGGTCGCGATGGCGCGTCATCGCCACATAGGTCAGATGCTGGTCCATCATGCCGGTGGCGAGCACGAAGGTCCGGTCGACGGTGGCGCCCTGAGATTTATGGATGGTTGCGGCGTAGCCGTGATCGATATTGCGATAACTGGCCTCGCTGATGACGATGTCGCGGCCATTGTCGAGATGTATGGTCAGCAACGGATCGCCGCGTTTGTCGCCAGTGGAAACGACCGTGCCGAGCATGCCGTTCTTGACATATTGCGGACCGAGCCGCCTTGCCCGCGGCTCAAGGAAGCGGGCGTTTTCGAGGAAGATGATCCGATCGCCGGCGGCGAACTCGCGCACCCCGCGCGCCGTCTGGAATTCACGCGCACCGGTCAGGGCGCCCTCTTCCATCATAACCTTGCGCAGGAACGCGTTGAGCTTCTGCACGTCGACATTGGTATGCGCTAGCACCAGCAGTTCGTCGCCACGAAGGCGGCCAGGATGTTCGCCATCGGCAGATTTCTGAAGTAGCTCGCGGCGGGCAGCCGTCCAATCGGCAACGATGCGCTCGACGAGATCGGCGCGGGTTTCCGTCTCGACGATGCGGCCCTGCTGCGCATAGGCGTCGAGGCTCTCTTCGATTTTACCGCGGGCGAAGTGACGCGAGGCATCGCGCGCCCACTCATCGCGCTGGCGGCGCACACCGGCAAGTTCGGCAAAGCCGATCCGCTCGGTGATCGCCCGGAACGCCGCACCCGCCTGGATCGGCTGAAGCTGCATGGCGTCACCGACCAGGACGATTTTCGCCTGCGCCTCCTCAGCGATCTTCAGGACACGCGCCATCTGCTGCGACGACACCATGCCGGCTTCGTCGATCACCATCACATCACCGCGACCCAGCAATTCGCGTCCACTGGCCCAGGCCATTTCCCAGGAAGCGAGTGTCCGCGACCTGATGCCGGAACTGTCCTCCAGCCCTTCCGCTGCCTTGCCGGCCAACGCCGCACCGATCACTCGGCGGCCATTACTTTCCCAGGCGACGCGGGCCGCCGCCAGTAATGTCGACTTGCCCGCGCCGGCAAGCCCGACCACGGCGGCGATGCCGTTGTCTCCGGTGACATGACGGACGGCGTCCACTTGCTCCGGATCAAGACGGAACGCCTTTTCCGGATCCTGGGTTTCGACCTTTTTGATCGCAGCCGCAATCGCCCGGTCGGAAACGACAAAACCGCGGCGCGCCGATGAAACCTGCGCCGACTGCGCCATATCAAATTCGATGCGCAGGATTTCCCGCGTCGTGAAGACCGCCGGTTCCGTCGCCTTCCCCGTTTCGGTATCGACCTGCTGCGGCTTCAACAGCACCAGGTCGTCCGAGGCCATCAGCCGCGCGCGGATATTGGCGAAATCCAAGGGATCGTCGACGGTGCGATGCAGGGCCTTGGCGATATCGCGCTCATCGAAGGTGGAGCGTTCATTGCTCAACTGCTTCAGCAGCAGCTCCGGTTCCGCGAGCAGCCGGTCTGCCATCTCCTGCCGTCGCGCAAGATCGGCCGGCGCGAAATACATCTCGACACCCTTGCGCGCCAGCGCCGCTTTCTCTGGCCCGAGATGTTTCTGCGCGATGCCATCCAGGCCCTGTTCGGCATAGGAGCGGCCGTCGAGGCGGATCTCATGGCCGGCAAGCGCCAAGTGCCGATTGGCGGTTTCGGCCCAGGCGATCTTCCACGCCTTCATGGTTTCCTTGTCGCCGGCCCAGAGCTTGTAGACGATCTTGCCGTTCGGCCGGTCGGGCGTCACCACGCGTAGCGGATCGCCGTCTGCATCCAGCACCGGCACCTTCTTCGGCCCGAACCCCTCGTCCGTCAGCGGCCTCAAAGTGGTCATCAAATGGATATGCGGATTGCCGTCCTTGTCGTGAAGCACCCAGTCCGCGATCATGCCCTTTGAGATAAAATTGTCCCGGACGAATTCGCGCACCAGCGCGATGTTCTCCGCTCGCGTCAGTTCCTCCGGCAGCGCGATGATCAGCTCGCGGGCAAGCTGCGCGTCCGCCCGCGTCTCGAAGGTATCGACCGCGTTCCAGAGTGCCTCGCTCGCCTTGGCGACGGATCTGCCGTCGACGGCCGATTGCAGCCAGGCCGGCATCTGGTCCGGCAACGCCAGTTCCTCATGCACCAGTTCCGACGCCCCGCCCCGATAGCTGAAGGACGTTCCGGCCTGTTCGTCCATCATCCGGGCGCGGTGGCGATAGGCGGCGGCCGAGACGATGCTGCGTCCCGCTCCCCTGCTGATCACCTGCGCTCTGACGAACATAATCGCCACTACCGTCTCCAGACATCTCCGAGCACGTCGCGCCAGCGACGTATATTGCGCCCTCAAACCGATCGGCCCGCAGGGCCGATGCCGCTTTTCCGGAAGACGGCCCAAGCCGGAATTCCGGCATCGACGTTTTGGGGACTTGTGCAAGGTAGCTTATTTTACTATCGTATTCTAGTCAGTATAATAGATAAATCTGAAGATTGTCGCGACGGAAAAGGATACGCAGATGGCCGCAAAATCATCAATTCTGGATATCGACGCCCAGATCGAGAAGCTGCGCGAACGCAGGCGTTCTCTGATAGTTAAATCCGCCGAGCGCTTCGCCAGGGCCGCCACGAAGTCGGGGCTGGCGGAGATGGAGATCGCCGATGAGGAGGTCGATCGCATCTTCGAGGAGATCGCCGCGCGATTTCGGAAAGAAGAGAAGAAAGGTTCTGGTGGCGCAGCTGCTCCGGCGCGTCGACCGGCAGATAGTGGGGCTGGAACGGCGGAGGCGGTTTCAAATGACGGCTGACCGCAAACAGGAGGCGCGGGAAAAATTCCTGCTCGGCGGCATCGTCGTCAAGGCAGGCCTGTCGAAAGCCGACCGGGCCTTCCTGCTTGGTGGCCTGCTCGAACTGGCGCGCGTGGCAACCGGCTCTCCCGAACACCGGCGGCTGCGCGATATCGGCGAAAAGGCCTTCAAGGCACCCGCTCTAAAGAGCGAGCCCGCGCATGCCGGGGAGATGCTGGAATGGCATTGAAGGGAAAACTCCATCCGAGCCTGTTGCTGACCCTCGTGCCGGTCGTTGTCACTGCGATCACCGTCCATATCGCCGGCTGGCGTTGGACAGGATTGGCGACCGGGATGTCGGGCAAAACGGCATACTGGTTTCTGCGCGCCGCCCCGTTACCAGCGCTTCTGTTCGGGCCGCTCGCCGGCCTGTTGACGGTCTGGGCCTTGCCCATGCATCGCCGGCGGCCCATAGCCATGGTGAGCCTGTTGTGCTTTCTCGGCGTCGTCGGCTTCTATGCCTTGCGAGAATTCGGCCGTCTCGCTCCATCGGTCGAGCGCGGTCTCGTCAGTTGGGACTATGCCCTTTCCTATCTCGACATGGTTGCCGTGGTGGGAGCCTTGGGCGGCTTCATGGCGGTTGCGGCCTCGGCCCGCATCTCCTCCGTCGTTCCCGAACAGGTCAAGCGGGCGCGGCGCGCGACCTTCGGCGATGCGGACTGGCTTTCGATGTCGGCCGCCGGAAAACTCTTTCCGCCGGACGGCGAGATCGTCGTCGGCGAGCGTTACCGCGTCGACAAGGAAATCGTGCATGAACTGCCCTTCGATCCGAATGATCGCTCGACCTGGGGGCAAGGCGGCAAGGCCCCGTTGCTCACCTATGGGCAAGACTTCGATTCCACCCATATGCTGTTTTTCGCAGGATCGGGAGGCTACAAAACGACGAGCAATGTCGTGCCGACGGCGCTGCGCTATACCGGTCCGCTGATCTGCCTCGATCCTTCCACCGAGGTCGCGCCAATGGTGGTCGAGCATCGCACAGCCAAGCTCGGCCGCGAGGTCATGGTGCTCGATCCGACGAACCCGATCATGGGGTTCAACGTGCTCGACGGGATCGAGACGTCAAAACAGAAAGAAGAAGACATCGTCGGTGTCGCCCATATGCTCTTGTCGGAGAGCGTTCGCTTCGAAAGCTCGACCGGCTCCTACTTCCAGAGCCAGGCGCACAATCTGCTGACGGGACTCCTCGCCCACGTCATGCTATCGCCGGACTATACTGGCCGGCGAAACCTCCGCAGCCTGCGCCAGATCGTCTCCGAGCCCGAGCCATCGGTGCTGGCCATGCTACGCGACATTCAGGAGAATTCGGGATCGACCTTTATCCGTGAAACCTTGGGCGTGTTCACCAACATGACCGAACAAACGTTCAGCGGCGTCTATTCGACGGCGTCGAAAGATACGCAATGGCTGTCACTCGACAGCTATGCAGCACTGGTCTGCGGCAGTGCCTTCACATCAAGCGATATCGTTACTGGCACAAAGGACGTTTTTCTGAATATCCCGGCGTCGATCCTGCGCTCCTATCCGGGCATCGGCCGGGTGATCATCGGCGCGCTGATCAATGCGATGATTCAGGCTGACGGCGGGTTCAAACGTCGGGCGCTGTTCATGCTCGATGAGGTCGACCTGCTCGGCTACATGCGCGTCCTCGAAGAGGCGCGCGATCGCGGTCGCAAATACGGGATTTCGATGATGCTGATGTACCAGTCTGTCGGCCAGTTGGAACGGCATTTCGGGAAGGATGGTGCGACATCATGGATCGATGGATGTGCTTTTGCAAGCTACGCGGCGATCAAGGCGCTCGACACGGCGCGCAACGTCTCGGCGCAATGCGGCGAGATGACGGTCGAGGTGAAGGGAAGCTCGCGCAACATCGGCTGGGATACGAAGAACAGCGCGTCGCGCAAATCGGAGAATGTCAATTTCCAACGTCGGCCGTTGATCATGCCGCACGAAATCACGCAGTCGATGCGCAAGGACGAGCAGATCATCATCGTGCAGGGGCACAGCCCGATCCGTTGCGGACGCGCGATCTACTTCCGGCGCAAGGAGATGGATCAGGCTGCGAGAGCCAACCGTTTCGTCAAAGCGGAACCGTGATCAGGCTTGTTCCGCCAAGTCGTACTCAGCCTCGGTCGGCCACTTCGCGGCTTCCATGACCGCCAGCGCCGCATCGATCGCCTTTCGTGCTTCAAGGAGATCGCGACGCCGGCCCGAAGGATCGACATAGATACCATAGCCGTTCACGATGCGGCCGTTGAAGCCGGACTGCAGGGCCTCCAACGCTGTACCGGCATGGTCCTGTATTGTGGTTGTTGAAGCTGCAGCTTTCTCGATGGTCGACATAACGTTCTCTCACTAGTCTATCTTCGATGGGGCGTCTGTTCTCGCGGAGCTTAGCCGCTACGAGCGGCGAAAGCGAGCCGTCCCAACTCGGAGAAAGTCGCCTTATCGGCTGGACGGCGATACCGCGCGAAAGGGTCGGCGGCGCCGGGCGGCGTGATCCAGCCGAGGAAGATGGTATAACCGATGGCGAAGCCGACAAAGCCGAGCGTCATCAGGATAAAGGCCCAGAATGGCATACCGTTCGCGACCTCCGGTTTCACGAAGGCTGCAATGGAGAGCGGCACCATCACGACCGCCGCCGCCACAGCCATCCCGATGAACGGACGGAGCATGCAGAGGATGAAAAATAGCATGTACCATGCGCTGTAGAGCAGCGCCCAAACGATGACGCGAAAAATGGCAAAGGGTAGCCTCGCGGTGAACCGTAGGATACGGCCACGGGGATTTTGATGAGATTCCTCAACAGCCGACTCGCATGAGCAAGGTTCAGCGGTCATCGATGCGCCTCCTGTTGCAAGTAGCCGGCAAGCCCCGGGCCGAACGTGGCGGTAAGATTTACTTGCTTGTTTGCGTGAGTCTAGCTCCGGCAAAAACGCTGCGCAAGCATTGGCGTGTACCGGACACGTCTTGTCCGCATGACGAGAGACAGAGAGGGGTCAGGCCGCCGGGCGACGAGCGCGCAGCCGATTTTCTGGCGCCGCCTTTTTTTCTTTCTTGGGGGTGGCGACGGAGCTGAACACGGTCCAGTTGCCTCCTGGTCGTTCCACATCGCGAGAGGATCGTCACGCGGATGCGCGGAGACCGCTTGCGGGCTCCGGGAGCGCCCATTCGGGCGCGAGTAGAGCCGCGCCCAGCAAGGGCCTCGCCCGAACCTTCTTTACGGAAGACACCGGATTAAACCCACCAATCATCACTGCAATGAATCAGTCGGGGCGGATCGATTCAAAGAAGTCGTTGGACGGGTCTTCCAAAGGAAGCAAGACTCCGATCATGGAAAATGAGGATACAGGAACAATTCATCTTCGCCGCATCGATCCGTCACAGAACATGCGGCGCTTCTATGTGCTCGCGATCCAGCCGACGCTCTTCGGTGGCGCATCAGTCATCCGCAACTGGGGCCGGATCGGCACGAACGGCCAGTCGAAGATCGAAACCTTCGACAGCGACAACGATGCCGCAACTGCCGCGATGCGGCTTCAAAAGGCAAAACGCCGAAGGGGATATCGGGATGATGGTACGACCTGAAGGCAGGTGACACGACGAAAACGTCGATTTCCAGTGGATTCAGGGCGGTACTGTATTCTTTGCCCCTACCATCGCCGCTGGCCGATTGCGATACAGGAAGGGATCATCAACCTGGTAACGAGATTTCTTCCATGACGACAGCAACCGAGATCGCGGACAAGATCGCCGGCGAACAGAACCTGACCAAAGCACAGGCGAAAGCTATCGTCGACAGCGTGTTCCGGCAGATCGGCGAAGCGGCAAAGAGCGGCGCTGAGACGAACGTGCCGGGTTTCGGCAAATTCAAGGTGAAAGAGACGCCAGCGCGTGAAGGCCGCAATCCGGCGACGGGAGCGACAATCAAGATCGCAGCGTCGAAGAAGCTGACCTTCACGCCGGCCAAATCCGTGAAGGACGCGCTCAACGGCTGAAGCCGCCGAGCGCGCCGGAAGCGTGACGCCGCCCTAGAAGGGCGGCTCGTTCTTGAGGAAGGCTGCCTGCGCGGCCCAGAGCGTCTCGCGCTCGGCCAGTGCCTTCGCCAGTTCCTTCTCGATCCAGCGGCGCTCGTTGTGATGGACGGCGTTTCGCAGTTCGGCCCGCAGTTCCTCAATGTGCTGATCGATCGACATTGGTCATCTCCTTGATGTTTGTGAAAGACGCCGCCCGCGGTCATGGCGGGCCGGAGGGGTCAAGGAGCGCGGAACGCGACCGCCGGAGGCGGCGAGTGGGGGAGCCGATTTTCTGACGTGGTCCCGCAGGGGCTGCGGCTGAAAATTGGGGGAACCGCTCGTCCTTGAGGCATTCGGGTCGCCATGGCACCCTTGGACGGACTGAGCAGACAAAGTTTGGTCTCGTTTGCCACCGGAGAGGAGCGGAAGGGGCTCGATGCCCGCTTTCGCTCCCGTGACCACGCGGGGTCGGCTGGCACAAAAATGCCGAAGCCGGCCCCGATCGCTCAGGGCCGGCTGCGTGCCGTTCAGTTCGGGTTGTTCCAGAGGATCACCTTCTTCGCCGGATCGCCGCCGGGGGCCTGGGCGAGGTTGCCGAAGATCACGCCGATCTCGGGGGCCTCCAGCTTCACCGAGAGATATTCCTCGCCGGTCTGGCGGGCGATGCGGTTCCAGCCGGCGCCGATTTCGAAACCGGTCTTGCGGTGGATGACGCGGTAGTCGGGGGCTTCTTCGCTCGCCTTGTTGGCGTTCGGGACGATGGCGATCGGGGCGTTGACCCGGATGGTGGCGAAGACGCCTTCGAGGATGCCGTCGGTCTTCTGCGTGAGCGTTGCGATCGTGGTGGCCATGGTTCTGTCTCCTTCGGTTGCTCGGGACCATTCCCGATGGCGCACGAAGAGACGGCCGATCTGCTGCGGTCAGCTCGCCTGAAAATTTTGCAAAATTGTATTTTCCGCCAACACAAGGAACCGAAATAGAATTTTGCAAAAATTTCGGGCGAGTCTTACCCCTTCAGGGGTTGGCCGCAAAAGCGGGCGGTCGTCTATACGAGCGACATACAACGGGAATGGTTCGGGGCAATCGAAGGGCAAGACATCATGCCTGCCCGGTCCGGCACTGTGCGAAGCGGCCGTACAGCTCCATCAATCCCTTCGCCACTATCCGCTTCAACGCCACCTCCCTGGCGACCGCTCCCGGTTGAAAGGCATGCGGTGACGCTTCCGCCTTGCCATCCCTTCGCGGTCCGCGACGATCGGCACCGCGACCGTCTTTGTCCATTGCCAACCGTGCGGCAATATCTGGTGGCGCTGCATGCGCTCGTATCCGATGCGCAATCTTTGCTAGCTGCCCGGTTATCGCCCAGACACCCGGAACTAGAGACCCTCTGGCACGCTGTCTACCGGCAGGCCAGCAGTACCGAGCGAACTGGGACGACTTCGTCGACGGAGCCAGACCATCGGAGATCACAAGGCGACTGGACCTGGACAAGTCAAAAAGGAATGCGTCCCCGAGCTTGCCGATCCGCAGTTCCAAAGCATCTGCTTATTTTTCAAAGAGTACGGCAGCGTAGTCCAATGCACCATGCAAGACATGGACAATGACCACTTGTTCGGCGTCCACACGGTAGAAAATCAGATAGTTCCCATGTACCCGGCGGCGAATGCCGTAACCTTCGTATCGGGGTACCAGAGGAAACGCCAATGGGTTGTAGGCCAATGCTTCGCACTTGCCGCGTAATTCCTGTACGAATGAGAGCGCCCGGCGCGGATTATCTTTGGCGATGTAATCCACAATTTGTTCAAGATCGCTTTCCGCCTCGCCGGAAAATTCAACGATCATGCGGACCGTTCATCCTGTGCAGCCATCGCACGATATTTGGCCTCCAGGCGGTCAAACACCTCGCTGGCTGGCTTCGTGCGGCCAGCGTCAGCATCGGCCAACCCGCGCATAATCGATGCATCAAGTGCGGCCAGTTTCGTTTCTCTGTCCTGCACAAGCCGCACGCCCTCGCGTAGCACTTCGCTCTTGGACCCATAGCGACCTGTATCGACAAGCTGCTGGATATAGCTTTCGAGCTGCTTGCCCAAATCGGCACTGATCATGTCAAAATCTCCGTCGATTGTGTTCGCAAAGCATAATAGATTTATCAACTATTATCAATGCTCGCCAACTGGATGTACCTCAACGTGGAATGTTGAAGACTGGCCGACTGAATGAAGTCAACGGAGAGAGGCTAACCAGCTTCCTATTCTGTGTGCTCTGTTCGCGAAATCCGGCTTGATGGCTTCGGCAAAGAGCAGAAACATTGCGTCGATTAAAACAAACAAGACGGCGATAGCGCTCAGAACAACAATCACCCATCCGAAAGCGATAATGATCACAAAAGCAGGTTGTTCGACTACCGGTCCCCATAGATCGGCATTGCCGACAATCAAGCCGAAGGCGAGAAGGATCAGCACGAAAGGCGTGGCCCCCACTGCGAGAATAAGGACCTCTATGCATCGGAGCGACGGCGAAACGGCGCTATGCTTCATCTGCCATGGAAAACGGAAGCGTATCGATGAGGCCGGATCCGTGAACCTCATCTCAAGATACCCGCGCTTCAGTCCTGGCAGAGCGGATATGAACTTCCCGATCAACGCAACAGTTAGACTCGCACCACGGTTGTAGCGGCAGTCCGGCGAGGTTGTCAGTGCGATCACTGAGCGAAGAGTACTCGCCGACACAAGAATCCACACTCCGACTGTTGCTGCGGCCGCCAGCCACGATGGGCTTTCCTGGTGCCTGAAAACAAGCGCGAAATTCACACACCCAAGAGCGCCGAGCACGACGGCTGTGCGGAATGGAAACATGACGAATATCTCCGCTCGACGAAGAGATGAGCGTCGCTGTTCGAACGATGAAACAGAGTTCGGCATAGCACTCCTCGTCAATCATACGATATCCTGACCGAACTATAGCATCCGGACGTGCTACATCAACCATACCGGGCCAGTGCCTTCAGGGGCAACGTTGAAGCCCTTGCGCGCGATAATTCGGAATCACTCGGCCATATGATGACCCTGGAGTATTTCAGAGGCCGCTGCGCACGGACCGCACGGCCTCCGAAGGGACCGCTTAAGCACTGTCTCCGCCGAAGCTCCAGACCGGGATGCCGAGCCGGCGAGCCTTGTCGGCAAGATTGTCGGTAATCCCGGAGCCGGGAAAGACGATGACGCCTGCCGGCATGACCGAGAGCATGGCATCGTTGCGGCGGAACGGGGCCGCCTTGGCGTGTTTCGTCCAGTCGGGCTTAAAGGCGATCTGCGTCACCTTGCGGGTCTCGGCCCAGCAAGCGGCGATGCGCTCAGTACCCTTCGGCGAACCGCCGTGCAGCAGGACTAGATCGGGATATTTGGCATGGGCCTTGTCGAGTGCGGCCCAGATCCGCTCATGGTCATTGTAATCCATGCCGCCGCCAACAGCGATCTTGGTGCCGGTCGGGATCAGCACTTCGGTCTCGGCGCGCCGGCGGGCGGAGAGGAAGTCTCTGGAGTCGATCATTGCCGCGGTCATGTTGGCATGGCTGACCTTGGACCCCGTGCGCGGCCGCCATGTCGATCCGGTGTGCGCTTCGAACAGGTCAGCAGCGACATCGCGCATGAACTCAAAGGCATTGCGGCGTTCGAGGAGCGTGATGCCTTCGGCGACATGCCGCTCAAGCTCGACGCTCTTGACCTCCGAGCCATCCTGCTCACGCTGGCCGGTACGCTGGGCATCCTCGTTGCGCTGAAGATCGCGCTGGATGCGCTCGCCGGCGCGATGGAAGAGATTGGGAACCGACCACATCAGGTCTTCGAGATCGGGTTCCAGCCGCGTGTCTCCGAGCATCTCGTAGAGAGCGTCGAAGATCGCGGTCAGCGCGGACTGAACGGTCGGCTCCTCGGGCAGCCGTCGCGGGTCCGGCTCGTCCTGGAAGGGGCGATGGCCGTAGATCTGCATTTCGTAGATGAAGCGGTCGGTTGGCGACGATGCGTGGTGCGGTTCGAAGGCGTCGTCGATGGGAAGCGTCATGTTCACGATGGTCTCCGTCGGTTTGGGCCGCGCCTCTCGCGGCCTGACGGCGATCCCTGTCCAGGCGGCGGGCGGGCCGGAACCGCGAGCGAAGCGAAGCGGCCCAGCGCAAGCGCCGGGCGGTTGAGGGAGGGTTTCTTGGCCCGCGAGGAGCGCCGGCGAGCCGGCGCGGGGAAGAAACCAGACCGATCCGCTGAAGGCCCAACAGCCCCCTGGTAAGGGTCGCCTCTCGGCAGGCCCCGCAGGCGCGCCACCCAGACTGAGACCGGCACGATCGGTGCTTACGCAACGCAATGCCGGCCCCACCCGCGTTCACCGCCTGCCTCCCGGCCCTGTCACGCAAGCAGAGCGGCCTTAGCATCCTCAGAGGACAGCTGGGCGCGGAGATTTGCGATCAGCCGGTCAGGTCCAAGCCGACGCAGATCCTCGTTGAAGTCGCCGAGTTCCGGGGTGAGCACAAGCGGCAGGATCCCGAGCGCCTGCGCCCGGCGGCTCAGTCCCTCGATGCCATGCCGCCCGGCCGCATCCGCGTCGGCTGCAACGTAGAGGCGCAAGCACCCGTCCGGCGTCCGGAAGGCGGCCAGGTGATTGGCCGTCAGCGCCGAGACCATCGGCAGGCCGGGCATCACATGCGACAGCGACAGGATGCTTTCCAGGCCTTCCCCCGCGACCATGACAGGTACAGGGCCAGAGGCCGGAAAGGCAAAGCGCACGGCATTGCCAAGAAGCCCGCCCAGCGCGCGGCGGGGATCGTCGATCTTCGCCTTTCCGTCGCCATTGGGGTCGAGCCATGTGCGATGCACGCCGGTGATGCCGCCGGCGGGATTTGTGACGGCGGCTATCAGTGCGGGCAAGGCGCGTGTCCGCCCGGTTTCCAGATCCCGGTAGTAGCATGAGGGATGGAAGCGCAGCGCCGCGTGCTGAGCCCCTCGAAGAATGCCGCGCTGGCGCAGGTAGCTGTCGGCAAGCGTGCCGGAGAGTGGCTGCGTCATGCGGAACAGGCGTCTTGCGCGTTCGGCGGCCGGTCTTTCAGCTGGCTGGCTGTCGGAAGTCTCTTGCCCGCGGGGCGCGCCCGGTCCGGGCTGGGGCTCGTTCAGGAAACGTCGCGCCTCGTCCGCGACATCGCGGAAGTCGATCAGACCGCAGGTCTCGCGCACGAGATCGAGCAGATCGCCATATTCCGATGTCGCCGCATCGGCCCATCGCCCTGCTCGCGGCCCGGTGAGGTGGACGTAGAGCGATTTGCCCTTATTGTTGGCAGTGTCCCCAACGACCCAGTAGTTGCCAGCCCGGCGGCCGGCGGAGAGGTAGTGGCGGCAGACCGCCTCGGCATGGCGCGCGAGACGGTCGGCAAGTTCGGAAGCGGACAGCATGACGGTCAGGCCCGGCCGGCGACGTCGACGACGCGATGGCGTTCGAGGAGGCGCGACAGGACCGCCTGCCCGTCCTCCGACGCCGGGATGAAGAAGCGGAGCTTCCAGGCAATCATCTCGGAGAAGAGGCCCATGGATCTCAGCCGGTCGCGCATGCCATCGGTGAAGCCGGTGAGCTCGACGCGATAATCGTTCATCACCCGAACGCGTCGCAGCGTCATGTCGCCGGCGAGCAGCGAGTGCCACACCTCGGCGGCGCTGACCGCCACGGTCTGGTCGAGCCCGAAGTTGCGGCACAGCCTGGAAAGCCCTTCGGACGAGACAAGCCGACCGACGATGCGCTCGCCTTCGTCGGTCTGAAGACGATAGACCCTGCAATGGTCCTGCGGCAGCAGTTTCCAGATCGCCAAGAGCAGGCCGGAGACGACGTGCATCGTCGACAGGGAGAATTCTGGAAGAGCGGCGACCTCTGCCTCCCAGGCAGCGGCAAAACTCTGCTCGTCCGTCTCCTCCCAGTTCGTCTCTTCGAGCTGGCGCAGTTCGAAACGGATCTCGTCCATCGGCCGGACGAGCGCGACGCGCGGCTGCACCGAACCGTCATCGAGCATGATCGACCGCGTCGGGATCCGGACGGCCGGACGGCCGGACTTGCCGTTGACCATCAGCCTTGCCCGCGGATCGCGCTGAACTAGTCCCAAGGCATCGGCAAGCAGCATCGGCTTGTTGCGATCCATGCGTTCAATGGTCAGAAGATGCGACTGCGCGCCGGTGACGGGATGAGTGTAGATGAGCCTTCGCTCCTTCACCGTCATTCGGTCCGCAGTCAACGTCTCAAGCCCCCTGTCATAGACGCCGGCGGCGATCGCCCCTTCGATGCGGCCTGCCAGCAGTTGTTCGAAAGCCTCGAACAGGAGGTTCTGCATGGCGATCGTCAACGCCAGCATGCGGTTCAGGAAGGTGTGGATCGGCGGCAGCTCGTCCCTGAGCCCGCCTTCCTCTGACGTCAGCGACAGGCCGGTGATCGCCTCGAATGTCTCCAGCGAGCAGCCGGCGACGCCGCCGCCGTGGATCAGCCTGTAGAATTGCCGCAGCGCATCGCGGGCATATTGGGATTCGAGGTTGTCCTCGCTCCTGAACATCCCCTGTCCGCCCGTCTGCCGCTGCCCGCGGGTGATGGCGCCGAGCGTGTCGAGGCGCCGGGCGATCGTCGACAGGAAGCGCCGTTCGGCCTTGACGTTGGTGGCGATCATCCGGAATTTCGGCGGCTGCGCCTGGTTGGTGCGGTGGCTGCGGCCGAGACCCTGGATGGCGACGTCGGCGCGCCAGCCGGCTTCGAGAAGGTTGTGCAAGCGCAGGCGCTGGTTCTTCGCACCGAGGTCGGCATGGTAGGAGCGCCCCGTGCCGCCGGCCTCCGAGAAGACCAGGATCGGCTTCTCGTCATCCATGAAGGCGCGGGTCTCGTCGAGATTGGCGCTGCCCGGCCGGCTTTCGACGGCGAAGCGGTCGATCGTGCCGCCGTCGTCACGGCGCACGATGCGGCGCGTGCGGCCAGTGATCTCGGCGACCTGGGCAGTCCCGAACGTCTGGACGATCTGATCGAGCGCGGTTGGGATCGCCGGGAGGCTGCCGAGCCGTTCAAGCAATGCGTCCCGGCGCGCAACCGCCTCGCGGCACAGGACCGGATTGCCGTCGGCGTCGTAGACCGGCCGGGACAAAAGATTGCCTTCGGCGTCGGAATATTCCTCGAAGAGCTGGGTCGGGAACGAGTTGTTGAGGTATTCGGCGACGATCTCGCGCGGCGTGACGTCAACCTGGATGTCGTTCCATTCCGCGGTCGGGATCTCCGCCAGCCGGCGCTCGGTGATCGACTGGCCGGTGGAAATGATCTGGACGATCGCGGCGTGGCCCTCCTCCACATCCGATCTAATCGCGCTCATCAGCGAAGGCGTCTTCATCGACGTCAGCAGGTGGTTGAAGAAGCGCTGCTTGGTGCTTTCGAAGGCGGAGCGCGCGGCCGCCTTGGCCTGTCTGTTGAGTGTGCCGCCGCTGGAGATGATGCCGGACGCCTCCAGCGCCTGGTCGAGGTGATTGTGGATGACCTGGTAGGCTTCGGCATAGGCATCGTAGATGCGAACCTGCTCCTCGCTCAGTTCGTGTTCGAGGATGTCGTACTCGACACCCTCGAACGACAGCGAGCGGGAAGCGTAGAGCCCCATCGCCTTGAGATCCCTCGCGAGCACTTCCATGGTCGCCACGCCGCCATCCTCGACTGCGGCAACGAACTCGGAACGGGTCGAGAACGGGAAATCGGCGCCGCCCCAAAGGCCGAGGCGTTCGGCATAGGCAAGCGACTCCACCTCGGACGCGCCGGTCGCCGAGACGTAAACGACGCGGGCATCGGGGAGCGCGCGCTGCAGCCGCAGGCCGGCGCGGCCCTGTTGCGAGGCCGACTTTTCGCCGCGCTCGGACTTGCCGCCGGCGGCATTGGCCATCGAATGGCCCTCGTCAAAGACGATGACGCCGTCAAAATTTTCTCCCAGCCAGTCCACAATCTGCTGGACGCGTGACCGCTTGCCCTCGCGCTCGTCGGTCCGTAGCGTCGCGAAGGTGACGAACAGGATGCCCACATCAAGCGTGATTGGCTTGCCCTGCCGGAAGCGCGACAGCGGTGTGACCAGCAGCTTCTCCTGCCCGAGTGCCGCCCAGTCGCGCTGGGCGTCCTCGATCAGGGTCTCGGACTTGGAGATCCACAGGTGCCGACGACGGCCCTTGAGCCAGTTGTCGAGGATAATACCGGCGGCCTGGCGGCCTTTGCCGGCTCCGGTGCCATCGCCGAGAAACCAGCCGCGACGAAAGCGGCGGGCGCCTTCTCCGTCAGGCTTGACGGCTTTCAGGTTGTCAAAACTGGCGTCGACCGTCCAATGGCCGGCGAGATAGCCGGAATGCGCCTCGCCGGCATAGATGACGCTTTCGAGCTGGGCGTCGGAGAGGTCTCCGCCGGTGACGACACGCTTCGGCAGATGCGGCCGATAGGTCGGCCTCGGCGGCGCGACCGACGCCATGGCGACGGATTCGACAAGTTTGTCGGGGTGCGGCTTCGCGTCCAGGATGTGGATCGCCTGCAGCCGATAGGGCTCGTAGATGCCGTCGGCGACGTCGGTCTGGTTCGTCCACGCTGCCTCACGTAGCTCATACGAGAGTTCGACGATCTCGTCAGCGATGCGGGCAGGCATCGACGCGGCGGATGTGGGGAGGGATGAAGGAGCAGGCGGTGAAAGACGAAGGCCGGGAGCGGCGACCGCAGCAGGGCGCAGGGTCTCACCGGCTGTTCGGGCTGCCATTTTCGCCGCGCAGGCGCGCAGGATGCCATTCGACAATGCGCCGATCGAGTTCGGCGCGGTCGATGGCGAGCGGGGCGGGAGGTCGGAGATCCATGAGAGCAGGGTTTCGAGATCGGGAGCGGTGCCCTGCGAGGCGATGAGGCGCGTCGGATCGGCGGCGGCGATCTTGTCGATCACCGTCAGTCGGGTTTCCATCGTCGTGCCGTGCCGGACATACACGCGGCCGTCGATCGCCGCGCTGAAGAGCACGGTGCCGCACTCCTGCAGGCGGACGAATGCGTCGCGCCATTTGGGGTTGTCGGGAGACAGACTGGAGCCGGTGATCGCGACCAGGCGGCCGCCGGGCGCAAGCCGCGCGAAGGCGGAGGCGAGATGACGCCATGCGGCGTCGGCCATTCGCCCTTCCACATGGATCCCGGCGGAGAACGGTGGGTTCATCAGGACGACGGACGGGCGAGCGGCGCGATCGAGATAGTCGTCGATGTGGGCCGCGTCATGCTGCGACACGGTTGTTCCAGGGAAGAGCTGCTCCAGCAGGCCGCGGCGCACCGGCGCATATTCGTTGAGAACGAGACGCGCACGCGTGAGCTCGGCGAAGACCGCCATCAGGCCGGTCCCGGCAGACGGCTCCAGCACGGTATCGTCCGCCATGATGCCGGCGGCGCGGGCCGCGACGAAGGCCAAGGGGATCGGCGTCGACAACTGCTGGAGATGCTGGCTTTCCTCCGAGCGCCGCGTATGAGTGGGGATCTGGCTCGCGACCTTCGTCAGCATCGAGAGCGTCCCCTGCGGTGCGTGGGCGCGGGCGGCGATGGCCACGCCGAACTTGCGCAGGAACAGGACCTGTGCGGCCTCCGTCGCCTCGTAGGCGTCTTTCCAGGACCAGAAGCCTTCGGCATCCGAGCCGCCGAAGACATCGGTCAGAATGGTGCGAAGGTCGGCTGCGCCGATGGGCTGGCCACGTTCGAGAAACGTCAGAAGCTGCTCACCGGCGCAAGCAAGTTTTGCCGCGCGGCCAATCTGATCTGCCGGAGCCGGAGAAACAACTGCGGCGGTGGCAGCGCGAGAAGAAACGATGTTCATGGGAGATCCTGTCGAGAGCGGGAAGGGACAGACCCGCCCGGACGCTCTCCAAGCCCCAGCAGGTCATCTCTTTCCGGCCCCTCTCCCCCTCTGCCCAACGCAAGGCGGCGGGCGCCCGGCCACCAGCCGGGCGCGAGCTTCAGGTTTCCAAACGCCGCAGTGCCCGAAACCGACACTTCGTGCAGGACGGCCTTGCCTCCGGCGGCGATCCAGTCTGCCGCCTGCCCGACCGACAGCTCTTGGACGTGGACGCAATGCCGCTCCGCCGTGGCGCGCTGGCGCTCGAAGGCAGTCCTGTCCTCGAAGGCGTAGATCGTATCGCCCGGGCCGTCCCAATAGACGACGGCGAAGCAGACCGGCCGGACGACCTCGGAACGGAAGTTCAGGAATACCGGCTCTGCGGCCGGGCGGCGAATATCGATGGCTCGAATGGACATGTTACTCTCCTTAAAATGCGGAAAGGCCCGGCGCTCCTTGGGAGCACCGGACCTTGTTCAGAAAAACGACGTCGCGGACGGCTCTTCGCCGGCGACACCTAGGGCGGGCCGACGGTTGCAGCCTCGACGAAGACCTCATCGCTATTGGCTTCGAAGAGCATCAGGATGCGATCGCCAACGGCAACACACTCGTTGATCCAGCGGTGATCGGTCGTCGAATGGTGGCCGAAGCGGGCGGTCGGAACATAGACGATCGTAAAATGCTCGTAGTCCCGGCCATCGGGCGCCTGATAGACGACGGGGCCCTCGACCGCGATGACAATGCCGCCCGTGCCATAGGAGGTGCGAACCGCCATGCCGGACCGGACAAGGGCCGGCACGTCCGGAGCGCCGGATCGGGTTACGCGATAGCGCCCCTCATCGTGTGCGCCAAGCTTGGCCGAATACAGCGAATGGGCGATATGCCGACGCTCGCCGGGCCGCGGTTTACGCCGGGTCTGCATCGCCACCCTCTTCGGCGCTGTTGGTTGATGGACCGGCGGCGGCTCCCGCCTGAACCATGGTCAGGAAACCGCTGGGATCATCGGGATCAGGCGGGGAATAGGCCTCGTACGGGTTTCCGTCGGCAAGATGGCCGAAGGGCGTTAGAACGCGGTCCGTGCCGTCGCCGCCGACGGCGCACAGCACGTAACGAGGTTCCCGCGTTCGAGCGTCGAGGCACTCCATGAGGGCAAGATTGCCGTCGGCCGCGGCGCGCAGCAAGGTTCGGAAATTTGTCTGAGCGTAACTCGGTATAGTCATTCTGTCCTCCTGAGATGGAAAAGCCTGGCTTTTGCCGGGCGGATGGATGATCGATTTGATAGACGGCTCAAAATCGACGTAGCCTGCCCGGGCAACTCTCTACCGGCTGGACAAGCCCAACTGCCCCTCTGCCCCCTCTCCCTCTGCCGCACGCGCTGACGCAGCTTCTTCGAGGTCGTCGCTGATGGACATGCGGGCCTGGTGCGGAGCCTGGAGGAAAGACAGATTTTGACTAACGATTTTGCGTTAGTCAAATGGCTCGTGCTTCTGTAGCGTGGCACAATGAACAGGGAGAATTGAATTGAGGACTTTCAAGCTAGGTGATCGGGTGTTCGGGGAAGCCTCCGAAGAGCTGCAGGCATTTCTTCCCCAAGCCTACGAGCAACGATTGCGGCCGATGTGCATGTGCAAGGCACCGCCCGTTCCGATGTACATTGCGCGGGTCGAAGACCAGCATCTCGTCAAGCGGATGCCGTTGTCGGGGCGCGATCATGACGCAACCTGCCCGTCCTACGAGCCTCCCTATGAGCTTTCCGGACTTGGGCCGTTGATCGGCAATGCTATCCAGATCGATGCCGCCGGCAAGGCCGAGCTCAAGCTCGACTTTTCCTTGACGAAGCGCGGGCCTCGCGCCGCGCCCGGCAGTTCGGCTGAAGCTCTAGAGCACGGCATCCGCAGCGAGCCCAGGAAACTGTCGCTGCGGGCGATGCTGCATTACCTGTGGGAGGCGGGCGAGTTGACCGAATGGCGGTCGACCTGGTCAGGCAGGCGCGGCTGGGGTCGCGTGCGCGCAAGCCTCCTCAATGCCGCGGCGCAGATGACGGCGAGAGGGGCTGCTTTGGGCGAGATGCTCTTTGTGCCGGAAGTGTTCCATGCCGAGGATAAGGATGGGATCGCCGCCCGCCGTACAGCTGCACTCAAAGGCATCCAGGCGGCCGGCGCGGGACCGCGCAAGCTGATGATGATCGTGGGGGAGGTGAAGGAGTTTTCCGCCGCGCGCGAGGGACAGAGGATCGCCGTTCGGCATTTGCCCTTCCCGTTGATGATCGAGGAGGGCGCATCGCGGCGGCTGGCCGCTCGTTACGAGACGGAACTGGAACTGTGGCGTTCGAACGAAGCGTTTCACCTGATCGTCATCGCCACGTTCGGCGTCTCCGCGGCCGGCATTGCAGCGGTCGATGAGACGGCGCTCATGGTTGTCAACGAGCACTGGCTGCCATTCGAGGATATTCACGAGTTGCGGCTTCTCGAAAAGCTGGGTCAGATGAAGCGAAAGAGCGTCAAGGGCTTGCGCTTCAACCTGCCGCGCGACGCGCCGATCGTTTCCGTGACATTGCCGGAGCAGAAACCGGCGGCGGTCGCCATGTTCATCGTGCCGGCGAGCGCTGGAGAGGAATACGAGCAGGCGCTTGCGCGAATGATCGAGGAAAGACCCGAGATCACGCCCTGGGTCTGGCGCGTATCGGAAGGCGAAATCCCTCGCCTGCCGTGATCCGCGTCGATCACCACGGCGCCGGTCAAACAGAGAACCGCGAGGCACGACAACGTCAAAGCCCCTGTGTGGCCGCCCGGTTTACTCCTGCGGAGGCCGGCAAGAATATTCGAAGCCGCGACCATCGTGAGGAACTGGCTCGCCATCGACGCCGGCGTACCGCCAGTCGATCAGCCGCGATCCGGGCGAGAACTTTCGCAGTTGTTCCCGTAGAGTCTCGGCAATGCAGTCGCTGGCCTCCGTCTCGCAATCGACATCGACGAGAAGCTCCAAGGTTGCCTTGAACAGGGCCATGTCACCGTCCTCCGAATGAGGCGATCCTTTCGGAAGCCGGATCGGGGCTTGATGCACTCTGCGCGACGATATCGCCCCGATAGCGCCTGACAGCCGTCATCACCTGTTCTAGGAAGTCTTCCGGCTCGCCTTCACGGTGGGCTCCATCCTACGACCAGAGCAGGGTTTCGACAAAGGCCGGCGCGAAATCGAATCGAAGGTGAAGCCTTCTTCTTCAAGATCCTCGAACAGGTCGTCATAAACATCATGCGCAAAGGGCACGAGCGCGCGAACGCGGAGCCGCATGGGCTGCCATCCTACCTCATCCCAGAGCTCCGACATGCGAACGATATTGTTGGGGACCGGCCGGCCATCCTGATGAAGCCCGCGGAAATACAGCATGGCCTCCCACAGGCACAGAGCCGTCTCAAGTTCCTTGCCTTCAAGGCGGTTGGTTGCGGTGCCATTGTCACAGACGCCGCCATCCTTTGGAAGCACAAACCGGGATGTCTTGGGCAATAAGCCCTTGTCCTGCTGCCTGAAGCCGGCGAGAAGATCCTCGCTGGTGGCGTGGTGGATAGCCTTGGCGGTGATCAGCGAAACACTGGCACCGTATGAATCGGGACGTTGAGAAGGATGGTTCATCCACTGGATCACGGTAACCTCGCGCAGATCCGTCGATCGTGCGACGATACCCTGCACCACGGATTGCCACGGGAAATCGCTGAGATCGATATCGATCGTTGCGTCGACTTCGGAGGTGTTGCCGCCTGCCGGCAGAAGGGCAAGCACACGGCTGGCAACGAAAATATTGACCGCCGCCTCGGCACGCTGGGCCGAGGCGCGAAATGCCTCGATCAAGTCGCCGCGCGCGACGCGAATAGGGTTGGCCGGCCCCAGATCGGTGAACAGGACGAGGCCCGCGTCGGTTTCGCTGCACTCGAGCACATTGGTGAGGATGAGCATCTCGAGCGGACTGATGTCCGCGAGCGGAATAGGTGGCCAGCTGTAGATCCTTGTTTCGGGAGAGGTCATGACAGTTCCTTTCCGGGAATGGAAAAGCCCGGCGCGATGGCCGGGCGATGAAGGGTGGGGAAGACAATGGAGGGCCGTCACGCGGCGCTCTCGAGCAGCTTCTTCGCCTTGGCTTCGAGTTCGAGCCGGGAGTCCTGATGCGGCTTGCCTCTGGCAAGTGCGGTGATGCCTTGCACGAAGTCGAAAATGCTTTCCGGTGGCCGGCCCTCCTCGCTCAAAACCGTCTCGATGATCTTGCCGGTTTCGGCCTTGGAGAAGCCGCGCTTGCGCAGGAATTCCGAGCGATCGTCCTCGTTTCGCGCGACGATTCGCTCGCGGGCGGCGCGGATGCCGGCGATGAACGGCGCGGGCGAGGAATTGGCGAAGTTCGTCAGCGCCGGGGCGGCCTCGTGGGCGAAACGCTGGGCCGCGAATTTCGAATGCCTGATCGTAATTTCCTCGAAATTTTCCGTACCCCAGAGATTCCTGTTGGCGCACACTGCCCTGAGGTAGAAGCTCGCGATCCCAAGAGTTTTGGAGCCCACCTCCGAGTTCCAGGCGTAAAAACCGCGAAAATACAGATCGGGCTCGCCGTTTGGCAGGCGGCCTGCTTCGATCGGATGGGTGTCATCGCAAAGGAAGGCGAAGACATCGCGGTCGCTGGCATAAAGCGTCGTCGTATCCTTCGTGATGTCGACGAAGGGATTGTGGGTCATCGTCGACCAGTCGAGCAGGCCGGGAACCTTCCAGATCGTGTCGCCTGTGCCATTGCCTGCAATGTTCATGATGGCGGCGATCAGATCCTTGTCCCAGATACGACCATATTCAGGACCGGTCGCGGCGCGCAGTTCGAGGCGGCCGTCCTCCATCTCTAGCGTCTTGACCGTTTCGGCGTTGTGATTGAGCAAGCCGTGCTGGAGATTGATGGCGGCGAGCGATGCTGGGAGCTGGCGCATGTAGCTCGCCGGCGCGCCGACCAGGCTGCAGAGTTGACCATAACTCCAATGGGTCGGGGCCAACGGCTCACGGCTGCCAGGCAAGATCAGCGACATGCGCTCGGTGTTGTCGCGGGTCGCTTCGACGTGGACGTCGGCGGCTTCGACGGTGCGGACACGAGCCTGATCGGTCCGTGCGCTGACGGCGCGATGAAGGTCGGAAAGGGACAGGTAGCGTTCGTCGTCTGGCCGCGAGAACCATTCCGACGACACGCGGCCGATGCGTTCGCCGCGCGATATATCGACCTTGAAGCCTGACGAGGCCGGCCGGGAGTTGGAAATCATGGTGTGCATGTTGGTGTCTCCTTGGACAAAAGGGCGGGCGGCTGACCGCTCCTGCGGACAACCGGACGGGCGAAACGGGTGTTGAAGCACAGAGCGCCACAGCGCATGGGCGGCGCTTTATGGTGGGGGCAGTCGACTGCGCCGCCCTAGGCGGCGGCGCAGGGGAACACTCAATCGATGGCCTGGAAGATTTCCGAGGCTTCGGGATGGTCCGCGGCGTAGGCGTAGAGGCAGCCGTAGCCTTCCGAGAGACGATCGGATTGATGCTGGAAGGAGAGATGCGAGAAGGCGAACAGCGTCGCGATCACCCCGGCAGCCTCCGCCGAGACGTCCCCCTGAAACCCGGTGATCTCACCGGTGATCCTGAAACGCGATGTCGATCTCGGAGCTAGAAACAGCGACTTGCCGTCCTGCTCGTAGAAATCCCAGAACCCGCCGCGGTAATCGAGCGGGCTGAGCCTCTCCATGAGACCATAGACGGCATTCTCGCCGATGATGACGAGCGAACGCCCGAACAAGGTGGGAAGGAATTCCGCGCGGCGATCGTCGGGGACAATAGACGCGGCCAGGGGTGATATTTGGCAACTGGACATTGATTTTCTCCGGAGAGGCGATGGGACGACACCGGGCTGCCCTCTCTTCGCCCGCCCGGCCTGCCCCTTCCCGGCCCAACTCTCGCCTCTCGCCGGCCGCAGCTGCCGGGTTCCACGCGCGCGCCGGATAATCACCCCCGGTGCGTCAACCTGGCTGGAGCCGACGGTGCGCCGCCCGGATCGCCTCCATTGCCGCCAGAAACTCCGCATTGCTCACGGCGTCGGAGAGATCTGCGGTTGCGACGATGGTTTCGCAGGCAGCTCTGACGTCTTCATCCGTCACCAGAGCCGGCGAGACCGATCGGAAGCTGTCGTCAACATCGAGCACCGAGGCGATCGCGCTGCGCACGCGCTCTTCGTCCAGACGCGCAAGGACATAGCTCGGCTTTGGCGCGACGACCGGATCGGCGGGATCAGCGGAACCGGCCAAGATCGCTTCACCCCGCGCAATCGCCCAATCCGATTTGGCAAGCCAGTCGACCGGCAGCCGACGGCGCGCGTGGACATCGTGGGCCATCATCTTCAGCAGGCCGAGCAGGATTTCGAAGTGGTGGGCCCGGCGCTGAACGGATTCATCGAACTGCGAAGGGACTGCCACCGGCGATCCGGCATAGGCGGCATTCTCGCCTTCCCAGATGCCGGTTACGTGGATCTCACCGGAGGAATCGTAGTCTTTCTTCAGAGACTCCCAGTTGTCGTCACCGAGTGCCGCCTTGCAGGCAGCCTCGGGCGTGTCGGCGAAATAGGTCGCATGCCGGAATACCGGCAGAGTGTAGGTGGTTTCGATCGTATAGGCAGGCATGACACTCTCCTGAAAAACAGAGAAGCCCGGCACAGCGGCCGGGCTTTCGTGAATGTGCGTTTTGGAGTGGTTACTCGGCGGCTTGCAGATGCTCGCCGTCGCCATCGATCGGGTCGGAGGTCGCTTCCGCGGCTTCCTCTTCCTCCGTCAGGAAGGACGGCAGATCGATGTCCGCGGCCTCAACGACAGCGTCGGATACGACGGTATCAAGCTCCGCCTCCGCCCGAACCTGATCGACCGGCAGCCGCAGCACTTCGGGAAGCCATCCGCTGCCTTCGAGCAACCGGGCGGCTTCGCGCGCCATGTCGGGCTTCTTCAGGTGGTCGATCAGTTGAGCCGACTGCTCGCCTTTCGCCTCGCGGACCGCCTGCAGGATGTGCGCCTTGGTCACGCGGCCGAGGTAGTTGTCGACCGTCGGCGTCCAGCCGGCCGTGACCATGCCGAAGCCGAGCGAGCGGGCGAGCTGCGTGGCATGGGCGTTTTCCTTGCTCCGCCGGTTCCATGCCTGCACGGTGGTGTTTACCGACAGCGAGACGCAATGGGCAAAGAGCGCCATGCGGCTATCCTGATCGAGCGCGATCAGGTATTCCCAGACCTCGTCGGCGTTGCCGGGGAGATCATAGCCCCAGGATTCCTGCCGCTGTTCGATCTCCTTGGCCCAGACCGTGTCGCCGAGGCCCTGCGTCTGACTGAAGGCGGTGTGCTGGAGCGTGATCTCGAGGCATGAGTCGCTGCCGTATCGATAGAAGATCTTCAGGACCGCGACATGCAAGGCGGCGATGAAGGCCATGACGGGATCGTTGGCCAACGCATTGCGCAGAGCGACGGTGCGCGCCGCGGTCAGATCCTCGATGACGCGATCGGAAAGCGGACGAACCTTGCCGTCGTCTTCCTCCGGTTCCTCGACGCCAGCAGGCTTTCCGTTGACCGAGACGCCCCCATTCGAAGAAGGGGCAACGGCGTCATCGTCGCCATTGCCATGGTTGTCACCGGCATCACCGCCTTCCGGCTCGGCGATCGGTTCGTCTTCGGGCCGCACGAAGCCGCGTTCGATCTTCAGTTCGCCATTGGCGGCAAGCGAGACGAAGGCGCCGCCGCGAGCGACCTCTTGCGGGTCGAAGACGTAGGGCCGGTCGTTGAGGGCATCGAGCTCGTTGCCCAGTTCATCGAGGCGCGCCTCGGTCTCGTCGGACTGTTCATCCGCCTCGGCGTATTCCGCGTCGAGCTTGTCATATTCCGCCTTCAGCGTGTCATGCCGCGCGAGCTCTTCCTCGGTGTATTCGGCACGCTCGCCGTAGAAGCGGCGAAGGCCGCCGGTGTGGCCGTAGGGGAAGTCGAACGCCGCATCGACCCACTTCCAGCCTTCCTGGTCCTTGAGCGCTTCCGCCTCAGTGGTCAGCTTTTCCAGCACCAGTTGTTCGAGCAGCGCCGGATCCTGCAGCCATCCGCCGTTGTCCTGCTCGAACAGGTCGCGCATCACGACGCCGCCGGCTGCCTCGTATGCTTCGACGCCGACGTAGACGGCGCGGCGGTCGGAGGCCCGCACCGCGGTTTCGGTCAGCATGCGCCGGATGTAGTAGGCGTCCTGATTGTGGGAACGCGAGATCGTGTCCCACACTTGTTCCTGGCGGACATGGTCGTTGGTGATCGAGAACGCCATGACCTGGCTGAGTTTCATCTCGTCGTTGGCATAGGTTTCGAGTAGCCGGGGCGAGACCGAAGCCAGACGCAGGCGCTGCTTGACGGTGGCCACCGACATGTGGAACCGGGCTGCAATGTCCTCCTCGTCGAGCCCCTGTTCGCGCAGCGTCACGATGGCGCGAAACTCGTCCAGCGGATGAAGATCGACACGCTTGACGTTTTCGGCGAGCGAATCCTCGACCTCGAGGGTATCACCTTTGCTGACGATGCAGGGAATGGCGGCTGTCTTGGCGAGCTTCCTCTGGCTGACAAGAAGTTCGAGGGCGCGATAGCGGCGACCGCCGGCCGGAATGCGATAGATGCCGGTCTCGTTGCCGTCGCCATCGACTTCGGCGCGGACGTTGAGGCTGGTCATCAGCCCGCGATGGGCGATGTCCTCGGCAAGCTCCTCGATCGAGACGCCCGCCTTGGTCTTGCGGACGTTTTGCTGGCTGAGAACAAGCTTGTTGAAGGGGATGTCACGCCCGGTATTGAGCATGATCTTCTGGATGGCCTGTGCCATGTCGTTTCTCCGTGGCGGGCTGGCCGGAGGCTCTCTCCGACAACCTCAACCCACCGCGAACACCCCTTCCCCCCTCTTCCTCCAGCCACATCCGCTCGCCACCGTTTCCAACCGGCCGCCCGCCACGCTCCTCCGCCACAACTCTCGCCACGGTGCGATGCCGCCTGCTCCCGGCCATACACGTCGCCGGATATGAGGTTTGAAGGCCAAGGTGTCGCATAAAAATTCGTCGAGATGTCCTAAGCTGGCCGGGAAGCAGTACGCGCTGCTTTGGGGCGTCGAAACCCCTGTATCCAATGGTTGGGCCTGCCCAAAAGGCCCCCTCCTTGACCTTTTGCGTCGGGGAGCCTGTGGCGTATGTCCAGGTTCTCGAACTAAAGGCTACAGGGCTGTGGATACACAGTTTCGAACTCCCCGCGGCTGGGGTCATTGAGTGCGCGAACGGGGGCGAACCGTTCCGCCGCATGAAGTTGGAAACGCATTGGGCAATTCGGACAGAGAGAAGGATGTTGCGAGAGCGCCTCAACGTCGCGCGCGCGGGCGACACGAAATCCACCAGACCTACGCGAGCGATGCGCACAAGGCTCTGGATCATTGGCTGGCTCAGGCGACGTTCGTTGCCGCGCTCGGCGACATACTGAAGACTCCGCTTGCCGATGAGACACCTGCGGCCAAGCTCAAGCAGCTCGGCATGCTGGTCTATATTATTGAACTGATAGGTCAGGACAAACCAATCACCTTGACGTCTCTCGTCGAGGCGAGCGGTCTGGCTCGCAGCGCCGTCGGCGACATCATGGACAAGCTGGTCGAAAAAGGCTGTCTGATCGAGTCGATGGGGAGGAACGCGTGGGGGCGAGGCAAGGCGCGCCAGTTCAGGGTCAGCGCGTCCATTTTCGACCGCATTCGACCTTAGGCTGTCCGATAATTTCGTGCCTGCCCGTCTCGTTCGTTCGCAGGTACGGCGACTGCATCACGATAGTAAATCTCGGTCACCCGAAACCGTCCATCGATCCGTTTGCATTGGACGATGATATCGATCGCGATCGTCAGCATTTCGCGTATGTCGTGCCGTTCGAGATCGCCACCACCTTCCGACTCCTTCACCAGCAGGGTCAGTTGCTCGAAGGCAAGGCGTGCGGAATCGGCGTGAACCGTCGTAATCGATCCTGGATGGCCGGAATTCACATTGCGGATATAGTAAAAGGCCGTGCCATCTCTGAGCTCCTGCAACAATATCCGGTCCGGACGCATACGCAGGCAGGATTCGAGTAGCTCCCTAGCCCCGATCTTCGCGGTCCCCTGGCCGCCCTTCGAATAGAAGAGACGGACGTGGTTGGGCTGCGGGATGACCAGTTCGGGCGTATCCTCAATGGAAATGATCCGTTCGGTATCCGGGATATACTGGATCAACGCCTTGGATAGCGTCGTCTTGCCCGATCCCGTGGCCCCGGAAATGATGATGTTTTTCCGCGCCAGCACCGCTTCGCGAAGAAACTGCCTGTGTGCGCCGGCACGATAGAGTTCCGACAATCGTTGGTCCGGTTGCCCGCTATTCTCCTGCGTGCGGACCACATCGGCAAACAGTCCACTCTGGTCAAGATCGTCAAGGCCGAGCGACACCGAGGACGGTTTGCGAATGGTGACGCTGACGGTTCCCCTCGTCGTCGCAGGCGGGATCACGATCTGGATTCGCTCGTCGTCGGGAAGGGTCGCCGACAGGATCGGGCGCGTTTCGTCGATCGATTGATTGGAGTAGCTCGCCACCGCGCGAGCGAGACGCATCAGCCGGTCATAGGCAAGTTCCGGTATATCGTGGATCTGCCATCCGTTCGCTCCTTCGGTCACGACCTTGCCGGGCCTGTTGACGATGACTTCATACAGCGCCTTGTCGCGAAGGAACGGCGAGAGCGGCAGGAGCAGTTCACGCACGACACCGGAATCTGTGGCTTCAGTCATCGCAACACCTACTTCGTTACAAGCTTGGAGTCCGGGGCAAAGTCGCCGAGAACGGCGCGGTCATAGACGCGGTTGCGCGGTTCGGTCACGCGCAGCCGGTAGACGCTGGAAAAATCGAGATCGCGCGCCACGAAGATCGAGACCAGTCCTCCCTGATGTTTCATCAAGGTCGGCGGAATGTTGATCGATTGTTCAACGGCAATCGCCGCGGCCTGCTGACCGGCGCTGGTGGTGTTCTGTGCATCGACGTCGCTATCGCGTAACTGGCTGTTGGCATGGGATGTCACATCGCCAACGAGCGATAGCAGGATGGCGCTGCCGAACCGTTCCCACCAATGCGTATCGACATAGCCGTCCATGCCTGCGCGACCCAGGGCATCGGTGGCCGGCGACGCCAGCGTGATGATCACGCCCTTCGGGGTCTTCGCACGGTTCCAGAGGACAAAAAGCCTCTTCTGGCCCCGGCGCAGTCCGCCACGATATTCGCCGACGACCTGCGTGCCCTTCTCCATCAGCACGACGCGGCCGTTGTCCGACAGGACATCGCGATTGATGACGCAGCTGGTGAATCCCGGCTGATCGGAAGAAAGCGCCGTCTCGAGCACGCAAGGGATGGAGGTTCCCATCGCGATGATGAAATCCCGGTTGCCGAGTGTGCCGGCACGCGATCCCTGCAACTGCGTCGGGGTCAGCATACGATTGAAGCGCTGATCCTCGTTTTCCCCCTGCCCCGTAAAGCTGCCCGGGGTGTTTGCGAGCGGAACATAGTTCGAGGCGGCGTTGGTGTTCGCATCGTCCTGCTGGCGCCTGGCGGTCGGCGTTTTCTCGGCGCCATACGCCATAACAGGAGCGCGGCGCGCTGCGTCGAGCAACTTATCGTCACCGGTGGGCGCCTGCTCGGTAACGACGGGCGCCGGGAGTTGAACCTCAGTTGGGGTGGTCACGGGCTGGACCAGCTCCTTAGCCGGCTCGAAATCCGACGTCTGACGGATGACCACGCGCTCCGGCTGCACGCCGTCCGTCGGTTTGTTCTTCCCACCCATCGACCAGAGGGCAAAGGTAACAAAGGCAACGATCGCGACGGCGACGGCGCCCCGTTTGAGAACGGGGTTGTTGTCGATCCGCCGGCTGGTCGATGTTTCGGCGCGCTCGCCGGGGATCGGGGTGGTTTCTTCGTCGGCCATGACACCTCCTATTGCGTCGTGCCGGGGGCGGCCTTGACGACGCGCTCAACCGACGGTGACGTCGTATTCGTCTCGGGATTAATGCCGACGCGATCGTAGGCCTCGTTGAAGACGCACAGGACATCGCCGCCGCGGCGCAGGATGAACTTGCGGCTGATCGCATGGACCAGCACCAGATTGCCGTCGACGGATTTTGGAACCAGGCTTTCGCTGCCGTCCGAATTCTCCATATAGATCGCCGGCATTTCCTGATTGCCGGTAAAGGCGAAGGTCGTGACCTTGCCGTTGTCGTAGACGGCCTGCGGTTCGAGCGCTTGCGAACCTTGAGCGGAATACCGCCAGTTGCGCGGTCCATAGGCCTCGTGAAGAGAGAGAACACGATCGGCCTCGCCGGCCTGCGCCGCCAGGGCGCGAGCGGCTGCGACCTCTCTCCGGCGCTCCGCTTCATCGGCCGGATAGCGGTATTTTACATAAAAATAGGTGTTCTGCCCGGCTTCGACACTGCCGTCCCTGACCGTCAACTCCATCTGGTAGCTGCGCGTCGAACCGTCCCGTCTGGTCGTCACGACGGAGATGTTGGTGACGGGCTGGTTTTCCCGGGGTTTAAGAAAAAGGATGTTGCCGGCCGGGGCCACCTCCCATGCGACGCTGTTGCCGAGCGCCACATGCGCGATTTCCTCGTCGGCGGCGAACTCGACCTGCACCGATGAACGCAGCGTCCCAACAACCCGGGTGATGTTATAGGGCTGGTAGTCGACAAACCGGACTCGGCTGTCCTGCGACGCCCCGCGCGGGATCTCCAGAGCTGATGCCGGCAAGGAAAAGCCGGCGATCAGGAAAAGAACAGGTAAAAATCTCTGTATCAATTGATGGCCTCCGGATCGGCGCGATACTCGCTGACGACGAAGCCCAGGGGATTGACCAGCCGGTCGGTGGAAGACATCGGAGCGTTGACGTAGGAGAAGGTGAGCGTCGCCACCCAATGCGTGGTGCGAACGTCGTCGCCACGGGTGACGGTGCGCATGTATCGGACTGATGCCACATTGGCGTTGATCAGGGAGATCGAAACGATGTTGATCCGCGAGGTCGCGTTCCGGCCGTAGGTATTCTGCGGCGAGTCCGGATTGCTGCCGCGATAGGCCGCGGCAAAGCGGGACTGCTCTGGCTGTGTCGACAGGAGCGCCACCGTCCGAAAGTTCTCCTCCCCCTCGCTCCAGACATAGCCTTCGCGGGCGCGCACATATCTGGCCGCAAAAAATTTCGTGACGGCTTCGTCATAGGTGCCGGCGGTGGAGGTTAGTGCTGACACCACGTCAACGATCCCCGTCGAATTGTCGACCCGCACGACGAACGGCTCGACCGTCTTTAGAGGCGTGAGGCCGGCGATCGCGAAGACAGAGACGACGGCAAGGACGCTGGCCGAGATCGCAACGAACCAGGCGATGCGGGCCGAGCGCTCGACCTGGATGAGCCGATCCTGATCGAAACGGCGCGCCGTGTCGAAATAGCTCTTGAGGCTGTCGGTGTTCACCATCTCAGTTGCCCTCACACGGACGGTATGAGCCTGCGACATCGAACTGCGCAAACGCAGCCGGCGTTACCGAGGCCGGCTCTTCCGCGAAAGGGGCCGCGCGGCTCACCTGGTTATGAGCGTTCTCAGCGCCAGGCTTCTGCAGCTTCCCCTTATCCTCCCACTGCCACATAGAGCGGTTCAGCGGACGCCGGGAATAGCCGTCACATTTGGGCAGCGGGTTGGAGATCGAGGCGCAACCGGAGAGGCTGGCGCTCAGCGAAAGCAGCAAGAGAATACGGATCATCTAAAAATAACCTGTCCAATGTCCTTGATATCGAGGCGGTCATTCCGCCCGGTTTGGTGTCAGTCGGCGGCCGACAGCGCGTGTTCCGCGGCCAACTGCCCTCACCGTGTGCGAGGTAGCCCAGGCGAGTGTGCTTTCATGCGCGTCCCGGGCCGCGCCATAGCCATAGGTCAACGATGCCCCGCCGGCGGCGAGCGCCGAAGCGATGCCGGGCAATTGATAGAAGACATAGAGAGCGGCGATGCAGATGGCGCAGAGCGCGATCGGACGCATCAACACATCGCTGTACCCTTCGATCGCGGTGAAGGTCGTGTCGATACAGGTGATCAGCAGCGAGCCGATGGCAACGACCAGCACCTGCAGAATGACGAAGTTCACCAGCTGACCAATCCAGGATTCGGTAAACCGGCGCGTCGACTGGAACATGGCGAGTGCGATGAAGATCGGCCCGATCGCCAGAACGATGGCGAGCGCCAGACGGGCATAAAGCGAGACGATATAGCCGATGGCCGCGACGAGAAAGCTTGCGCCGATCACCAGCATACCGCCAACGCCGGTGACAATGTCTACCGGCCAGGAGGCGCGGGACCAGATCTCATAAGCGCACTTCTGGCCCTTATCCAGCAGGCTGTCGAAAGTCGATGCGCTCGGGGACGTCCCGGAGTTCAGTGCCTCGGCGATCTCCTTCGGCAGGGTGTCGAAAAAGATGTTGGTGACGTAGGTCTGGTAGTCGCTGGCGTTCCTCACCAGCATGACGATGATGGCAAGTTTTATGGCCCGGAAGGCGAATTCCAGGATCGGTTCCTGCACCGAGCCACGCAGCACGAGATAACCGTAGAGCACAACATACAGTGTTAGTGCCGCCGTGAGCGGGCCGCTGACCCAGTTGGCGATGTTCGAGGTGCCGGTGGAAATGAAGTTTTCGAGTGGCGCCTTGAACTGCCCGTCGACGAAACTGAATACCTGATACATCGGTCAGCCTCCGAGCGACTTGCGCATGCGTTCGAGGCGGAGCTTGCCGTCGGAGGCTTCGGCATTACGGCAATTGGCGGTGTCGCTAAGTTCACCGGGATTGTTTCGGCATTCCCCGATGATTTTCGTCAGAAGGGCCGCGTCGGTGACCAGTTCATCGACGGTGTATATCCTCTCCTCAGAGGAACAGGCCGACAGGAGAAGCATCATCAAACCGGAAACCAACCATCTCATTTGAGGGCTGCTCCCATGGTGTCCATACGCTGGCGCCAGTCCTCGGCCTTTCGCTGGTCATCGACCTGCACCTGCGCCTGCTGGACCATCTGCAGGCCCTGCATGCGAAGGACATCGGTTTGCAGAAAGGCGGTTTCGGCCTGCAAGCGCGCCTGCAGATCGGCGATGTCCTTGGCGTCGGCGGCACTAGAGATTTTCTGCCGAAGCTCATCGATGCCGTCGATCCGCTTGGTGGCGGCATCATAAATCTGCTGGCCGAGACTTAATTGTCCGGCGTTCCTGTTCTGGACGCGTGAGAGTTCCTGCGCGTAGAAATCGTTCGCGTTGGTACGGTAAGTGGAATTGCCCTCGAGAAATTTCGAGGCCGAGTCGCCGAAGACGCCGCTTGCCGAGCCCTTGAACAAGCTTTCGATGGCATTGAAGTTTTGCGGGAGCGCCTTGCGGATCGAGGAATCGTTGAGCAGGCTGGCGACATCGGCCATGTTGGTGATTTTGTTCAGCGAGCCATAGAGCTGCTGCGCCTGCTGTAGCTGCTGGTTCAGCGCATCAAGCTGGGACTTGAGCTGGGCGATACTCTCGATCTGTTTGGCGATCGCCGCCTGGTCGGTAACGGGAATGCCCTGAGCATTCACTAGACCGACCGACGCCAGCAGCGTGACGGTTGCCAGCAAGAGCCCTGTCCTGCCGTTACGGATCATGATGTCCTCCTTCTTTGCTGGAACACGGTCAACCAGTCCTGGTGTCCCTCGCCGAGTTCGGCGCGGATGGCATCCGCCAGTTCCACATTCACTGTCCGACCCGACAGGATCGCGAGCTCATCGTCGAAGCCATTGAGGTTCAGTTCGGCCACCACGCTGTTGTGGCCCTGCTTGACGATGAAGCGCCGGCTTTCGAGCGAAAGCTCGCGGGAGATCAGTTCGAATTCGCGCTCGGTCAGCTTGAAACCGTCGACATAGTCGGCGCGGTCGCCGCGCGGGTTGGGCAGAAAAATCTGCGTCGGGCACTGTTCGATGATCGTATGGGCAATCGGTGATTTGATAGCGTCACGCGGGCTTTGAGTGGAAAACACCATCAGCCCGTTTTGCTTGCGAAAGGTTTTCAGCTTGTTCTGGGCAAGAGCGAGGAATTCTTCCTCCTCCAGCACGCGCCAAGACTCGTCGATAACGATGATGATCCGGCGGCCATCGACCAGTTGCTCGACACGGTAGAACAAATAGCCCATCAGCGGCGTGCGGATCTCCTCGTTGTCGAGGAAGTCGGTCATGTCATAGCCGATAAACCTGGCGCCGATCCCGATATCATCCAGATCGTTGTCGAAGACCCAGCCGAGCGGCCCTCCCCTTTCCCAGCGCCGGAGCCGCGAGGCAATGCCTTCTGGATCGGTATTGTTGAGGAAGGTGCGCAGGGCGCCGATGGAGCGGCGCTCGACGGGAAGGTCCGCCAGACCGTCGACCGCGGCTGCGATATCGCGCAGCTCGCTGACATTCAGTTCCCGTGTCGCCGCTCCCGCCAGCTTGCCGATCCAGCGAGCGAGAAATATCCTGTTCTCTGGTGTCAGATCAAGCGCTTTCAGCGGTGCGCAGCCGGTCGGCACACCATTCCTGAGCGGCAGATAGGTGCCGCCAGCGGCGCGAACGAACAGGTCGGCGCCCCTGTCCTTGTCGAAGAACACCATATGCGGATCATGCTTCTCGAGCTGTGAGAGCATGAAGTTGAGGAGCACCGTCTTGCCGGCACCCGATGGGCCGCAGACAAAGGTGTTGCCGAGATCGCTGTGATGGAAATTGAAATAGAACGGCGATCCTGAGGCCGTCTTCAGCATGGCAACCGCCGGGCCCCATTCATTGCCGTCCTTCTGGCCTGTCGGATAGGAATGATAGGGTGAAAGTGCTGCAAAATTGCGGGAGGTAATCGCTCCCGAGCGCGCACGATAGCGGAGATTGCCCGGCAGCTGCGCCCACCAGGCGGCCTCAAGCCCCAGATCCTCGCGGGCGACAACAGCGCCACCGCTGGTCAGATGCGCGCGTGCCTTCGCCATATGGTCGGCCAGTTCCTTGACGGTCGGAGCGAAGACCGCAAGGCCGAGGTGATGCTCGCCCATCACGAAGCGGTTGGATTCGAGATCGTCCATCGCCTCGCCAAGCTCCTCAATCTGCGAGGCGGCCTTGTCGGCGGCGCTGACCATCTGGTTCTGCTTGCGGCCCATGATCGTGCGGGCGTCCGCCTTCGAGGTGAAGGCAAAGGACTGCGTCAGGACAAGTTCGAAAGGAGCGGTCAGGATGCCATCGAGCATGCCGCTGCGCGTCGTTGCCGGATATTCTTTGAAGCCGAACATGCCGGCATAACGGGTTTCCGCCTCATGTCGAATTTCCACCGTCTCGCGGCCGAAGATCACCCGGTCCGAATAGATCGCCGATGAAATCCGCCCCTCCGTCAGGGGCACGGGTTCACGCCGCCCGCCGACAAGTTGATGAAGAAACTCGCTCGGCTCGGAGAACAGGATCCCGTCGAGCTCATGGAGAGACAGAACACGAGGGGCGAAGCGCTTCAGCCCGGCAGCGACGTCAATCACCTTGTCCTGCAGGTGCTTGAGCGCCGCTTCGTCCAGCTCCATGCCGGATCGGCGCGCTTTGCGCAGACGGGAAAGGAGATTGGCTGCCTTTTCGGTGGGATTGTGGCTCGGAGACCAGACAAGGGTGAGATAGAGATCGTTGCGGAACAGATCTTCGCGCACCATCCGCTCGCGGTATCTGGCATTGAGACTATCGGAAAAACGATTGGTGAAGTGCCCTTCAGGATAGTCGTTGTCGCGACGGCGGATGACATGCGTCCAGAGCGCCAACCGCTCGTCGGCAATATTGCGATAGAGCGTATTGAGGCTGCGGTGCAGCCCGTTGAGATCCAGAACATCGGCGGTTTCGAAGGAGACGCCCTCGAGCACGAGCACGGTCATCAGCGCGCGGGAATTGAGCGCGATGGTGGTCTCGTCGACATGGCGTACATAGGGGATGAAGGTCTCCGGCCCGAGCTCTCGGGACCGCATCGTCACAAGGCTAGGCAAGGCTCAGATCCCTTTCGTCGTAGCGCCGGACAAGCTTCAACGGCGAGAGTGTTGCACCACCCCAATAGGCCGCGTTGCGCGAGCGGCCGCGGGTCCCGACCCAGGCAAGCAGAATGCGGAACATATTGTGGTCGTGCTTGACGAGCGCCCGGAACACGAGATGGAAGATGACGCCGACAAGCGCGTACGCGATCGATCCTGCGGTGATATAGAGGACGGTGGTCAGCATGATGTTGATGCCCATCGCTTCCATGGTCACGCCGGCAATCATCGCCGGGCGCGTGCAGGCCAGGAACAGCGTGTCTTCCTCAAGGACGGGAGTGCTCGCCATTGATGATCAACCGCCGACGATGGTGTTGACCAGCTCGGTGGCCCCGAAAATACCGCCGATACCAATGATCCAGAAGCCGGCCTTTCTCAGATCCATATAGCCGAACATCCAGGCAATGCAGATAATGATCACGGCGATGATCGCCAGCAGGCGGGCAATATTGCCGGTGAGCATGGTGACGATGTTCTGCAGCACGGTTTCGATGCCGGAGGATTGGGCTAAGGCCGGTTCGACGAAGCAAGCGACAATAACGACGGCCATGAGCGTGGAGGCCGCATGGGGACGAAAGCTGGTTCTGGAGATCATTCACTCTGCTCCGATGGGTCATGCTGGAAAATGAGAACAGAAGAGTGCCGTCTGGAACGGAACACGTCCCATGATGCGGTTTCTTCGGTTTGGGCGACTTGGTTGGGGACGGGCTGGGCCAATTGTTCGTGAGCCTGCTCCTCCGGGGCATCCTCGCGATCAAGCGGCCCGTCGATGGCGATCGACGCGAGTTTCGGAGAGAGGCGTTTCGCCTCCTTCCGCACCTGCTCGTCATACCGGACCATCTCACCGACGGACGGGTCGTCCCGTCCGTACCAGGACTGGAGCATCACCGTTTCGGCCCGCTGCGTATCAGCACCGAAACGCAGGGCAAGACGGTAGTAGCCATCGAGTAGAGTGGCTGTCGCCTTGAGGTTCTGGCACGGATCAAAGGCGTCGGAAACGGAGAGGTTGAATTTGCGAAGCTCCTCCACGCCGATACCGCCAAGCCCGATCTGGATATCCTGGTGATCCGCTATCAGGGACGTCGCCACCTCGATCGCCTCCGCCTTGCTGGCGGGCTGCGCGGGAAGCGGCATGCCGCTATTGATGCGGATATTGAAAGGAAGGAACCGGCTCTCCAGGCTGACGATGGCGGCCAGCGTTTCAACCTGAACCATCGGCGCGCAATTCTGCGCGATATCGACGAATGCGGCACTCATCGCTCAGTACCAGGCGCGCTGCTTGCCGACGCCATCGATGGTCACGTCGATATAGTGCGGCTGCGATCGCAGGTTGGGGCGCGTGATCGGATAACCCATGCACTGGAGCCGGCCGTCCTGGCGCTGCCACCGTGCCGACAGGACCGAGCCGGAGTTGCCTCCGTCATTGTCTCGGCCGAAAGAGCAAAGCGAGCCGTCTACCCGCTGGAGGGAGGTTGAAACGCAGGTCGCCTGTTCACCGCGAGATCCGTAGCTGCTCGAAAGCCGATAACCTTCGTCGCAATAATACGGCTCGTAGCCAGGCCGAGAACTATGAAACCCGACGCCGCTGCAGATTGGAAACGAATGCCCCTTGGCGAGTTCACGCCAGAGTTTCTGGATCGGTGGCCGGCATTCCGCATACTGGGTTGGCCCGCCGGGATTGGAAAGGCACAGAATAACCTGACATCCCCAGTCATCGGCACGCGCATTGCTGTGGGAAATCAGATAGTATGGCAGCATGAAGGAAACAGACAGCAGGCTATTCAGCAGAAGGTTTTTCATGGACTTGCCCCTCCGAAACAACGACAGCGCGCTACGGCAACAATGTCCGACGAGGGCGCAACGCAATGTTACTAACGTATATAACACAGTTAAATAACATGACAAGAGCGCTCAAGACACAATTGCACAACCTCGCCTTCTCCGGACTGATCCTCCATGAAATCCTCGACCATCCACTGGAAGACGAAACACCACAGGCGCGGCTGAAGGAGATCGGCATGATGACGATCTTGTACACGATGAGCCAGGCTCATCAGAAGCTAACCCTTTCCAATATCGTTGAAATTACTGGATTGACGCGGAGCGGAGCAAAGGAGACTGTCGATCTTCTGGTCAAGCGGGGAATGCTGAATGAAACCATGGGCACGAATTCCATGGGGCGGGGAACCGCGCGTCAGTTCGAGATATCGGAAGACCTTCTGAAAAAGCTGAGCACCTTCGAAAGCTGACCGCATCTTCGCGATTAAACTAACGTTTTTTGATACAGTGTGGTGGAGACGAATCGATCTCTTACGAAGCACGCAGCTGTGCATTCGCCCTCCGCCGCAAAAAAGTGTTCGTACTTGAAAACAAGCCTTCGGTGATATAGGTTATAGCATAATAGATAACCGAAATATCCCGGAGTATCGAGATGGCTGCCACTAACGGTCTTCGCGTCTATGATGGCGCCGAATTTGCCCACGCGCTACAGGTCGAGATGGATTCTGCTTCCGGCGAGAAAACACCGGACGCGGGTGGGCGCCTGCTGAAGCGTAAGCTGACAGGAAAACAGCGCGCGTCTTCTATCGCCGCAAAACTGCGCAGGGCAATGGCAAATGCGATGCACTCGACGCCGGAAACCGATGTCGATGACATGATGGTCCTACTGGTCGACACCCCAAACCTGGCGGTTCGGGAAACCATCCGCGATATCGTCGAGCATGTGCCGGCGATCATGGAAGCCCGGCAAAGCAAACTGACCGATGACGCGATCGACGCGCTGGTTTCGGTCTATATGCGCACGCCTCCCAACGCCGAAGTCGAGAGGTTGCTCTATGACAGCAATGCGAAGGCAAGAGCGCGGTTTTTTGGGGAGTGGCCAAGCTTTACCAGCAAGGATCTGGCGGACGTGGCCGGACATGGTTCCAAGAACAAAAGCATGACCGCCTCGCGATGGAAAATGAAAGGCAAGGTCTTCTCGATCAGGCATGGGGGCGTCGAATATTTCCCGGCCTTCCAGTTCGAGGAAGGCCAGCCTATTGAAACCGTTGCCAAAGTGCTCGCCCTGCTTGGTGAGAAAAAGTCCGGCTGGCAACTGGCATTCTGGTTCACCTCTCCGAATGGGTGGCTTGCTGGCAAGCGCCCGGTCGACGTCCTGAAAGACGGCGATGCGGTCGTATCGGCGGCAGCCCGTGAGGCGGAAAATATCGCCGGATGATTTCTCTGCCGCCATCACCCCTCCCCGCCTCGAACTCTCACGAGATCAAGGCGGGGACGAGATTCCACAGAGTTCATGATCACCGTTTCGAAAGCTGCTCTTTTAACCCTGGAAAAGGTCGTCCCAGCCGTTTTGCACCGCTATTCCTAGGCAGCGATCCGATCCCGACGCAATATCTTGCGACCGATTACGAGTGCGCGGTCCATGAAACGATTTTTCACGACGTGCCGATTGACGAGCCGAGCAAGGCCGTCGGCGTCGACAATATCAAGCCGCTCGCTCATTCGGTCATCGAGTTGAAGCGCGATCTCGTTCTGGTCCCGCTGTTCGCCCCTGATCTGGCCAAGTGGGGCGTCAGCAGGTCGAATCTCATCGACACGACGGCCGCTGATTATCACATCACAGCCCAGTGGGCACTAGCGATCCACCAAAGCCGGCCGGACGCGCATGGCTTGATCTGGACGTCAAAACGTTGTGATCCGCAGCAGGCAGTGGTTTTGTTCGGAGATCGCGTCGCAGAGGCCGATCTGCTCGAGATCAGCAATGTTCCGATCTATTCGGATGTTGGAGAAATGAGGCAGATCGTTGCCTTTGCCGCTCGTGTCGATATCACCCTCGTCCTGTAAATGCGCGGCTGTTCCGCGGCGATATAAGCGAAACATGAATTTTGCTCCCGCAGAAAACGGCACATCCGCAACGGGGTACATTAGATCCCTTACACCGGACCTCTCGTTTGACTGAGGACTATGCCGGAAGAGCTCTTAATCGGATGATCAATCCTGACAAACCTAGCAGGGATGGCTTGCATGGGTTGGTTCGATACGCGCACTCTAAACGGATAGACTTGGCGCCCGCTCTTACGATGGTCTTGATCTCGATCTAAGAAGCGCTAGGAGCATAGGGCCGGCACTGAATTGCCGAAGGCATGCCCGCCGGCTAAGGTCCCTGAGGTAGGCACCAGCGGAATTGATTTCCTCTGCCCTCTCAAAGATGCAGGCAATCACTACAGCTGCATTCACCGGGCCCATCGCCCGGCAAGCGGCTTGAAAGGCGGGCCGATTGATCTGCAGCATGGAGCCTAGGATGGTGCTTGCTGCCACAAAGTCTCTCCAGCTTGTGATCGAACCTCCTGGACCATAGTGTTTGATTTCAGGGCAAGCACGTAACACTGTATCCAACGAAATGGCTGGACGGATGGCATCCTGATGGGCTGGGTGATCGTTCTCTCGATGTCCAGTGTCTTGTTTGAACTTAGATCCTTGAGATGGAACCACACGGTTTGAAGCTTCGTGACCGCATTCAGATTCAAATTGGGAATATGTTTGTGAATCCTTTATGTGCCGCTCATTTTGGGATTCATTGGCGCTCATATTTCTAGAATTATCGTGTTCTTCCAAAAGGTTGATGATCCGCGCGCGGATTTCATTCAGTTGTGACAAAAGTGCTTGAAGTTCTTCAAGCGAGGGGTGCCGCGGAAGTGATGACAAGAATGACCGAAAGCGATCGTAAAGCTCCGCCCAATCGCCTGGGATGGCGTTTTCCCGGGCGAGATAGATTAGCTTGGTGATCTCGCGGCGGCAGAGACTGATTTTCTCTCGAGCGGATTGGTAAAGTTCACGATCGGCAGCCATGCGGGCGGCAATTGTCTCAATCTCCTGAGCACGAGACAAGAGCGGTGCCAGACTGAAGCCAAAGGCTTCGCTGACGTCCCCTGCCCTGCTCCTACGAGCATAACGCTTTCCGTTTGGGCTGTCCTTTCGCAGGATGAGACCCGCATCAACGAGTGCGGCAAGATGCCGTCTGAGCGTCGCAGCAGTCATCCCGCGTGCTCGGATCGAAAGCTGAGCGTTGGACGGAAACACGATCATGCTGTTCGTTGCTGAAAGCTCGTCCGATGGATAAAAGGACAATAGCGCGTCCAGGACAGTCAGAGAGCGGTCACTGACGTCAAGGTCCTCACGAGCCTCGCAGACGGCCCGAAAGAGCTTCCACTTGTTACGTTTGATGTCTGGCGGTGTTTTCTCGGCTTGCCTATGCTTTGCCAGTAAGGCAAACGTCATCGACCGCCGCCCAAAAGGCGTCGTCACGCATGCGGTATCCATGTTCTTCCACCTTTACAAAGGCAAAAGAAATTCGCTCACCAAAACGGTGCCAAGACTCTTGACGGGGATTCGTGAAAATGCGATTCTCTGATTGCTACATACAGAGGAAGGCTTCCACGACGGCAACGTTATGGGGGCCTTTTTTCTTTTGCGGTTAATCTCCTGCTTCAGTCTGCACTTCACGCTGGAACGTCTGATAGAGCGACTCCAACTGGTCGGATAAAAACGCTCCGAATCTCGATGCATCTTTCGAGGTCAGCGCGAGCGTAAATGTTTTTCCGGACGATTTGGTCGTCACGGCAACAGATTTTGCGGCTACGTCAAACTGACGAACGGACGGAGATGCGTTCTGTTTTTTTTTCGGCTTCTTTGCGGTTTTAAGTTCGGCCAGGAGAACATTGAATCGCTCCGCTTCTGCCGTATGGCGGAAATCATCCGTGCGGATAAATTCACACGCCCTCTCAGCATTGGCTGGAATCTGGAGGAGCTTTTTCAGTTCTTCCCAGCGATCGCGTCCGACGCCTTTTGCAGCGCCGACAGCGTCAAAAACAGTCTCGGGAACGGTCTCTGCGACAGCCAGCATTCTCGAAAGAAGCGTATCGTCGATCGTTAGGGCGATCTTCACGACATCCTTGCTCATACCATTGGCGACGAGCTTTCTGGCAAAGAGGGCCTTCTCGACGAAGGTCAGGTCGGATCGAGCCGTGTTTTCTTGACCCTGAGCGATCACGTGGGCGATGTCTTCGAGGGGCTTGATCACTGCCCGCACTGGGATCCGAAGGTCCCGCGCGGCACGGGCACGACGATGCCCAAAGACGATCATGTACCGCCCTTCGGCAGCCGGATGGGGGCGAACGAGTATCGGGGTTGACTGGCCCGATTGACGGATTGCTTCGCGAAGCTGGATGTAATCCTCTTGATCGTCGCCGATGCGGTCTGCAACGAATGAACCTTCAAGCAGGTCAGGATCAAGTGCAACCACCGTCTCGCCTTCGAGCATGCGGATAGAAGTCTCAGCCAGTTCGTCGAGTGACTGCATCATCGAACGCGAAGCTCCACGACGGGTATACTCCGCGCGGGCGTCCGCAGTTTTCTGATGCTCTTCCGCTGACGGCTGTACGAACTTCGCCAAAGAGTGGTTTCTAGCCATTGGTTGTCTCCCTAACGCCTTCAAGTCGATGATTTGCTGAAAGATTCAGCGCTTCTGCACGGCTGTCAAAAAGTCCCGTCATTTGCGTCCCCATGCCTTATGAATGAGGTCTGTGACTTCGCCGTTCACGGCATTGAGGCATTCGAGAGCGCGATCGTAGGTTGATCGAGTGAATTGGTGCTTCTCCACCTCATAAAGCGTCTGCTTGGTAATGCCGGCATCGCTGATGGCGGTGGATTTCAACATGTGGTTCTGCAGCATGCGCTTCGAGAACATTGCCTGCATGAACCCCACCATCTGAGCCTGAGGGCCGTCTGTCGGTTCATATCGCGTCACCAGATACCTGAACCAGTTCAACTTGACGCGCGCACCTGCTCCCTTGATCGATTCAAGGATTCCACCGAGCATGAGGAGGAACTGGCTCATCGACATGATGTCGAGCATTTGCGGATGGACTGTGATCAGGACGGAGGTGGATGCTGTCAGCGCGGTCAGGGTGAGATAACCAAGCTGCGGTGGGCAGTCGATCACCACGACATCGTAGCGATCGTCGACTTCCTTTAGTGCGCTAGAAATGCGCGTGAAGAACAGCCTGCCCTCCGGCGACGATTTGTTCGATGCGGCTAGTGGCGTCTGGTACTCGTATTCCTGGAGCTCGAGATTTGCCGGAATAATGTCGAGCCCCGGAAAGTTCGTCGATTGGATGACCTCAGTGATTGACTTGCGCTGCTCGTCGTAGCGGAGCGTTTCGAAGAGAGAGGGGTTTTTGTCGAGCTCAGGCTGAATGCCGTGAAGGGACGTCAGCGAGGCCTGAGGATCGAGATCGATGGCAAGAACACGATGGCCGGTGAGAGCCAAATATTGAGCCAAGTGGGCGGTTGTTGTTGTCTTGCCGGAGCCGCCTTTGAAATTGACGACCGAAACGATCTGCAGCGGCTCTCCTGCCCTGCGATGTGGAACGTAACGTTTAAAGTCGCTGCGCCCGTTCTTGTCCAGGAAATGGCGAAGTTCCAGCATCTGCTCGGCGGTGTAAGTTCTGCGCCCCGACGAGGTGGTCGCTGGGACCGGTCCCTTTCCTTCGAGGTGAAGCTTCTTGATGTGATTTTGCGTCACGCCGAGATAGTCGGCGACTTCGGCCAGCGAGAAGGAACGTAGACCTTTTTCTGCATCCGGTGGATATTGCTCCAACCGGAGCATGTTGAGATTGTCAGAGATCAATTCTCCCTGCTGAAGAATCTCCTGATCAAAATCAGATGCCTCGATGTTGATTGCCATGTTCAT